>NZ_CEEDFC010000017.1:0-157008 GCF_979254005.1 Variovorax sp. AC103 | reverse complement strand
CGGCGACCACCGAGATCTACACGTGTGGCGCTTCGTCGGCAGCGTCAGATGTGTATAAGAGACAGGGTGGGGGCAGGCGGCGGTCGATGAGGCGCAGCTGCTTTGCGAGGGCCGTCGTGCCCCCATCCCAGCCTTCCCCCACAGGGGGAAGGAGCAATGCTTCATGGCGACGATTGGCATGGCGTCAGTGCTCCACACCCAGGTACGCCCGAATCACGTCTTCGTTGTTGCGCACTTCATCGGGCGTGCCGTCCCCGATCTTCTTGCCGTAGTCCAGCACCACCACGCGGTCGGAGATGTCCATCACCACGCCCATGTCGTGCTCGATCAGCACGATGGTCGCGCCGAACTCGTCGTTCACGTCCAGGATGAAGCGGCTCATGTCCTGCTTCTCCTCCACGTTCATGCCGGCCATCGGCTCGTCGAGCAAGAGCACCTGCGGCTCCATGGCCAGCGCGCGGCCCAGGTCGACGCGCTTCTGCAGGCCGTAGGGCAGGCGGCCCACCGGCGTCTTGCGGTGCGCCTGGATCTCCAGGAAGTCGATGATGTGCTCGACGAACTCGCGGTGCGCGAGCTCCTCGCGTTCGGCCGGGCCCCAGCGAAAGGCCTGCGCCAGCAGCCCGCTCTTCATCTTCAGGTTGCGCCCCGTCATGATGTTGTCGAGCACGCTCATGCCCTTGAACAGCGCCAGGTTCTGGAAGGTGCGCGCCACGCCCATCTCGGCCACCTGGCGCGAGTTCATGTGCTTGAAGGTCTGGCCGCGGAAGGTGATGGAGCCCTGCTGCGGCCAGTACACGCCGTTGATGCAGTTCAGCATCGAGCTCTTGCCCGCGCCGTTCGGCCCGATGATGGCGCGCACCTCGTGCTCGCGCACGTCGAAGCTGATGTCGGTCAGCGCCTTCACGCCGCCGAAGCTCAGCGAAATGTTCTGCACGTCGAGGATGACCTCGCCGGTCTTGCGAGTGCTCATGCCGCGGCCTTCACGATGGGAAACGTCTTCGCTTCGACGATCTTGAGCGTGGCATTCACCACCCCGGTACGTCCGTCCTCGAACTTCACCTGGGTCTCGATGTACTGCTCGGTCCTGCCGCCATAGAGCGCCTCGAGCAGCACCGCGTATTTCTCGGCGATGAAGCCGCGGCGCACCTTGCGCGTGCGGGTGAGCTCGTCGTCGTCGGGGTCCAGCTCCTTGTGCAGCACCAGGAAGCGCGCGATCTGCGTCTCGCCCATGCCGTCCTCGCCCGCCAGGTCGGCGTTGACCTTGCCGATGCACTCGGCGATGAGCGCCAGCACGTCGGGCTTGCCCGCCAGGTCGACGTAGCCGCCGTACGACAGGCCGCGCCGTTCGGCCCAGTTGCCCACGGCCTCGAAGTCGATGTTGATGGCCGCGCACACCTCGTCGCGCGCGTTGCCGAAGCACACGGCTTCCTTGATCTGCGGAAAGAACTTGAGCTTGTTCTCGATGTAGTTGGGCGCGAAGATCGCGCCGCCCACGAGCTTGCCCACGTCCTTGGCGCGGTCGATGATGCGCAGGTGGCCTTCGCTGTCGAGCACGCCCGCGTCGCCGGTGTGGAAGTAGCCGTTGGCATCGAGCACCTCGGCGGTGGCGTCGGGACGTTTGTAGTACTCCTTGAGCACCGACACGCCGCGCACCAGCACCTCGCCGTCTTCGGCGATCTTCAGTTCGATGCCCGGCGCCGCGGTGCCCACGGTCTGCAGCTTGACCTTGCCGTCCTGCTGCAGGCACACGTAGGCGCAGGTCTCGGTCTGGCCGTAGAACTGCTTGAGGTTCACGCCGATGGAGCGGTAGAAGCGGAACAGGTCGGGCCCGATGGCCGCGCCGGCCGTGTACGCCACGCGGATGCGGCTCATGCCCAGCACGTTGCGCAGCGGGCCGTACACCAGCAGGTTGCCCAGGCCGTACATCAGCCGGTCGCCCGTGCTGACCGGCGCGCCGTTGAGGATGTCCGCGCCCACGCGTTGCGCGAGCGCCATGAACTTCGCATAGAGCCAGCGCTTCGGGCGCGCCGCGTCTTCCATGCGGATCGACACGGCGGTGAGCAAACCTTCGAAGGTGCGCGGCGGGCCGAAGTAGTAGCTCGGGCCGATCTCGCGCATGTCGTTCATCACCGTCTCGGCCGACTCGGGGCAGTTCAGCGTGAAGCCGCCCACCAGCCACTGCGCCACCGAGAACAGGTGGTCGCCCACCCACGCCATCGGCAGGTAGCTCATGATGTTGTCGCCGGGGCCGAGCCGGTCGGTCTCCACGCCGCCGCGGCCCGCCGCGATGAAGCTCGCATGCGTCTGGCACACGCCCTTGGGGCGGCCGGTGGTGCCCGAGGTGTAGAGGATCACGCCCACGTCCGTCGCTTCGCCGGCCGCCACCGCGCGGTCGTAGTAGCCCAGGTTGGCCTTGTCGAACTCGCGGCCCAGCGCGCGCAGCTGCTCGTAGCTCATGAGCCCGGGCTGGTCGTAGTGGCGCAGGCCCTTGGGGTCGTCGTAGATGATGTGGCGGATCGCGGGGTAGCGCTCCTTCTGGATCTCGCGGCACTCCAGCAGCTTGTCGACCTGCTCCTGGTCCTCGACGAAGACGAACTCGATGCCCGCGTCTTCCAGCATGAACACCATCTCGCTGGCCACCGCGTCCTGGTACAGCGGCACCGGCACGCCGCGCAGGCTTTGCGCGGCGACCACCGCCATGTACAGGTGCGGGCGGTTGGCGCCCACGATGGCCAGGTGGTCGTTGACCTTGAAGCCGAGGCTCGCGAGACCGCAAGCCATTTCGCGCACCTCCTGCGCCACGGCGTTCCAGGTCCAGGTTTGCCAGATGCCGAGGTCCTTCTCGCGCACGGCGGGCGACTCGGGGCGGGCTTCGGCATGCGCGAGCAGCAGACGGGGGAAGGTGGGGGCGGTTGTTTGCACAGTGGGCGGATCGTAGGTCTCACTTTGACGCCCGGGTGTCGTTCCAACGACAATCCTAGGGACACTACTCCCCGGAGTTTCCCGATGCCTCAAGGCAGTCCTTCCCATGGCGGTTCTCACAGCGTGCTCGGCGGTTCGATCAAGGACCGCGTGCGCCCCGCCAACGCCGCCGAGCTCGGCGGCATCCCCTGGCTGCTCACGCTCACGCCCACCGAGCGCCGCCGCGCCGAGGCCGCGCTCGTGGTGGGCGAGGCCGAGCCCGGCGACCTGGTGTGCCGCGTCGGCCGCTCGCCCACCTACTGGTTCGGCGTGGTCGAAGGCCTGCTCAAGATGAGCAACGACAACGCCGACGGCGGCTCGGTCACCTACACCGGCGTGCCGCCCGGCGGCTGGTTCGGCGAAGGCACGGTGATGAAGCGCGAGCCCTACCGATACAACATCCAGGCGCTGCGCCGCAGCGTGGTGGCGGGGCTGCCGATCGAGAGCTTCCACTGGCTGCTGGACCACTCCATCGGCTTCAACCGCTTCGTGATGAACCAGCTCAACGAGCGGCTGGGCCAGTTCATCGCTGCGCTGGAGATCGACCGGCTCAACAACCCCGACGCGCGCGTGGCGCGCAACCTGGTGTCGCTGTTCAACCCGGTGCTGTACCCGGGCGTGGGCGAAGTCTTGCGCATCACGCAGCAGGAGCTGGCCTACCTGGTCGGCCTGTCGCGCCAGCGCGTGAACGAGGCGCTCAACGGCCTTTCCGCGCAGGGGTTGATCCGCGTGGAGTACGGTGGCCTGCGCGTGCTCGACCTGCCGGGCCTGCGCGTGAGCGCGATGTCGAACAAGAAGAACAGCCAACCCTCCGCGGAAACGGAAACCTCATGACGCTCAAAGACCAGATCCAGATCGTGCCCGCGAACGCGGAGGCCGCGTTCATTCCCCCGCCGGAGCCATCGAAGAAGCCCAAGGCCGAAGAGGCCGGGCCGACGCTCGAAGAGGCCCTCGCGCGCAATGAGCAACTGGCCGAAAGGCTCGAGGAACTGGACGCGGTGCTTGCCAAGCCGCTCAGCGAGATCCTGGCCGACCGCGAGAAGTCCGAAGAGGCCGCGCTCGCCTGGGACCGCTTCGGCGCCATGTGGATGCTGTCGCAGCGCGCCATGCGCCGCGTGGCGCTCGACCTGGCGGCGCAGCTCGGCGTGAGCGAGGAAGAGGTCGTGGCGCGCGCCATGACGAACGCCAACGCGGTGCTCAACGGCGCGGACGAAATCGACCTGGGCGGCACCGTCGCGCCCGCGCAGCTGCAGCACATCGCCAGGCATCGCGCCTTCCTGCGCAAGCAATTCAGGACCGGTTGAGCCGCGAGGCTTTTCGTTACCCCTTAACCTCCCGCCTTCTTTCCAGAAAGACTTTCTTCCAGATGACCGCTTCTTCCCACCTCACCCTCATCACCGGCGCCTCGCGCGGCCTGGGCCAGGCCATGGCCGAACAGCTGCTGCAGGCCGGCCACACGGTGCTGGGCATTTCGCGCAAGCAAAGCCCCGCGCTGGCCGAGGCGGCCAAGGCCGCGGGCGCCGAGCTCACGCAATGGGAGCAGGACCTGTCCGACCCGGTCGCCGCCGCGGCGCGCCTGTCGGCCTGGCTGCAGACCGTCGATGCGCAGCGCTTCGACAGCGTCACGCTCATCAACAACGCGGGCACAGTCGGCAACCCCGCGCCGCTGTCGGGCGCCGTGGCCGCCGAGCTGTCGCTGGCCCTGCGCATCGGCCTCGAAGCGCCGATGCTGCTGACCGCCGCCTTCCTGGGCGCCACGCGCGAATGGCGCGGCGCGCGCAAGGTGCTGAACATCTCCTCGGGCCTGGGCCGCAACGCCATGGGCAGCCAGGCGCCGTACTGCGGTTCCAAGGCCGGCATGGACCACTTCTCGCGCGCCGTGGCGCTCGAGGAAGCCCATGCGCCGAACGGCGCGCGCATCGTCTCGCTGGCGCCCGGCGTGATCGACACCGACATGCAGGTACAGCTGCGCGGCGCCACGGCCGAGAAATTCCCGGACCGCACGCGCTTCGAGAAGATGAAGAACGAAGGCTTGCTCGACAGCCCGGCCACGGCCGCGGCCAAGGTGCTGAAGTACCTGGCGCGCGCGGACTTCGGAGCGAACCCCGTGGCCGACGTGCGCGACCCGGCCTGAGCCTCAAAAGAAGAAACGGCAGCACACCATGGCCACCGCCAAGTCGATCGACACCAACGACTACAAGCTCTTTCCGTCGCCGCGCAACGTGCACCGCGTCATCTTCGAACACCAGGTCTTCGTGCCGTACCCGTACGCGCTGATCGTGCTGGACGAGTTCTACTTCAAGGGGCGCAGCAGCCTGTTCTCGGCCTGCCGCATGAGCGACGGGAAGATGGGGCAGGTGGTGACCTTCGAGCTGGCGTCGGACGTCGACGTCTTCAACACGAAGTTCGTGCCGGACTGAGCGGGGAGATTGCTCCCTCCCCCTCTGGGGGGAGGGCAGGGGTTGGGGCAAGCGGCGTATCAATGGCGGTCGGCCTGTCGATTGCCGTCAGCCCCCATCCCGACCTTCCCCCAAAGGGGGAAGGAGCAAGACGGGAAGCCTCACTGCATCGTGAACCGATCGCGCTGCGCCTGCGCGCATTCCCCCATCACGTTCAACGCCCGCGCCACCGTCGGCGTGCCGAGCACGAACGGATTCGCCGCCCCTGCCGGCTGCTGCCGCAGCGCCGCCAGCTTGGCCTGCGAACTGTCGATGGCCGAGTGGTTGGACACCAGCACGTCGATCTTCTGTGCCGCGACCACCGTGGACATGCGCCGCGTGGCGTCGATGTAGCTGTCCAGGCGCGGCACGTTCTTGCCGAAGTTGAAGGACGTGCCGCCCCAGAGCAGGACGCGGTGCTTCTGCCCGCCGGAAGTCACGTCGAACACCGGCGAGAGGGTGCCCATGGTGTGGCCGGGCGTGAGGTAGAGCGTGACCGTGGTGTCGCCCAGCGTGACGCGGTCGCCGTCCTTCGCCGAAATGTCGTTGGCGCCGCGCTTGGGCGGCGCGCCCCAGATCGGCGTGGCGAACTCGAGCCTGGTCTCGGTCATTTGCCAGTCGGTGTCGCTCATCACCACCCGGGCGCCGTACTTCTTGGCGAGGTAGGGCGCGCCGCCGTAGTGGTCGCCATGGCCGTGGGTGATCACCACGTACTTGATCTGCGCCGGGTCCAGGCCCAGCTTGCGCATGCCGCCTTCGATGAGCGCGGCAGCCTCCACCTGGTTGTTCAGCGCATCGATGAGGATGATGCCGTCCGAGGTCTTGATCGCCCAGGCGCTGACCCAGTCGGCCCCCACGAAGTAGAGGTTGTCGAAGGCCTTGCCGGGCGGCGGTGCCGGCTGGTTGATGAGGGCGGTGAGGCCCCTGTCGAGTTCGGCCTGCGGCGGCTGCGCGGCGGGCGCGGGCTTGCACAGCGTGAGCAGGGGGCCGAGGTCGGTGCCCGCCGCTTGGGTGGCCGCCGCGACGTGGGCGGCGATGCTGGCGTTGGAAGGCGGCTGAAGAGGGGGTTGGGCAGGCGTCTGCGCACAGCCCTGCACGAAGGCGACAGCCGCTGCCAGGGCGGCTGTCTTCAGCAAAATCGAATGAACCATGGGTGTCTCCATGCCGTCGGAGCGGCTTGTTCTGGAGACACCATTCTGCGGTGCGCAGGCTTATTCGATTGTCGCGCCCGAGGCTTGCACGATGCCCTTCCACTTGTCGTAGTCGGTCTTCAGCAGCGTGCCGAACTGGGCCGGCGTCATGCTCTGCGGCTCCGCGCCCTGGGCGATGATGGCGGCCTTCATTTCGGGCGTGGCCAGCAGCTTGTTGATTTCGGCGTTGAGCAGGGTCACCACGTCCTTGGGCGTGCCGGCCGGCACGAAGATGCCGTACCAGGTGCTCACGTCGAAGTCCTTGTAGCCGAGCTCGGCCACGGTGGGCGTGTCGGGCAGCGAGGTGCTGCGCTTGGCCGAGGTCACGGCCAGCGGACGCAGCTTGCCCGACTTGATCTGCGCCATGGCCGAAGGCACCGACGACACCATCAGGTCGACGTTGCCGGCCAGCACGTCCATCATGGCCGCGTTGGAGCCCTTGTAGGGCACGTGGCGCATCTTGATCTTGGCGGCGCTGTCGAAGATCTCGCCGGCCAGGTGGATGGTGGTGCCGTTGCCCGGCGAGCCGTAGGTGACGGTGTCGGGCGCGGCGCGCGCGGCCTTCACCACGTCGTCGAGCGTCTTGAACCTGGAGTTGGCCTGCGTGACGATCACCACCGGCGTGTAGGCCACGTGGGCCACCGCGGTCAGGTCCTTCACCGGGTTGTAGCTCAGGTTCTTGTAGAGCCAGGGCGCCACGACCATGTTGTCCTTCTGGCCCATCACGATGTCGTAGCCCGTGGGCGCGGCGCGCGCCGCCTCGGCGATGCCGATGGTGCCGCCGGCTCCGCCACGGTTGTCGGGCACCACCGTCCAGTGGTTGGTCTCGGTGAGCTTCTGGGCCACCAGGCGCGCCAGGATGTCGGTGCCGCCGCCGGGCGGGAAGGGCACGATCATGCGGATGGGCTTGGCGGGGTAGCTCTGCGCATGCGCGGCGGCCGCGGCGAACGCGAGGGGGAGTGCCAGCGCAAGGGCCAGCGTGCGGGTGAGTTTGCGGATCATGGGTTTGTCTCTTTGTCTGGACGGATCGGGGTTGCAGCAGCGGCGATGGAGGTCTTTGGGCCTCACTGCACCAAGGGTGCAGTGTGCCGCAAGCGCCGCGGCGGTGTTTTCGTGGTTCGCGATGGGTCCCGTATCAGACGGCGGCGACTTGACAGGGCCGTTTCGGCGCCGAACATGAAATGTCGATCCAGACAAAGGAGACAACCATGCTCGCAAACATCGATGCGGTGGCCAACCTCGCGGTGAAAGACCTCGCGGTGGCCCGCCGCTTCTACGAAGGCACGCTGGGCCTTGCGCAAGTCGGCGCGGAAGGCGACGAAGTCGTGGTCTACGGCAGCGGTACCACGCGCATCAACGTGTACCGTTCGTCGTTCGCCGGCACGAACCAGGCGACGGCAGTGACCTGGCAGGTCGGCGCGGACATCGAGCGCCTCGTTGCTGCGCTCAAGGCCAAGGGCGTGCGCTTCGAGCACTACGACATGCCCGATACGAAGCTCGAAGGCGACCTCCATGTCATGGGCGACATGAAGGTCGCGTGGTTCAAGGACCCCGATGGGAACATCCTGAACCTGATCAACGGCTGATCGATCAGCCGAAGTTCTTGGCGACGAAGTCCCAGTTCACCAGCTTGGCCAGGAAGGTCTCGACGAACTTCGGACGCAGGTTGCGGTAGTCGATGTAGTAGGCGTGCTCCCAGACGTCCACGGTCAGCAGCGCGGTGTCTGCGGTGGTCAGCGGCGTGCCGGCGGCGCCGGTGTTCACGATGTCCACCGAACCGTCGGCCTTCTTCACCAGCCACGTCCAGCCGGAACCGAAGTTGCCCACGGCCGACTTCACGAAGGCTTCCTTGAACGCGTCGTAGCTGCCCCACTTGGCGTCGATGGCCTTGGCCAGCGCGCCCGTCGGTGCACCGCCGCCCTGCGGCTTCATGCAGTTCCAGAAGAAGGTGTGGTTCCAGATCTGCGCGGCGTTGTTGTAGATGCCGCCGCTGGCCTTCTTGACGATCTCTTCCAGCGTCAGGGCTTCGAACTCGGTGCCCTTTTGCAGGTTGTTGAGGTTCACCACGTAAGCGTTGTGGTGCTTGCCGTAGTGGTACTCGAGGGTTTCCTTCGAATACTCAGGTGCCAGTGCGTCGAGCGCATACGGCAGGGGTGGGAGCTTGTGTTCCATCGTGGTTCCTTCGTGGTTGTTGAAAGCGGATTCGGCGTTCACGCCGGGTCGGGCGCGTTCGCCTTCGGTTCGACCCGGTAGGCGCACCGCCGCGCGCCCGCCAGGACATGCTCGACGCGGCTGACGGTCACGTCCGACCCCAGCACTTCGTCGAAGAGTTGCAGTTCACTGCGGCAAAAACCCGTGCAGGCCTGTGCCGCGGTGCAGATGGGGCAATGGTTCTCGATGAAGAGAAAACCCTGGCCCTGTTCGTCCGGCCGGAACTCGGCCATGTAGCCCTCGCGGCTGCGAATTTCCGCCAGCCGCTCCAGCCGCGTCTTCAGGCTGCGCGCGCCGCGCATCGCCTCGGTGTAGCTCGCGCGCATGGCGGCCTCGCGCGCGCCGATGAGCTGCTCCATGCCCTTCTCGCCGAACACGCTGATGACGGCGCTGATCATCTGCACCGTCATCTCGGCGTGCGTGTCGGGAAAGCGCTTGTGTCCTTCCCCGGTGAGCCGCCAGATCTGCGTGGGCCGGCCGCGCCCGCTGGAGCGGCTCTCGGCGTCGACCAGGGCTTCGGCCTCGAGCTTGCTCATCTGCTGGCGCACCGCCTCCACCGTCACGTTCAGCACCTTGGCGATGTCGGGAATGCCGAGCGCGCCGCGCGTCTTGAGCGTGGAGAGGATGCGGTCTGCCGGCTGGTGCGGCTGCCAGGCGGGCTTGGCGTCGGGTGCGGACATGGCGGGTTCGGTCGTGGAGGTCAACGGTGCCATTGTCAGCCGGTTGGACCGCCCTTTGTCCGTGCGGGTGCTTGCCAGCCGCCGCCCAGCGCCTTGTAAAGCGCCACCAGGCTGGTGTACGAGGCGGTTTCGGCCACGGCCACGGCGTCCTGCGCGCGCAGCAGGGTGCGCTGCGCATCGAGCACGCTCAGGTAGGGGGCCGCTCCTTCGCGGTAGCGCACCTCGGCCAGCTGGGCGGCGCGGCCGCTGCGCGCCGACGCCTCCGCCAGCCGCTGCAGGCGCAACTGGTTCTGGCCGTAGCCGGTGAGCGCGCCTTCCACGTCCTCGATGGCGCGCAGGACGGTCTGTTCGTAGAGCGCCCGCTCGCCCTCGGCGCGGGCCTCGGCGCCGCGCACGCGCGCCTTCACCGAGCCCAGCCGCAGGGCGGGCCAGCTCACGCCGGGCGTCACGCTGAAGGCCCGGCTCGACGAACTGCCCAGGTCGGCGCCGCGCAGCGCGAAGAAGCCCAGGAAGCCGCCGATGTCGAAGCGCGGATACAGCTCGGCCGTGACCGCGCCCACGTCGGCCATGCTGGCCGCCAGGCCGCGCTCGGCGCGGCGTACGTCGGGCCGGCGGCGCAGCAGCTCGCCCAGGTCGCCGATGGGCAGGCGCTTGTCGAGCACACGCAGCGTTCGCGGCTGCAGCAGGGGCTCCAGCTCGGCGGGGCGCAGGCCGGCGAGCACCGCGACGCGGTACGCGGCCTGGCGGCGCGCGGTTTCCAGCGCGGGCAGCTGGCTCTCGGTGGTGGCCAGGTTGGCCTGCGCGCTGGCCAGGTCGCCTTCGAGCGCGCGGCCGGTGCGCACCTGCGCCTCGGTCACGCGCAGGCTGCTGCGCAGGCTGTCCAGCGTGCGACGCGTCACGGCCAGGCGCTGCTCGGCGCCGCGCATCTCGTAGTAGTTGCGCGCCAGCTCGGCCACGGCCACGATGCGCACCTGTTCCAGGTCGGCCGCGCTCGCCTCGGTGCGCGCGGTGGCGGCCTCGTCGAGCCGCTTCAGGCGGCCGAACAGGTCGATTTCCCACGCGGCGTCGAAGCCCGCGCGGCTGCTCTGCGACAGCGAACGCACCTCGGGCTGCGTGCCGCTGTTGCCTTGCGCGATGCCGCGCGTCTTGCTTGCGCCCAGGATGACCACCGGCAACCGTTCGAGCTCCGCCTCGGTCTGCGTGGCGCGGGCTTCGAGCAGCCGGGCCTGGGCGATGCGGATGTCGTGGTTGCCGGCCAGCGCGCGCTCGACGAGCGCGTCGAGCTGCGCGTCGTCGAGCTGGCGCCACCAGTCGCGCTGCACCGCGTCGTCGGCGAACAGCGAGCGCTCGGGCGCGGAGATGGCAACGGGCGCATCGGCAGGCGCGGTGTACGTCGGACCGACCGCGCAGCCCGCGAGCACCAGCGCGCCCAGGGCGCTCAGGGCGCTCCACGCAAAAGGGAGGGCGTTGAAAAGTCTGTTCATGGTCATGCGCCTTCGGCCAGTGCATCGAGTTCCGCCGCGCGTTGCGAGCGGCTGGCCGGGCGGTGGTCGCGCGCCAGCAGCGTGTACATGGTGGGCAGCACGAACAGGGTGAACAGCGTGCCCACCAGCATGCCGACCACGATCACCAGGCCGATGCTGAAGCGGCTGTTGGCCCCGGCGCCGCTGGCGAACAGCAGCGGCACCAGGCCCATCACCATCGCGGCGGTGGTCATCAGGATGGGGCGCAGCCGGATGCGCGCGGCCTCCTCGATGGCGGCGCGCCGGTCGAAGCCCTTGTGCATCTGGATCTCGTTGGCGAACTCCACCATCAGGATGCCGTGCTTGCTGATGAGCCCGATGAGCGTCACCAGCCCGATCTGCGTGTAGATGTTGATGGTGCCGAAGCCCAGCGCCAGCGGAACCAGCGCGCCGCAGATCGACATCGGCACGCTGACCAGGATGATCAGCGGGTCGCGCAGGCTCTCGTACTGCGCCGCCAGCACCAGGTAGATCACCACGATGGCGAACACGAAGGCCATCACCAGCGCCGAGCCCTCCTGCGTGAACTGCCGCGCATCCGACTGCCAGTCGTAGCTGAAGCCCGCGGGCAGCTTCTTCGCCTCTTCGCTCAGGAAGGCCACGGCGTCGCCCATGCTCACGCCCGGCATCGGGATGGCCTGGAAGGTGGCCGCGTTGAGCTGGTTGAACTGCGTGAGCTTGTTGGGGCCCACGCTGGTCGACAGCTGCACCAGGTTGGCCAGCGGCACTGACTGGCCGCTCGCGCTCTTCACGAAGTAGCGCGCGAGCGCCTCGCCCGTCAGGCGCTGGCCGCGCGGGGACTGCGGAATCACGTCGTAGGAGCGGCCGTCCATGCCGAAGCGGTTGACGTAGTTCTCGCCCACCAGCACCGCCAGCGTGTCGCCGATGGCCTTCATGGTCACGCCCATGCTGTTGGCCTTGGCGCGGTCCACGCGGATTTCGAGCGTGGGGTTGTTGAACTCCAGGTCGCTGTCGACCACGGCGAACCTGCCGCTGTCGCGCGCCGACTTCTTCAGGGTTTCCATGGCCTCGAACACGCTGGCGTGGTCGCCTGCGCTGCGAATGACCATCTGCACCGGCAGCCCGCCGGTCGAGCCCGGCAGCGAGGGCAGCTGGAACGCGAACACGCTGCTGCCTTCCACGTCGTTCATGCGCGCCTGCGTGTCGCCCTGGATCTGGTCGGCGTTGCGCTGGCGGTCCTTCCAGTCGGACAGCTGCACGCCGCCGATGCTGTTGGCCACGCCATCCGAGCCGTTGATGAGCCAGCGCCCGGTGTTCTCCGGCAGCGTGGCGAACACCTCGTCCCACTTCTTGCCGAACTTCTCGACGTAGTCGATGTTGGCGTGCTGCGGCGACTTGATGGCCGTGAGCACCATGGCCTGGTCTTCACCCGGCGCCAGCTCGCGCTGCGCGGCGTTGTACAGGAAGGGCAGGCTCGCCAGCACCAGCGCGGCGAAGGCGCCTGTCACCCAGCGGTGGTGCAGCGACACGTCGAGCAGCTGGCCGTAGGCGCTCGACAGGCGGTGGAAGAACGACTCGGCGGCGCGCGCCACGCGGCTGCCGGCGGTGTCCCGCGGCAGCAGGAACGAACTCATCACCGGCGACAGCGTGAGCGCGATCACGCCGGACACCACCACCGCGCCGGCCAGCGTGAAGGCGAACTCCTTGAAGAGCGAGCCCGTGAGCCCGCCCATGAGGCCGATGGGCGCGTACACCGCGGCCAGCGTGAGCGTCATCGCGATCACCGGGCCGGCCACCTCGCGCGCGCCGATCAGGGCGGCCTGCACGCGCGACTTGCCTTCCTCGATGTGGCGGTGCACGTTCTCCACCACCACGATGGCGTCGTCCACCACCAGCCCGATGGCCAGCACCATCGCCAGCAGCGTGAGCAGGTTGATGCTGAAGCCGAACAGCTGCATCAGCGCGGCGGCACCCAGCATCGACAGCGGAATGGTCACCACCGGAATCAGCACCGCGCGCACCGAGCCCAGGCACAGGAAGATCACCAGCACCACGATGGCAATGGCTTCGAGCAGCGTTTGCTGCACCTCGTCGATCGACGCCTCGATGAAGCGCGCGAGCTCGAAGGGCAGCTGCACCTCCACGCCCGGCGGCAGGTTCTGCTTGATGGCCGGCAGCAGGTCGCGGATGCGCTTCACGATCACCAGCGGGTTACCGTTGGGCGCGGCCTGCAGGCCGAGGTAGATGGCGGGCACGCCGTCCATGGTGGCGCTGCTGTCGGCGCTTGCGGCGCCCAGCTCCACCGTGGCCACGTCGCCCAGGCGCACCAGGGCGTCACCGTCGCGCTTGACCACCATGTCGCGGAACTCGGCCACGTTCACCAGGTCGGTGTTCACGCGGATGTTCGACACCACGTACAGCCCCTTCACCTGGCCCGGCGCGGCCTGCACGTTGTTCTGGCGCAGCGCGTCGGCCAGCTCGCCGGCCGAGATGCCGCGCGCGGCCATGCGGTGGGGGTCCAGCCACACGCGCATCGCCAGCGTCTGCCCGCCCGACACCTCCACGCCCGAGACGCCCGTGATGGACGCAAACTGCGGCTGCACCACGCGCGAGAGGTAGTCGGTGAGCGCGGGCATCGGCATGGTCTTGCTCGAGAAGCCCACGTAGGCCACGGCCGTGGCCTCGCCCGACGACTTCAGGATGACCGGGTCGAAGGCCTCGGCCGGCAGGCGGTACTTCACCTGGCTGACCTGCGCCATCGCCTGCGTGAGCGCCTGGTTGGCGTCGGCGTTGAGCTTCATGCGCACGCTGATCACGCTGCGGCCCAGCGTGGACGAAGACGAGAGGTAGTCGACGTTCTCGATGGTCGCCACCGCCTGCGCGAGGGGCTGCGTGACGAAGCCCTGCATCAGCTCCGGCGAGGCGCCGGGGTACTGCGTGGTGATGGTGAGCGTCGTGCTTTCGGTGAGCGGGTACTGCCGCACCGGCAGGTCGCCCAGCGCGCGGGCGCCCAGCAGCAGGATGAGCGTGCTCACCACCAGCGCCAGCACAGGCCGGCGCACGAACAGGTCGGTGAACTTCATGGCCTGGGCTCCTGCAGGGCCAGCGTGTCCTGCTCGCCCGGCGCGACGGCCGCGCCGCTGTACAGCCGCAGCTGGCCGGAGGTGACGACCTTGTCGCCGGGCATCAGGCCTTTCTCGATGACGACCCGGCCGTCCTGCCGGTCGCCGGCCTTCACGAACACCTGCTGGGCGGTGAAGCCGTCGCCCTTGTCGGCGGCGCGCACCACGAACACCGAGTCGCCGTGCGTGCTGTAGGTCAGCGCCGTTTCGGGCACGGTGATGGCGTCGGCGCGCGCAGGCAGAGCCACCTTGCCGTTGACGAACATGCCCGGCGCGAGGGCGCCATCGCTGTTGTCGACGGTGGCCTGCAGGCGCACGGTGCGCGTGTCGGTGCCGATCTGCGGCTCGATGGTGCTGAGGCGCCCCTGGAACACGCGGCCCGGATAGGCATCGACCGAGAGCGCCACCTGCTGGTTGCGCTGGAGCACGGGCAGGGCGCTCTCGGGCAGCGTGAGGTTGGCGAACAGCGTGCGCGCGTCGGTGAGCGACACCAGCGCGTCGCCGGCGCGCACGAACTGCCCGAGGTTGACGCGGCGGATGCCCAGCACGCCGTCGAACGGCGCGTTGATCTGCTTCTGCTCGCGCATCGCCTGCGCGCGCTTCAGGTCGCCGCCGGCCTGTTCGAAGGCGGCCTGTGCCTGTTCGAGCTGTTCCTGCGTGGCGGCCTGCTGCGGCAGCAGGCGGCGCGTGCGCTCGAGCAGGGCGCGGGCGTTGGCGCGCTGGGCCGCCAGGCGCTCCAGGTCGCCCTGCTCGGGCGCGTCGTTCAGCTGCACCAGCAACTGCCCGGCACGCACCTCGCCGCCGGGCGTGAAGAGGATCTTCGACACCCGCCCCTCCACCTCGGCCGGCACCTCGACCTGCCGGTGGGCCTCCAGCGTGCCGATGCCGTCGAGGAAGCGTGCCACCTCGGTCTTCTTCGCGATGGCCACCGCCACCTTGGCCGGCGGCATGCCGGCGCCCTGCGCATGCGCGGGCTGGCGCTTTGCGACGAGCCCGTAGCCGGCACCCCCCAGCACCACCACCGCGAGGCCGGCGCCGAGCCAGGCCCTTGAATGTGTCTTCATGATCGGTCCGTCATTTATAAAAGTAAGTGCTTTGATTATTAAATGACGCCGACAGCGGTGTCGAGCAAGACAGGGCAATGACCCCGATAGGAGCGGGCTATACGCCGCGCGGCGGCGGCGGGCGCGTTTTTACGCTTTCTTTATGCGGCCCCGCCGACTCTGTTCCCCGTTTTTACGCACCGATCCCGAGACTGAAGGCCTTGTGTTTCGCTCCAGGAGCAATTGAATGGACATCGTCTGGATGGGCGCCTTGCTGGCGCTGTGGGCCGTGGTGGGGGCCATGGTGGTCGGGCTGAACAAGCTCGACGCACCGAAGAACCCATCGAAGGCGTCGAATGCCGTTGACGGAGCCGCATCGTGATCAGCCTCGAAGTCCTGTACGGCTTCGGCGCCCTGATCGCCGTGATCCTCTTCGCCTACCTCGTATTCGCGCTGATCTGCGCGGAGGAGTTCTGACATGACCGCCTCCGCCTGGGGCCTGCTGGCCCTCTTTCTCGCGGTGCTGGGCGTGCTCGCCTGGCCCGTCGGCAAATTCCTTGCCGCGATGTGCAACGAGCGCCTGCCGCGCTGGATGCAGCGCGTCGAGGCGCCGCTCTACAAGCTCGCGGGCACGAAGCCCGAGCAGTCGATGCACTGGCTGCGCTACGCGCTCGCGCTGCTGGCCTTCAACGCCATCGGCGCGATCTTCCTGTATGCGCTGCAACGCCTGCAGGGCTGGCTGCCGCTGAACCCCGCGGGCATGACCGCCGTGTCGCCCGACTCGGCCTTCAACACCGCGGTGAGCTTCGTGAGCAACACCAACTGGCAGGGTTACGCCGGCGAGTCCACCATGAGCTATCTCACGCAGATGCTCGGGCTCACGGTGCAGAACTTCATGTCCGCCGCGACCGGCATCGCGGTGGCTTTCGCGCTGGTGCGCGGCTTCGCGCGCAGGGGTGACGGCAAGGGCCTGGTGGGCAACTTCTGGGCCGACATCACGCGCATCACGCTGTGGGTGCTGCTGCCGATCTCGTTCGTCATCGCCATGGTCTTCGCGGGCCAGGGCGTCATTCAGAACTTCGACGCCTACAAGACGGTGAACACGCTGGAGACCACGGCCTTCCAGCAACCGAAGAACGGCCCCGACGGCCAGCCGCTGAAGGACGACAAGGGCCAGCCGGTGATGGAAGACGCCACCACCGCCACGCAGACCCTGGCCATGGGCCCGGTCGCTTCGCAGGAAGCCATCAAGATGCTCGGCACCAACGGTGGCGGCTTCTTCAACGCCAACTCGGCGCACCCCTACGAGAACCCGAACGCGCTGGTGAACCTGCTGCAGATGATCGCGATCTTCCTGATCCCGGCCGCGCTGTGCTTCACCTTCGGCCGCGTGGTGGGCGACATGCGCCAGGGCTGGGCCGTGCTCGCCGCGATGACGGTCATGTTCGTCATCGCCGTGATGGTCATCACGCCCGCCGAGCAGGCCGGCAACCCGCTGCTCGCGTCGCTGGGTGTCGACCAGGTGTCGAGTGCGCTGCAGAGCGGCGGCAACATGGAGGGCAAGGAAGTGCGCTTCGGCATCGATGCCTCGGCCCTCTTCGCCGCCATCACCACCGCCGCTTCGTGCGGTGCGGTGAACGTGATGCACGATTCGCTCACGCCGCTGGGCGGCATGGTGCCCATCGTGCTGATGCAACTCGGCGAGGTGGTGTTCGGCGGCGTGGGCTCGGGCCTGTACGGCATGCTGATCTTCGCGATGCTGGCGGTGTTCATCGCCGGCCTGATGATCGGCCGCACGCCCGAGTACCTCGGCAAGAAGATCGAGGTGCGCGAGATGAAGCTCATCTCCATCGCCATCCTGGTCACGCCCATCCTGGTGCTGGCGGGCACGGCGGTGGCGGTGGTCGCGGGCGCCGGCAAGGCCGGCATCGCGAACCCCGGTGCGCACGGGTTCTCCGAGATCCTGTACGCGCTGACTTCCGCCGCCAACAACAACGGCAGCGCCTTCGCGGGCCTGTCGGCCAACACGCCCTTCTACAACGGCCTGCTCGCGCTGGCCATGTGGCTCGGCCGCTTCGCGATGATCGTGCCGGTGCTCGCCATTGCCGGCTCGCTCGCGGCCAAGAAGCGCCTGCCCGTCACCGGCGGCACGCTGCCCACGCACGGCCCGCTGTTCGTCTCGTTGCTGATCGGCACGGTGCTGCTGGTCGGTTTGCTCAACTATGTGCCGGCGCTGGCCCTGGGCCCGATCGTCGAACACCTGGTGCTCTGGAAATAAGAAGGAGCCCACCATGACCGCTACTACCAAGACATCTCTCTCGCTGTTCGACGCAGCGCTGGTCAAGCCCGCCCTGTGGGGCGCCTTCGCCAAGCTCAATCCGCGCACGCAGTGGCGCAACCCGGTGATGTTCATCGTCTACATCGGGAGCATCCTCACGACGCTGCTCTGGATTCACGCGCTGAGCTTCCCGGGCGACACCGGCATGAAGCCCGCCTTCGTGCTGGCCATCACCGTGTGGCTGTGGTTCACCGTGCTGTTCGCGAACTTCGCCGAAGCCCTGGCCGAAGGCCGCAGCAAGGCGCAGGCCGCCTCGCTGCGCGGCCTGCGCAAGGACACCTGGGCCAAGAAGCTGACCGAGCCGCACCATGGCGCGCAGTGGCTGCCTGAACAGGCGCCCAACCTGCGCAAGGGCGACATCGTGCTGGTCGAGACTGGCGACGTGGTGCCGCTCGACGGCGAAGTCATCGAAGGCGTGGCCTCGGTCGACGAAAGCGCCATCACCGGCGAATCGGCCCCCGTGGTGCGCGAATCGGGCGGCGACTTCTCGGCCGTGACCGGCGGCACCCGCGTGCTGTCCGACTGGCTGGTGGTGCGCGTATCGGTGAACCCGGGCGAGTCCTTCCTCGACCGCATGATCGGCATGGTCGAGGCCGCCAAGCGCCAGAAGACGCCCAACGAGATCGCGCTCACCATCCTGCTGGTGGCGCTGACGCTGGTGTTCCTGATGGTCACCGTCACGCTGCTGCCGTTCTCGGTGTTCAGCGTGGAGGCCGCCGGTGCGGGCACCGTGGTGTCGCTCACCGCGCTGGTCGCGCTGCTGGTGTGCCTGATCCCGACCACCATCGGCGGGCTGCTGTCGGCCGTGGGCGTGGCCGGCATGAGCCGCATGATGCAGGCCAACGTGATCGCCACCTCGGGCCGCGCGGTGGAAGCCGCCGGCGACGTCGACGTGCTGCTGCTGGACAAGACCGGCACCATCACGCACGGCAACCGCCAGGCCACCTCGTTCCTGCCCGCACCCGGCATCACCAAGGCCCGGCTGGCACGCGCCGCGATGCTCGCCTCGCTGGCCGACGAGACGCCCGAAGGCCGCAGCATCGTGGAGCTGGCCCGCCGCGACGGGCTGGAGGCCAACGCCGTGGAAGGCGCGCGCTTCGTGCCCTTCACCGCGCAGACCCGCATGAGCGGTGTCGACCTGCCGGCCGCACCGAACAGCCTGGACACCGACGACGTGCTGCTGCGCAAGGGCGCCGTGGAGGCCGTGCGCCGCTACGTCGAGGCCCTCGGCGGCTCCATGGCGCCCGAGGTGCTGCGCGCCGCCGAGGAAGCCTCGCGCCGCGGCAGCACGCCGCTGGCCGTGGCCGAAGGCACCCGCGTGCTCGGCGTGGTCGAGCTCAAGGACATCGTCAAGACCGACATCAAGGAGCGCTTCGCCGAGCTGCGCCGCATGGGCATCAAGACGGTGATGATCACCGGCGACAACAAGCTCACGGCCGCCGCCATCGCCGCCGAGGCCGGCGTGGACGACTTCCTGGCCGAGGCCACGCCCGAGGACAAGCTGGCGCTCATCCGCCAGTACCAGGCCGAAGGCCGCCTGGTGGCCATGACCGGCGACGGCACCAACGACGCTCCCGCGCTCGCGCAGGCCGACGTGGCCGTGGCCATGGGCAGCGGCACACAGGCAGCCAAGGAAGCCGGCAACATGGTCGACCTGGACTCCAACCCGACCAAGCTGCTCGAGGTGGTGGAAACCGGCAAGGCGCTGCTGATGACGCGCGGCTCGCTCACCACCTTCTCCATTGCGAACGACGTGGCGAAGTACTTCGCGATCATTCCCGCGATCTTCGTGTCGACCTATCCGCAGCTGGGCGCGCTGAACGTGATGCGCCTGGCGAGCCCGTCGTCGGCCATCCTGAGCGCGGTGATCTTCAACGCGCTGGTCATCGTGTTCCTGATTCCGCTGGCACTCAAGGGCGTGCGCTACCGGCCCGTGGGCGCCGCCGCGCTGCTGCGCCGCAACCTGGCCATCTACGGCCTGGGCGGCCTGCTGGTTCCCTTCATCGGCATCAAGCTGATCGACTGGCTGCTCGTTGCAGTCCACCTGGTCTGAGGAGTTCTTCGTCATGAACAACAACGGCAATATCGTTCGCCCCGCGCTCGTGCTCTTCGTGCTGATGAGCGCACTCACCGGCCTGATCTACCCGATGGCCGTCACCGGCGCCGCGAAAGCGGTGTTCCCCGCGCAGGCCGACGGCAGCCTGGTGGTGCTCGACGGCACCACCGTGGGCTCCAAGCTCATCGGGCAGAACTTCAGCGACCCGAAGCACTTCTGGGGCCGCCCATCGGCCACCGCGCCGCAGCCCTACAACGCCAGCGCCTCGGGCGGCTCCAACCAGGGCCCGCTGAACCCGGCGCTGACCGATGCGGTCAAGGGGCGCGTCGAGGCGCTGCGCGCCGCCGATCCGGGCAACACCGCGCCGGTGCCGGTCGACCTGGTCACCACCTCGGGCAGCGGGCTCGATCCCGACATCAGCCCGGCCGCCGCGAAGTACCAGGCGGCGCGCGTGGCGCGGGTGCGCGGCGTGCCGGTCGATCAGGTCAATGCGCTGATCGCGAACAACACGCAGGGCCCGCTGTGGGGCTTCCTGGGCGAGTCGCGCGTCAACGTGCTGGCGCTGAACCTGGCGCTCGATGCGTCTTCCCGTCCTTCGGCCCCGCGTTGAGGAGAAACAAGAAATGGCCTATGCCGCTTACCGAGAACACCCTGGCGTGCCCCGATCGCACGCACCCATGAGCACCCACCCTAGCCCGTTCTACGTGCTCGACGTGACCGTCTGCTGCGCCGACGCCCTGCGCGTGCGCCGCAGCATCGCCGGCTGTCCCGACGCGGGCGTGGTGCGCTGCGAGCCTCTGCTGCACGGCTGCTGCTCGCAGGAAAGCGATGCGCCCTGCGTGCGCCTGATGATCCGCCTGCCGCTCGCGCGCTATGCCGACGTGCTGCACCGCCTGATCGAGTGCGTGCCCTCCGGCGAGATCGGCCGGCTCGTGAGCTGGCGCGAGCACCTCGCGCGCTGCGGCCTGCGCCATGGTCACTGACCTGCTGCTGGCCTTGCTGGCCCTGGCGGCGCTGTTCGTGCCGCTGGCCTTTGCCTGGTGGGTGCTCTCGCGCACCGCGCGGCGCCATGCCGGCCGCCGCAAGGACCGTCCGATGCGATAACCTGCGCGCCACCCATGCACGACGACCGCCCCGACCCCGACGCCCTGATTGCGCAACTGCGCAACAACGAGGCGCGCGCGCAGCGCGGCAAGCTGCGCATCTATTTCGGCGCCAGTGCCGGCGTGGGAAAGACCTGGGCCATGCTGAGCGCCGCGCAGCGCGAGCGCACGGCCGGGCGCGACGTGCTGATCGGCGTGATCGAGACCCACGGCCGCAGCGAAACCGCCGCGCTGCTCACGGGGCTCGACGCCCTGCCGCTGCGCGAGCTGGCCTACCGCGGCCGCACCCTGGCCGAGTTCGACCTGGACGCCGCGCTGGCCCGCAAGCCCGCCGTGCTGCTGGTCGACGAGCTGGCCCACACCAATGCGCCCGGCTCGCGCCATGCCAAGCGCTGGCAGGACGTGCAGGAGCTGCTGGCCGCCGGCATCGAGGTGTGGTCGGCCCTGAACGTGCAGCACCTGGAGAGCCTGAACGGCACGGTCGGCGCCATCACCGGCGTGCGCGTGCACGAGACCGTGCCGGACACCGTGCTCGACGAGGCCGACGAGGTGGTGCTGGTCGACGTCACGCCCGACGAACTCACGGCGCGGCTCGCGGCCGGCAAGGTGTACCTGCCGCAGCAGGCCGAGCGCGCCGCGCAGAACTTCTTCCGCAAGGGCAACCTCATCGCGTTGCGCGAGATCGCGCTGCGCCGCACGGCCGAGCATGTGGAAGACGATGTGCGCGGCTGGCGCGTGGAGCAGTCGGGTGCCGGAGGCAGCGGGAACGGCAAGGGCAGCAGCTTGCAGGCCTGGAACACATCGGGCGCGATCCTGGCCTGCGTCGGTCCGCACGAAGGGGCCGCGCAAACGGTGCGCACTGCGGCGCGGCTGGCGGGCCAGCTCAACGTGCGCTGGCATGCCGCGTACGTCGAGACGCCCCGGTTGCAGCGGCTGGCCGCGGCGGAGCGCGACCGCATCCTGGCCGTGCTCAAGCTGGCGGAAGAGCTGGGCGCGGCCACCGCCGTGCTCACCGGCGCCGACGTCGCGGAGCAGCTGGCCGAACAGGCGCGCCGGCTCAACTGCGCGACGCTGGTGCTGGGCCGCTCCGAGCCGGCCACGGGCTGGCGGCGCTGGTGGCCCACGGCGGCGCAACCCTTGTCGGGCGCGATCGCGAAGCACGCACCCGCGCTCGACATCATGGAAGTCGCGCGGGTCGACAGCTCGCGCCGGCTGTCGCGCGCACCCCTGGAGGGCGCGCGCATCGACAGCGACGACCACGAGAAGGCGCCGACCCACTGGCCCGCCTACGCATGGGCCGCCGCCACCAGCATCGCGCTCACGCTGGTCTGCACGCCGCTGGCCGGCGTGCTGGAGCTGTCGAACATCGTCATGCTGTTCCTGCTCGGCGTGGTGGGCGTGGCCATGCGCTTCGGGCGCGGGCCGGCGGCCCTGGCCGCGCTGCTCAACGTGGCGGCCTTCGACTATTTCTTCGTGCCGCCGCGCATGTCCTTCGCCGTCAGCGACGTGCAGTACGTGCTGACCTTCGCGATCATGCTGGGCGTCGGCCTGCTGGTGGGCCAGCTCACGGCGGGCCTGCGTTTCGCGGCGGGCGTGTCGACCAGCCGCGAGCGGCGCGCGCGCTCGCTGTTCGAGCTCACGCGCGAGCTCTCCGCCGCGCTTGAAAGCTCGCAGGTGGTCGCGCTCGGCGGCGCCGCGGTGCAAGGCCACTTCGGCGGGCATGCGCTGGTGCTGGTGACCGACGCGGCCGACCAGTTGCTGCTGCCCACCGAGCCGCCGCAGGGTTTCGACCCGCAGGTGGCCGACTGGGCCTTCCGCCACGGCCAGCCCGCCGGCCTCGCGACCGCCACGCTGGCCGCGCAGCCCTGGCACTACGTGCCGCTGCAGGCGCCGATGCGCGTGCGCGGCGTGCTCGCGCTGTCGCCCGCGCAACCGCGCTGGCTGCTCATTCCCGAACAGGCGCAGCAGCTCGACACGCTGGCACGGCAGATCGCCATCGCGCTGGAGCGCGTGCACTACGTCGAGGTGGCGCAGCAGGCGGTGGTCGAGATGGAGTCGGAGCGCCTGCGCAACGCGTTGCTCGGCGCCATCTCGCACGACGTGCGCACGCCGCTCACCGCGCTCATCGCCCTGGCCGAATCGCTGCAGACCCTGCCGCCCGAGGAGCACGGCAACGCCGCACGCGCCATCGTCGCGCAGGCGCACGAACTGCATGCGCTGGTGAACAACCTGCTCGACATGGCGCGGCTCGAAAGCGGCATTGCGGGCGGCGCGGTGAACCTGCGGCGCGACTGGCAGTCGGTGGAAGAGGTGGTGGGCTCGGCCATTCGCGCGGCGCGCACCTCGCTCGGCAGCATCGTCGTGCAGACCGCGCTCGACCCCGAACTGCCGCTGGTCGAGTTCGATGCGGTGCTGATCGAGCGCGTGCTGGTCAACCTGCTGGAGAACGCCACCAAGTACGGCGCTGCGCCCATCGTGGTCGGTGCGCGGGCCGAGCCGGGCACGCTGGTGCTGACGGTGCGCGACCATGGGCCCGGATTGCCGGCCGCGTTGCTCGGACATGAACAGAAGCTGTTCGACAAGTTCACGCGCGGCGAGGCCGAGTCCGCCACGCCCGGCGTGGGCCTGGGCCTGGCGATCTGCAAGGCGGTGGTGAGCGCACATGGCGGCGACATCACCGCCGGCAACGCGCTCGGCGGCGGTGCAGAATTCACGGTCACCTTGCCCCGCCGCGAGCCGCCCGAGTCGGCCGAAGCGCAACTCTGAACCCAGCCCCATGCCATCGCCCACCGCCATCGTGATCGAAGACGAGCCGCAGATCCGCCGGTTCGTGCGCGGTGCGCTCGAAGCCGAAGGCTGGGTGGTGCACGAGGCCGGCACGCTGCGCGACGGCCTGGCCGCGGCCGGCACGCGCCAGCCCGACCTGCTGGTGCTGGACCTCGGCCTGCCGGACGGCGACGGCGTGTCGCTGATCCGCGATGTGCGCGGCTGGTCGGCCGTGCCGATCATCGTGCTCTCGGCCCGCACCGACGAGGCCGACAAGATCGCCGCGCTCGACGCGGGCGCCGACGACTACCTCACCAAGCCTTTCGGCACCGGCGAGCTGCTGGCGCGCGTGCGGGCCAACCTGCGGCGCCCGCGTGCCGCAGGCGGCGGCAGCGAAGAGCCGCCCGAGGCGCTGTTCCGTTTCGGCGAGATCGAACTCGATCGCGCGGCGCGCCTCGTGCGGCGTTCGGGCGAGGAGGTGCACCTGACGCCCACCGAGTACCGCCTGCTGTCGGTGCTGGTCGCCAACGCAGGCCGCGTGCTCACGCAGCGCCAGCTGCTGCGCGAGGTGTGGGGGCCGTCGCACACGGACCAGAGCCACTACCTGCGGATCTACATGGGGCATCTGCGGCAGAAGCTCGAAGCAGACCCGGCGCAGCCGCGGCATTTGTTGACGGAGACGGCGGTGGGGTATCGGCTGGTGGTGTAGTTTGTAAGGGGAGCGGCGGTGGAGCCCGCTCCCTGTCTTGCTCCCTCTCCCGCTGGCGGGAGAGGGTTGGGGCGAGGGCAGACGGCCTGCGGTGTCGTGCCGTGCCGCCTGCCGGGAGCCTCTTCAAAGACCGAAGAAGGAATTCAGGCCGCAATGCCCTTGTTCGGATTCAGCAGGAACTTCTCCCCCGTCGCCTGCTTGCCATACACCCCGATCGCGTCGAGCTGCAGCATCTCCACCAGCGACACCTCGCGCGTGTACTTGCTCGCGAACGTCGTCTTCAATTCAGCCACGACGCGCGCCTTCAAGCGTTGCGTGCCTTCATCGCCGAGCTTGCCGAGGAACGGGAACAGCAACCACCCGCCCATGCCCCACGCCATGCCGAAGTTGCGCACGAACTCCGTCGGGCTGCGGTCGAGGCCGCCGTAGATGTACACCTGCTTGTGCGTGGCCGAGCCGTAGCGGCTGTATTCCTTGGCGGTGCGGTTCAGCGCCGCTTCCATGCAGCCGAGGATCTGCCCCGCCAGCTTGCCGCCGCCGGTCGCATCGAAGGCCAGGGTTGCGCCGGTCTCTACCAGCGCCTGCGTCAGGTCTTCAAGGAACGTGGGCGAGCTCGCGTTGCACACGTACTTCGCGCCCAGCCCGCGCAGCAGGTCTTCCTGCTCCTGCTTGCGCACGATGTTCACCAGCGCGATGCCGTCCTTCTGGCAAATCTTGTTGAGCATCTGCCCCAGGTTGGACGCGGCCGCCGTGTGCACCAGCGCCTTGTGGCCCTCCATGCGCATCGTCTCCACCATGCTCAGCGACGTGAGCGGGTTGACGAAGCACGACGCGCCTTCGGCCGGCGTCGTGCCCTCGGGCAACACCATGCATTGCGCGGCGGCGAGGCAGCGGTACTGCGAGTACATCGCGCCGCCGATGGCCGCCACTGTCTTGCCCAGCAGCGCCTGCGCGGCCGGCGACGCACCGGCCTTGACCACCACGCCCGCGCCCTCGTTGCCCACGGGCATCGACTCGTCGAGCCGCGCGGCCATGGCGGGCCGGGCGCGTTCGGGCACGGTGGCGGTCACGACCGGGCGATCGGGCGTGCCCGAGGCCTTGGCGGTGCCCATGTCGGCCGCGCCGAACAACAGGCCCAGGTCGGACGGATTCAGCGGCGACGCCTCCACGCGGATCACCACTTCGTGGGCCTGCGGTTCGGGAATGGGGTCGTCGTGCAGCGAGAGTTCGAGTTCGCCGTTGGCGCGAACGAGGGAGCGGATTTGCAGTGCCATGGAGGAAGCCTTTGCAGGGGTTCGAAGATGGCCTGTGGCCACGGGGCGGCCAGTATAGGAGCGGGGTGCGAAAACCGCAGGCGCCTTCAGGACACCACGGGAACCACCGGGGCATGGGCCAGCGCGTGGCGCATCTTGACGGGGTCGAGCCGCTCGATGTAGCGCGGAATGTTGCGCCACAGCGTGTGGTAGCCGTAGCCGCCGCGCAGCATCTCGTGGCGTGCGCTCTCCTTGTCCCAGTCCTGCACCGCCATGCGGTACACCGCCGCCACCACGCCGGTGCGGTCGGCGCCGTGCATGCAGTGGATGAGCACCGGGCCGTGCTTCTGCGCCTCGCGAATGGCCGTGAGCGCGCGCAGCACCTTGGCGTCGTCGATGGACCAGGTGTTGATCGGCACGCGCACCAGGCGGATGCCGGAACCGGTGAACACCTTCTTGTCGTCGTTGAACGAACGCAGGCTCACCACGGTGCGAATGCCGAGCTGCTGCAGCGCCGCCATGTCGGCGCGCCGCGGCTGCGCGCTGCGGTACAGCGTGGGCGTGATGCGGTGCAGGTTCTCGACCTGCAGTTCGTCCAGTGCGTCGGCCCAGTGGCCGGGGCGCGGGGTGACGGCGTGGGTGTCGTCCGGCTTGCGTGCCTTGCTCATGGCTTGCGCCGCCAGTGCCGCACGGCCAATATCACCAGCGCCACCGCGAGCCCGCCCCAGTAGTCGACCGGCGCGCCCCACAGCCAGTGCTTGTGCCAGAACGCATCGACCGGGTTGAAGCGCGCCCAGCCGAAGGCCGGGTTGATGAGGAACCACAGGAAGTCTTCGCAGACCCAGAACACGATGAGGCCCGCCACCGCCAGCCCCACGTTGCGCCACGTCCAGCGGCCGTTGAAGGCCAATGGCGAAAAGAACACCAGCGCCATGAAGGTGAACACCCACGCGTGGTAGCCCGTCATGGCGCGGCCGCCCCAGAACAGGTCGAGCCAGATGCTGTTCTCGATGCGCCAGGTCGGCAGCGAGGTGGCCCAGCCCGCGCCGCCTTCGATCTGGATCTCGGCGTTGGCGAAGAAGAAGGCCATGACGACCACCCAGGCGAGATAGCCGAGCGTGCGGCCGACGCCGGTCTTTTCGACGGTGCCGTTCATGCTGCGGTTCCCGTCGTGGCGCCCAGCACATGCTGCAGCACCGCGCGCGCGGCCTGCGGCTTGCGCAGCGCGCGGCTGCGCGCGGCCATGGCCGCGAGCTTGGCCGGGTCGTACATCAGCCGCGCGACCTTGTAGTCCAGGCCGATGGCGTCATAGGCGAGCCAGGCCGCGCCTTCTTCCATCAGGAAGCCGGCGTTGTGTTCTTCCTGCCCTGGAATGGGCGAGATCAGCAGCATCGGCTTGCCCAGTGCCAGGCATTCCGACACCGTGAGCCCGCCGGGCTTGGTCACGACCACGTCTGCTGCGGCCATGAGCTTGTGCATCTCGTTGGTGAAGCCGATGGCCACCACGCGGCCCGGGTAGCGCCGGGCCAGCGCTTCGAGCTTGCCGTGGGTCTCCACGTTGCGGCCCGCCACCGCGATCACCTGGAAGTTGCCGTCGCTGCCCAGGCCGAGCACACGTTCGACCATGCTGGCCAGGTCGCCCACGCCCGCGCCGCCCGAGGCCATCAGCAGCACCGGCCGAGCGGGGTCGAGGCCGAGTTCCGCCACGCAGGCGTTGCGCGCCAGTGCCGGCACCTCGGGCTCGGAGAACGCGGGCATCACCGGGATGCCCGTCACATGGATGCGGTCCGCCGGAATGCCGCGCGCCCGCAGGCGAAACGCGACCTCCTCGGTTGCCGCGAGGTAGCCCGTCATGCCTGGCACCAGCCACATGTTGTGCAGGTCGTAGTCGGTGATCTGCAGCCACACCGGGTAGTCGATGCGCCCGCGGTTGCGTTCGCGCATCAGCAGTTCGGCCGGCAGGAAGTGCGTGCAGATGACGGCATCGGGTTGCTCGCGGCGAATTTCCTTCACCAGCGCCCCGGTGCTGAGGCGCTCGATGCCACGGCGCAGGCGCTGCGAGGGCGCGTGGTGCGGTGTGCTGTCGGTGCGCTGGTGCAGGTACGACCAGAGGTCGGGTGCGCGGTTCACGAGCTGGATGTACCAGTCCGTGTACACCTTGCGAAAGCCGCCGGCCACGTGGGCCATGGCGTCGATGTGGACCGCCGTGCAGGGCGGGGAAAGGGTCTGGGCGGTGGCGGCAAGCGCCTGTGCTGCACGCACGTGGCCGTTGCCGGCGCTCACGCTGAGGATCAGGAGTTTGGTCATGAATTCCGGGAGTTGCGGGGATTATGGCCATGGCATGTGGCACTCACGCCGTGCTGATCCGGGGTGCGCTCACGCCGACGGGGTACCTTGCTCCGCGAATGTCCTCCGGCCTGCGGCCTCCCCCTTTATTTCGCTGCGCAAGGCACCCCATCGACGTGAGCGTTGTCAGCGGGGCGGTGGTTGATCGGCCGCAAACCGGCGGCCTGTGCACCCGCCCCGGACAGCTGCGAGGGCCTCAGAGCGGCGCGCGCGAGGTGACGAACTGATTCACCCCTTCCGCAGCCCTTGCCCGAATGGCCTCGAATGTGGTGTTCTCCAAGATGCGCCCGTTCTCGAACACGGTCTGCAGCAAGTCGGACTGCCCGGGCGAAAGTGCCTCTTCACGCACCGTGGTCTCGACCCCACCCGCACCGCGCACCAGCGCCAGCCGCCCCTTCTTCGACGCCTTGCTCACGTCGCCCACCGGTGACTTGTACACGTCGCGCCACTCGCCGTTCACCTGCATGGCCGAGCACTTCATTGCCCACTGCATGGTGTCCCGGTTGACCTGCTGCAGCAGCCCGCCGCCCATGCCGAAGGAGATGTTCTCCGTCGAGAACCCGTTGTGGAAAAAGTTCGACAGGCACAACCGCAGCGAATCCAGGTTCACCCCGTCGCCCTGGATGATGCGCACGTTGTTCAGCACCCGAAAACCCTTGGCGTTGGTCGTGGTGCCGAAACGATCGGCCAGGATCTGCGCCACCTTCAGCGTCGTTTCCGCCGGGTCGCCCGAGTCGGGCCGCACCACCAGCGTCGACCCCGAGGCCACCACCTTCGCCTTCAGCTCGCCGCCCCAGATGCGCGCGCAGGCATTGAAGATGTCGTAGCTGTCGCTCACCACCGCAAACGTGGCGCCCGGCTTGCCGAACTGGTCGATCATGTTGCTGTAGGCATCGGCTTCATGGTCGCGGCCCCAGCCCGTGATGGTGCTGTGCTCGGCCGCGGGAATCGAGAAGCCCGCCACGTCGCAGTCGTAGTAGCGGCGCGCCGCGACCAATGCGGCCAGCGTGTCGGTGCCCATGAAGTTGACCAGGTGGGCCATGCCGCCGAGCGCTGCCGATTCCAGGCTCGACACACCGCGCGCGCCGAAGTCGTGCAGCCTGAACGCGATCTGCCCTTGCGGGTCGTCGCAGGTCGCTTCCAGATAGCGCAGCAGCGTGGTGCGTGCCGCGGCCGACAGCGTGGCCACCGTGGTCGGGTACCAGATGGCGCGCAGCAGCTCGGTCTCCAGGAAGCTCGTGACCCAGAAGAACTCGGGGTCGGTGTTCTCGATGGTCGCGAGCACGTTGTGCACCGGCGTCACGCTGCCCTCGGGCACCGCGCGGATGCGCACCGGCATCAGCCCGCCGTGCTTTTCGATCAGCCGCAGCCAGCCTTCGCGGTTGAAGGGCTCGCCGTGCACCGCCATCAGGGCCGCGGCCTCTTCGACGTCTTCGAGCGTCACCGGCGTCTGCAGGTACTCGCGCAGGTAGGCCTGCAGTCCGAAGAACAGCGAGTGGCTGAAGATGCCGCCGCGCGACTCGATGTAGCTGTACACCGTCTGCGTGCCGGGGGGGTACTGCATCCAGTGCGACACCTTGTAGGAGTCGGTGCGAAGCAGGAGGTTGTTGCCCAGGGGTGTGGAGGTGAGATTGCGGTTCATGTGTGAAAGCTCCTTTCACTGTGGCGCCCGTCAACCGGGGCCGTGCTTGCTAAAAAGTCGGGGCCGTTCAGTTCTTGCCCAGACCACCCAGAAAATGGTTCGCAATGAAGAAGTGGTCTTCGTAGATGCGGTCCTGCATGTCGAGAAATTCGGTGATCGGCACCCAGCGCACCTCGGCCGCGTCGTCGTCGGCGCGCACGTCCGACAACCCCGCCCACTGGTTGTGCGCCAGCTCGAAGAAAAAGCCGTGCGTGATGGTGCGTCCGCGCTGCGAGCGGTCGGGCGCGTCGAACACATGGCTGGCCTTCATGCTGCCGTTGAGCACGGGCACGGGCACCTTGAGCCGGGTTTCTTCCTTCAGCTCGCGGATGGCCGCGTCCTGCAGCCGCTCGTGCTGGCCGACGAAGCCGCCGGGCAGCGCCCAGGTGCCCTTGCCGGGATGGAACTTGCGCTGCACCAGCAGGATGTGGCCGGCCTCGACCACGATGGCGTCCACCGTGGTGTAGATGGGCGGAAAGCTGCTGCCCGCATAGCGGTACTTGTCGCGGTAGTCGGCCAGGAAGGCGCGCTCTTCGCAGAGCTCGGCGTAGTCGGCGGTGCGGGTGAACTGGTCGAGAAAGGCGGCCGTGCCGTCGGGCAGGTCGGCGCGCGCCAGCTGGCCGCGGTTCTCGGGGTCGAAGTAGAGGCTGCGCACGTCGGTGGCGTTGAGGCTTTCCACGTTCTGGTGGCCGACGAATTCCCAGTGCGGGAAGAGCTTGAGGTAGTAGCTCGATGCGTCCTTGAGGTGGCCCACCAGGGCCACCCTGGCCTTGGCCGGCACGTGGCCGTCCTGAACGATGAGCCGCTCGACGGCGGACTGGATGGACGCGATCCAGAGCTGGTCGTTGTAGGGCGAGTCGCCCACGCCGACCACGCTCACGCGCATCTGCTCGGTGCCGCGCAGGCAGGCGCGCACCATGCGTTCGCGCTCGTCGAAGGTGAAGGGGTTCTTGACGCTGCGGGGCTTGCGGTCGGAGCCGACCACCACGATGACCCGCTCGGCGGCGCGAAGGCCTTCTTCGATGAGTCTTTGGTGTCCGAAATGGACGGGTTGGAAACGCCCGATGACGATGGCGTATTGAAACTTGCGTGCAGTCTGAGTGCTTGGTGTGTTCACTTGGGAATCCCCCAAAAAGGGCGAGATCAACTCTCGCCTGCGTTCAGGATAGCATCGGTGCCGCACACAGATCAAGCCCTGCCGATGACCGAGCCTTCCAATTCCCCCCACGCGCCCGTGCGCCTCAACAAGCGCATGGCCGAGCTCGGCATGTGTTCGCGCCGCGAGGCCGACGAGTGGATCGCCAACGGCTGGGTGAAGGTGAACGGCAAGCCGGCCGAGATGGGCGTGAAGGTCACGCCTTCGGACCGCGTCGAGATCGACAAGGCGGCCAAGGGCCAGCAGGCCAACCAGGTCACCATCCTGATCAACAAGCCCATCGGCTACGTGAGCGCGCAGGCCGAGGACGGGCACGAGCCGGCGGTCTCGCTGTTCACGCCGCAGAACCGCTGGGCCGAAGACAACACGCGCTTCTTCTTCCACCCGCACCAGCTGCGCGGCCTGGCGCCGTGCGGCCGGCTCGACATCGATTCCATCGGCCTGCTGGTGATGACGCAGGACGGGCGCATCGCGCGCCAGCTCATCGGCGAAGACTCGGTGATGGAGAAGGAATACCTGGTGCGCGTGGCCTACCACGGCCTGGGCCAGCCCGCGCCCACCGGCCAGCTGGTGCGCATGGACGACGACGATCCCATCACCACGAACGTGCAGGCGGTGTTTCCGCCAGCCATGCTGGCCCGGCTGCGCCACGGCCTGAGCCTGGACGGCCAGGCGCTCAAGCCGGCGCGGGTCGAATGGCAGAACCCGGAGCAGCTGCGCTTCGTGCTCACCGAAGGCAAGAAGCGCCAGATCCGCCGCATGTGCGAGCTGGTCGGCCTGAAGGTGGTGGGCCTCAAGCGCGTGCGCATCGGCAAGGTCATGCTCGGCAACCTGCCGGTGGGGCAATGGCGCTACCTGGGACCGCACGAGAAGTTCTGAGCCGGCTCAGCCTGCCTTAAGTTTGGGTCGTTACGCTGCGCCCGGCGCAGGCACTTCCGATCATCCCGTTCGCGTGCTACCTTGCGGCCGAAGGAGTCGCCGCGATGCGCGTACTGTTGGTGGAAGACGATGAAATGATCGGGCGCAGCCTGAAGCAGGCGCTCGAAGGCGCGGGCTGGTCCGCCGACTGGGTGCGCGACGGCGAGCTGGCGCAAAGCGCGCTGGGCGACGGCGGCTACACCTGCGTGCTGCTCGACCTCGGCCTGCCCAGGCAGGACGGCACCGAGGTGCTTCGGCGGGCCCGCGAGCGCGGCGATGCCACCCCCGTGCTGGTGCTCACCGCGCGCGACGGCCTGGACGACCGCATCCACAGCCTCGACCTGGGCGCCGACGACTACCTGCTCAAGCCCTTCGAGTTCCGCGAACTGCTCGCGCGCATGCGCGCCGTGGTGCGCCGGCGCGACGGCGCGGCGCATTCGCTGGTCGGCGGCGGTGCGCTGCAGCTCGACCTCACCACGCGCGAGGTGCTGGTCAACGGCGCGCGCGAGGCGCTCACCGCGCGCGAGTTCGCGCTGCTGCATGCGCTGCTGGAGCGGCCCGGCGCCATCCTGTCGCGCGAGCAGCTCGAGAACCGCATCTACGGCTGGGGCGAGGAAGTGACCAGCAACGCCATCGACGTGCTCATCCACGGCATGCGCCGCAAGCTCGGCGCCGATGCCATCCGCAACGTACGCGGCCTCGGCTGGCGCGTGGCAGCATGACCCGTGCGGTGCGCGGCGGCGGCCGCTGGTGGCGGCCGGGTTCGCTGCGCACGCAACTGCTGCTGTGGCTCATCACGCTGCACCTGGGCGCGGCCGTGCTCACGGCGTGGTTCTCCTTCGTGGCCTACGGCAACCTGGTGCACAACGCGCTGGACGACCAGATGCGGCTGGTGGCCGAGTCGTATGCGGGCAGCGACCCGCAGAAGCTGCCGCGTCCGATGGACGGCGAGGCCGCGTTCTCGCGCGGCAGCTTCATCGTGCAGATCTGGAGCGCCGACGGCCGCACCTTGCGCGCCACGTCGTGGCCCGCGCTGTCGGTGCCGCTGCAGCCGGGGCCGGGCTTCAGCGACGTGACCACGGGATCGCGCGCCGGTGCCAGCTGGCGCGTGTTCACCGCCGAGCCGGGTCCGCGCGCCGACCAGCCGCGCGTGCAGGTGCTGCAGAACGAGGACTACCGGCGCCGCCGCGCACTGCGTCGCGCGCTGCTCGAAGGCCTGCCGATCACGCTGCTGCTGCCGCTGGCGTTGCTGATCCTGTGGATCATCGTGTCGGCGGCCTCGCGCTCGCTGCGCGCGGTGGCGCGCGACGTCGCCTCGCAGGACGAACGCAGCCCGACCGAGCTGTCGTTGGCGCGCGTGCCCGACGAGATCGCGCCGCTGGTGGGCGCCTTCAACAACCTGCTGTCGCGCGTGCGCAGCGCCTTCGCCACGCAGCGGCGTTTCGTGCAGGACGCCGCGCACGAACTGCGCACGCCCATGGCCGCCATCGGCCTGCAGATCGAGAACCTGCGCGCGCACGTGCCGGCCGGCGAAGCCACCGAACGCTTCAACCAGCTCGAGGCCGGCGTCACGCGCGCGCAGCACCTGATCGAGCAGCTGCTGCACCTGTCGCGCCAGGACGCGCCGCAAAGCGGCAATGCGCGCGAGCGCGTCGACATCGAGGTGCTGCTGCGCGAGAGCGTGAGCCAGTTGATGGTGCTGGCGGATGCGCGGCGCGTGGACATCGGCTTCGAAGGCGAAGGCCGAATCACCGCCGTGGTGTTCGCCCCCGCAGCCGAGTTGCGCAGCGTGTTCGACAACCTGATCGACAACGCGCTGCGCTATGCGCCCGAGGGCGGCGTGGTCGACGTGAAGCTGCGCCAGGTCGACGGGCATGCGGTGGTCGACGTGCTCGACAACGGGCCCGGTATTCCGCAAGCCGTCATCGGCCGCGTGTTCGACCGCTTCTTTCGCGTGCCGGGTTCGGTGGCCGGCGGCAGCGGGCTGGGCCTGGCGATTGCCCGCACCGCCGCCGAGCGGCACGGCTTGCGCATCGAGCTGCGCAACCGTGACGACGGGCCGGGGCTGATGGCGCGTGTGCACTTGCCGTCCTTGCCAACGTAGAGTGGGCAAGAACGGGGTTGCGCCACTCACTCGCAGCTAAGTCTTCGCTCACCATCCCGTCAGTCTGCGTGCCTAGAGTGCGTTCAGGTCCTGCCGCGCGCAGTTCGCTCGATGGCACGTGACCCGAGACAACCTGAAACCCAGGAGAACACACATCATGCGCACTTCCTTCAAGCTTCTTGCCGTCGGTTCCTTCGCTGCGCTGGCGGCCTTGGGCACGGTCCAGGCGTCGGCCGAAACCATGGACGGCTCCGACTTTCATCCGCTGCAGATGAACTCGCCCGAACGGCCCGAGGTGCAGGCCGGCGCCATGGCCGCAGCCCGCCCGACCGGTACCGAACCCATGGGCCAGTCGACCAGCGCGCCCGCGATGAACTCGACGCTGCCCGTGGCCGACATCCAGGCCGGCGCCTATGCGGCTTCGCACCCGACCGGCACCGAGCCGATCGGGCAGTCGACCTCGCTGCCGATGGTGAAGTCCGGCAGCGGCAGCTGACGGCGTTGCTGGCGGCGCGCCCCACCGGGCGCTATCCTGCGGCCTCCAGCAACGAGGAGAGCCGCGCATGCCAAGCTTCGCCATTCGGCACATCGCCACCGCCGCCTGCATGGCTGCGGTGGCACTTCTTTCGGCATCGAACGCCGCCGCGCAGGGCACCGTCAACGCGCTGTGCAGCACCGACGCGGGCTGGTGCGAAGCGGCCGCCGCGGCCTTCACGCGCGAGACCGGCATCCGGGTGCTGCAGGCCCACAAGGGCACCGGTGAAATCGGCGCCCAACTGCGCGCCGAGGCCGCCAACCCCAAGACCGACATCTGGTGGGGCGGCACCGGCGACCCGTTCCTGCAGGCCGCCGAGCAGGGCCTGCTGGAGCCCTACCGGCCGGCCTACATCAACGACCTGCACGACTGGGCGGTGCGCCAGTACGCGCTGTCGCAGAACATGGTGGGCGGCTTCTACACGAGCGCGATGGGCTTCGGCTTCAACACCGATCTGCTGAAGAAAAAGAAGCTGCCCGAGCCGAAGTGCTGGGCCGATCTCATCAAGCCCGAGTACAAGGGCGAGATCGAGATCTCGCACCCGGCGTCCAGCGGCACGGCGTACACCATCATCGCGGGCCTGGTGCAGCAGATGGGCGAGGACGCGGCCTTCGACTACCTCAAGAAGCTGAACAGGAACGTCACCAGCTACACCCGCAGCGGCCAGGCGCAGGCGCCCAACGTGGCCAAGGGCGAGGTGGCCATCGGTGTGAGCTTCATCTTCGGCTTCGAGAAGTGGCGCCACGACAAATTCCCCGTGAAGACCGCCGCGCCCTGCGAGGGCACGGGCTACGAGGTCGGCGGCATCGCGCTGGTGAAGGGCGCGCGCAACAAGGAGAACGCGAAGCGCTATTACGACTGGCTCATGAGCCCCGCGGGCCAGTCCATCGGCGCCAAGGCCGGCAGCCTGCAGTCGCCGGCCAACAAGACCTTCAAGCCCGACCCGCGCATTCCGTCGATGGCCGACGTGAAGCTCATCAAGTACGACTTCGAGAAGTACGGCAAGGCGGACGAGCGCAAGCGCCTCATCGACCGCTGGACGCGCGAAGTCGAATCCCAGCCGCGTTAGGGCTCGCCCCCAGGCTACGCGCACTTCGTGTCGCTGCTCCTCCCCCCTACCGGGGGCAACACCTGCGGCCCGGCAAAGCCGGTTCCGCGGTGTTCCTGGAAGGAGCCTTCAGGACGTGCAGGGCTTGTTGTGCGAGGCGTGCATGCCCTTGGTCTTGGCGTCGGCCTCGCTCAGGTACTCGCCCTTCTTGGTCTTGCCGTAGTAGCGGTCGCCCATGCAGTGGTAGACCTTGGTCTCGTCGTTGGCCCACACCTTGCCCGCGCCGCCGCCGGGCGCGGCCGCCATCTTCGTGAGGTCGCGCGCGCCGGGCGTGCGGGTGGCCGTGCCGGTGGTGGGGGCCACGCCGGTCTTGTCGACGCTGGCCGACTGCGTCTCCACCGCGGGCACCGCCGCGGCGGGTGCGGCCGGGGCGGCGCCCTTGCCGTACCAGGTCTTGATGCCCTTGTGGCCGCGGCAGGCACCCGACTTGGCGTCGGGCGAGGCGTAGCTGTCGTCCTTGCATTGCACGGTGGTGCCGGCGGGCGCACCGGCGGGCACCTGGGCCTGGGCCTGCATCTGGGCGCCCAGCGCAGCCAGGCCGAGGCAGGCTGCGATCCAGGTCATCCGGGGGTTCTTGTTCATGCAAAGCTCCTGAAGGGTGAGGGAAAGATCCACGCCGGAGCTTTGGGGATCGATCCCAGCGCCAGCTGACTTGGCGCGGGCAAAGGCGTTCAGGGCGGTTCGGCGGGTTTCAGGGCGAGCTGGCGGTGAACGTGACCTGCCCGAGGTAGACGCCGGCCGGGCGGCTCGTGAGGTTGGCGTACGAGAAGGTCCAGTTCGCGGCGCGCTGCGTCACCAGGGTGCCGAAGGCGCTGGGCGTCACGTTCACGGCCGCGCCCGTTCCGGCGTTGGGAATCGCCGGCGCGGGCAGCGTGGCGCTGTCGCTGGCCACCGTGATCTCCGACATGGGAATGGTGTTCGCGCTGGTGGTGCTGGTGAGCGGCGTGCTCGCCGTGGCGCGCAGGCTGACCTGGCCGCCGTTGCTGCGCACCTCGACCGCCAGCTTGACGCCTGCCGCGGGCGCCACCGCGAAGGCCGGCGCCGCGCCGCTCCAGTTGGCCGCCGCGTTGTTGCCCGCGACCGGCGTGGTCGGTCCGCCGGGAATGGTGGGCGTGAGCGTGAAAGCCGCGCTGTCGATGGTGCCGCTGGTCGTGGGCCAGGCGCCGGTGCCCAGCCTGAAGAACACGAACTTGTCGATGTTGACGGTGAACTTCAGGTCGACGAAAGCCGGCGTGCCGAGGCCGAGGGTGGTGGCCGTGTCGGCGTGTGCCGGGCCGGCGCCGGCGGCCGCTGCGGCGCAAAGGGCCATCACGCGGACCGGGCAGACCCGGCAAAGCGGGTCGGCGCGCCGCATCAGCGGAACTCCGCGTTCACCTTGAAGCCGTCTTTCTCCCAGTCGAGCGTGCCGGCGGCCTTCAGCGGGTACACCGGCGCGGCCGCCTTGCCGTCGCCTTCGGGCTTGGGCGTCAGCGGAAGCTGGCGCGTCTGGCCCGGCAGCACCGGCGTGCCCTCGGGCACCAGCTCGAAGCGCTTGCCGGCGGCGTCGGTCGCGTCCAGGCTGCCGTCCAGGCGGCCGTGCGCGTCGCCGCTGTTGCTCACCGTGACGTACGGCGTGCGCTGGCCGTGCACGTCGCGCGTGCCGACCTGGCTGAGCGCCAGCTTGGGCTCGGCACCGTTGAGCAGCACGTACACCGCCACCGCGATGCGCCCGGTGACCGGCAGGCTCAGGCTGGCGCCGCCTTGCCCGATGGCGGCGCGGTAAGCCGGCTCCACGCCCTCGATGGCCAGCATGAAGCGGCATTCGCCGCGCGGCGCATCGGCCGGCGGCTCGATCTGGAAGCGGAACGACGCCTTGCCGCGCGCGGGCACCTTCACCGTCTTGCGCTCCAGCAGCACCCACGGCCGGCAGCTGCCGGGCTGCAGCGGGTCGAGGTACGAGATCTCGCCCTCGGGCGAGTAGCTCCAGTCGATCGTGCGCACCGACACTTCGGTGGCGGCGGCGCCCACGTTGTGGATGTCCAGCGACTGGCCCAGCCGTGCGCCGCTCTTGGCGGACAGCTCGAAGCGCGACGGCATGATCGCGATCTCGAACGGTGCGGCCCACGCGGGCGACGCCGCACACAGCGCGACGAAGGCGGCCAGCGCTGAGTAAGCGAAGCAAGCGAAGGAAGCGCAGCGGGAGTGCCCCGTCGAAAGCGGTGGTGTCATGGCGATGTCTCTATTTCGAAATAAGCCTCGAAACCCAGCGGCATGCCGCGCGAGAGCCGCACCTGGCGCACGTCGAGTTGCCACACCAGGTCGAGCGCCTCGGTCATCCATGCGTCGCGCACCACGCCGTTCCACACCGGCACGCGGTCGCCGGGCCGGCCGCTGCCGCTGGCGAAGAAACCGTTGGTGCGCCAGCTGACCTCCAGGCCGGCGGGCGAGAGCAGGCCCGGCACCGCCATCGGCAGCACGTAGTAGATGCGCGCCTGGCGGCCCACGTAGCGCGCGGTGGCCAGCCGGTAGTGCACCCGCCCGAAGGCGATGCGCGCGATGGGCGGGGCGCCCGCGCCGGGCGCGACGATGGGGGAGTCGTCCGCCGGCGCGCGCACCTGCGCGCTCGGCGAGGTCGAGTCGTCCAGCCGCTCGACCCGCGCATGGGCTGCCCCCGGCACGCCGGCCAGCCACGCCAGCAGGCCGGCTGTCACCGAGCGGCGTGCGCGCGAAGCGGCGGCTTGCATGGTCAAAGCATGGTGGCGGTGAAGCGCACCGTGCCGCTGTAGCTGCCGGCCGGGTACACCGTGGTGTTGGCGTACCTGAAGGTCAGGGTGTTCGACATGAAGCGGGTGTCGCTGTTGACCAGCAGCACGGTGGCCGTCGCCCCATTGAAGCTGGCGAGCGTCTGCGTCGAGCCGGCCGCGAAGCTGCCGTTCTGGATGTCGCCCTCGGCGGGGCTGGTCGCGTTGGTCGACACCCAGCTGATGTCGCTGAACGGAATGACGTTGGTGCCGCAAGTGGCCGAGGTGGTGCAGGTGAGCCCCGCCGGCACGGTGGCGGTGAGCGTCACCGGCCGTGTCTCGGCCAGCAGCCTGGCCGGGCGCGCCGGGCTGATGCGGATGGTGATCGGCTGCGAGCCTGCAATGGCGGTGCCCGTCGCCAGGCCCGCGTTGGTGCCGGTCGCGTTGAACACCACCTCGTCGATGGCCGCCGCTGAGCCCACCTGCAGCGTGATGCCGTAGGGGGAAGCGGTGGGTGCGTAGGTGAAGACTGCGTCCGCGCGCGGCGCCATGCCGGCGAGGAGCGCGAGGGCCACCACCGCGCGCAGCGGCTCAGACACTGGTGGCGGTGTAGGTGATGACGGTCGTGTAGGTGCCCGGCGTCCAGGTGAGGGCCGTGCCGGTCAGCGAGAAGGTCCAGGTGCCGGTGGCGACGGTGGACGGCACGAAGGTGCTGGCCGCCGCGCCGGTGGCCACCAGCGTCGCGCCGCCGGGATGCGCCAGGCCCGCGCCGGAGTTCACGCCGATGTTGGTGAGCAAGGGGCCGCCGGTGGGCGCGAAGGCGGCCGCCGTGTAGGTGAGCGATCCGCCGCCGCTGCTGTTGGTCCACGCCGACACCGGCACTGCCGCCGGGTTGGTCACGGTGCCGAGCGTGGGCGCGGTGCCGTCCCAGTTGGCCGCCTGGTTGTCGCCGGCCGTGACGGTCGGCGCGGTGGCCCAGGTGATCGGCGCGGTCCAGTTCAGCGTGTCGCCGCTGCCCGTTTGCGCGCCTACGCGCAGCAGGATCAGCTTGGGCACCGTCACGCTCAGGTTGAGGTGGGCCTGGGCCGTCACGGCGGGCGTGCCGGTGCCGTAGCCGTACTGGCTCTCGGCCAGGGCCATGCCGGCGGCCAGGGCCAGGGCCGCGCCGGCGGCCACGGTGAGCAATCTCGGGTGGTGTCTCATCTCGGTTTCCTTTGCGTTGCGGTGGAACAAACGAAAAAGGTGGTCACTGCCCGACCTTGATCACGGGGATCGCGGTGCTGGCCTGGCCACGCAGCGGAACGTCGACGCTCGCGCCCGCGTCGCGCGCCGGGCCCCAGGGCAGCGGCACGGTCTCGGGCGTGAGGGTGAGCTGGTGGCGCCCGGTGGTCACCAGCGGAAATTCGAACCGGCCGTCGCGGTCGGTGGTGGCGCGGTAGCGGCCGTCGAGCAGCACCTCGACGTTGGCGACGCCGCCTTCGCCGATCTGCGCCTCCCCGTCGTTGTTGGCATCGAAGAACACGCGCCCGGTCACGCCGCCGCCGCCGGCGCTGCCGTTGCGAGCGCCCGCGGCCTGGTAGGCCGTGCCGGCGGAGCCTTCCCAGCGCAGGTAGACGTACACCGTCTTGTCGGTGGTGCGAAAGAGCGCCGGCGTGTTCAGCGCCACCGGCACCGTGGTGGCGCGCGCCTGGTTCAGGCTGGCGGAAATGCCCGCGCGCCAGCCGGGCGCCAGGTCTTTCTCGGCGCCGACCGTGCCCGACAGCCCGCGGCTGGTGTACAGCCCGCCGTGCTGGGAGGTGTAGCGCAGGTTGCCCGTCACGCTGAAGCCGCTGGCCACCCAGAAGCGGAATTGCGCGCCCGCCGTGGGGTAATGGCGCACGTCGCCGCTGCTCTGGTCGCGTGCGTAGCCCAGCGTGGTGGTGAGCTCGGGGCGCATGGTCTCGTAGCGCCCGCTGATCCAGTCCTGCTCCCACTGCAGCTCCTGCCCGGTGGCCGTGCCGTCGCCGAGCACGATGGCCTCGTTGCGCCGCACCGCCAGGGTGAAGCGGCTGCGCGGCCAGTCGAAGAAACGCGTCTGGTAGAAGGCGTTGGCGTACAGGCTGCGAAAGGGGTCGCCCTGGCCCGAGGTCGCGGCCGTGGTGCCCGTGCCTTCGCGCTCGTAGCGTGTCTGCGTCAGGCTCACGCTGCCGCCGAACGAGGTGTTGCGGTCCACCAGGTACTGGAAGTTGCCGCTCGCGCCGGCGCGGCGGTAGCCGAAGAGGTTGAAGCTGTCGTTCGGCGCGGCGCGCTCGAAGTCCAGCCCGGCGCCCCAGTTCAGGCGGTTGTCGCTGCGGTCGATGCGCCAGTACGCGCCGCGCGTGCCGGTGGCCAGCGGGTAGTCGCCGAAGTACAGGTCGGGCCGCGCCGCGTACGCGCCCAGCTCGTGCCGGTAGGCGCCGGTGCGCGCGCTGGCCTCCACGAACAGGCCCTGCGAAGCGCCCGTGGCCACGCCCGGCGTCGGCGAGGTGGTGCGGCTGCCCACCAGGGTGGCGCGCGCGCGCAGGTCGCCGTCGCGCAGCAGCTGGCCGCCGTAGCCGATCGAGGTGGCCCAGCTGTCGACGTTCTTGCGCCCGAAGCCTTGCGCCGTGACCGGGTCGAAGTAGTAGGCCGGAATGCCGCGCGCCTGTTCGAGCTGGAACGAGGTGAACCACGGGTCGCCCAGGCGCTTGGTGAGCCCGAGCCAGCCGAGCGTGCCCTGGCTCTTTTCGAAGCCGGGAAACGGACCGCCCGTGAGGTTGCCGCGCTCGCCGAAGCCCGCGCGCACGTCCAGGTCGGCGTTGAAGATGCGTGTCGATGCGCCCCGCACGGTGGTCGAGCCCAGCGAGAGCCGGTAGTTGCGCGCCAGCCCGTCGGTGAGCTCGCTGTAGATGTCACCCACCGCGCTGTCGGCAAAGGTCTGCGTGGTCAGCGGAAAGCCGAGGTTGCGCAACGTGAAGCGCGCGCTGGTGGCGTCTCGCGCATAGCCCAGCGAGCCGATGCCTCCGCCGCCCAGGAAGCTGTCGCCACTCAGGTGGCGCGCGTCGGCCTGCAGCACGAACTCGCCGTAGTTGAGCGTTTCGCGGCGGTACTCGAGGCGCTGGCCGAACTCGGTGGCGCGCTGGCGGCGGTAGCCGGTGCTGGTGGCGTCGCCCAGGCCGATGCGGCTTTCCACCAGCCAGGCCCGAAAGCCCTGCGGCTGCTCGGGCTCGGCATCGACCTCGTTCGTCACGGGGTCGGTGGCGTTCATGAAGCGGTCTTCGTAAGCCTTGGGCGCGGACTCCATGAGCGCCCGCAGACGCGCCTGCTCCACCTCTGCGCGGTCGACGGGTTCGATGCGCGCGTCAGCCATGTCGGGGCCGGCCGGGGCCGCCATGCTGCTGCTGCTCTTCGGGGGTGATGCGGTCTGCCCGTGAGCGCACGGCAGCCCTGCCAGCGCCGCAGCGCATCCGATCCACACGGGGGCCCAGGCCGGGCGTCGGCGTGCGCCGGCGGGACCGACCGCGGTACGCAATGCCACTCGAATCATCAAACGACATCCCTGTTTTCCCGGGGCGCTGCCGCCCTGTTGTGGAGCCAAGAACAGGATATTTCCAAAAATGTTATCTACGGTAACTTTTGATGACAACGCGGGTTTCTACTTCGGCGGAACGTTGGTTTTTGTTCTTCAGGAATGCGCAAAATGGGCCTTTCGACCTCATCGCAGACTTGATGAAGTCGAAGGACCTCCCCACTTGAGAAGCAGGCGCAACGTCACACGGCAGGCGCCTGCCGGCTTAGAATTTTTTGGATTCGATATTTCTTTTCTCCATGGCTGATTCCTCCAACACCAAACTCCCCTTCCAGGCCGAAGTCGCGCAACTGCTGCACCTCGTCACGCATGCGCTTTACTCCAACAAGGAAATCTTTCTTCGCGAGCTGATCTCGAACGCGTCCGACGCGTGCGACAAGCTGCGCTTCGAGGCGCTGGACCAGCCCGACCTGTACGAAGACCAGCCCGAGCTCGACGTGCGCATCTCGTTCGACAAGGCCGCGCGCACGCTCACCATCACCGACAAGGGCATCGGCCTGTCGCGCCAGGAAGCGATCGACAACCTCGGCACCATCGCCAAGAGCGGGACCAAGGACTTCATGAGCAAGCTCAGCGGCGACCAGAAGGCCGACGCACAGCTCATCGGCCAGTTCGGCGTGGGCTTCTATTCGGGCTTCATCGTGGCCGACCGCATCACGGTCGAGTCGCGCCGTGCGGGCGTGCCGCCGGAGCAGGGCGTGCGCTGGGCCAGCGGCGGCGCCGGCGACTTCGACGTGGCCGACATCACGCGCGCCGCGCGCGGCACCAGCATCACGCTGCACCTGCGCGACGACGCCGACGAGTACCTCAACGCCTGGAAGATCAAGCAGGTCGTGGGCAAGTACTCCGACCACATCTCGCTGCCCATCCTGATGGAAAAGGAAGAGTGGAAGGAAGGCGAGAACGACCAGCCCGGCGACATGGTGAAGACCGGCGAATGGGAAACCATCAACAAGGCCAACGCCCTGTGGAGCCGCCCCAAGAAGGACATCACCACCGAGCAGTACGAGGAGTTCTACAAGAGCATCAGCCACGACTACGAGGCCCCGCTCGCCTGGGGCCACAACCGCGTGGAAGGCAGCACCGAGTACACGCAGCTGCTGTACATCCCGGCCAAGGCGCCCTTCGACCTGTGGAACCGCGAGAAGAGCGCGGGCGTGAAGCTGTACGTCAAGCGCGTCTTCATCATGGACGACGCCGAGGCGCTGATGCCCAGCTACCTGCGCTTCGTGAAGGGCGTGATCGACTCGGCCGACCTGCCGCTGAACGTGAGCCGCGAGCTGCTGCAGGAAAGCCGCGACGTGAAGGCCATCCGCGAGGGCAGCACCAAGCGCGTGCTCGGCATGCTCGAAGACCTGGCGAAGAAGCAGAAGACCGGCCCCGAGAGCGGCGAAGGCCTGATCGACGTGGGCTCGGGCGAATCGGTGCCAGCGCCGGAGCCGACCGGCGCAGTGACCGACGTGGTCGACAAGAACGCGCCCACCGCCGCTGAAGCGGCCGCCGCGGCCGCCGACGAATCGGGCAAGTACGCGAAGTTCTACGCCGAGTTCGGCGCGGTGCTCAAGGAAGGCCTGGGCGAGGACATGGGCAACCGCGACCGCATCGCCAAGCTGCTGCGCTACGCCTCCACGACCACCGACACGGTGAGCGTGAGCTTCGCCGACTACAAGGCGCGCATGAAGGAAGGCCAGGACGCGATCTACTACATCACGGCCGACACCCTGGCCGGCGCGAAGAACAGCCCGCAGCTCGAGGTCTTCAAGAAGAAGGGCATCGAGGTGCTGCTCATGACCGACCGCGTCGACGAGTGGGCGCTGAACTACCTCAACGAGTTCGACGGCACGCCGCTGCAAAGCGTGGCCAAGGGCGCGGTCGACCTGGGCAAGCTGCAGGACGACGACGAGAAGAAGGCCGCCGAGGAAGCCGCCGAGTCGTTCAAGCCCCTGCTCGAGCGGCTGAAGGCCGCGCTCAAGGACAAGGCCGACGACGTGCGCGTGACCACCCGCCTGGTCGACTCGCCCGCCTGCCTGGTGGTGCAGGACGGCGGCATGAGCACGCAGCTCGCGCGCATGCTCAAGCAGGCCGGCCAGCCCGCGCCCGAGCTCAAGCCGGTGCTCGAGGTGAACGCCGAGCATCCGCTGGTGAAGAAGCTCGAAAGCTCCGCGCATTTCGACGACCTGGCGAACATCCTGTTCGACCAGGCGCTGCTGGCCGAAGGCGGCCTGCCGGCCGACCCCGCGGCTTATGTGAGGCGCGTCAACGCGCTGCTGGTGTGATCGCCCGGCCGCGCACTGTCCGGACAACAGCTGCCGCAATTCCCGCGGCGCTGCTGCTCCTCATGGTGGGCGGCTGCTCGCACTACCACGTCGGCATTCCGCTGGTGCCGGGGCTCTCTCTGGGGCTCGGCGCCACGAAGGACGGCAATTTCTCGGTGGGGCTCAACACCGGCTTCGGCCCGCTCGGCGCAGGCGTGGCGGTGAACAACGGCGGGCAGGTGTCGGGCTCGGCCGGTGTCGGGGTCGGCGTGGGGCCGGTAGCGACGGGGGTCAGCAAGGGCGCGGTGCTCTACGACCCGAAGGCCGCGCCGGCAGTGCCGACCGGCGCCGTGGCTTCGGCGGCGACCCCTGCCACTGCCGTCGCTCCGGCGGCGCCGGCCCTGGTGCGCTATTCCACGCCCGCCGACCCCTTCACGCCGATTGCCACCGTGGCCCCGGCGCCTGCCGCCCTGCCGGCGGCGCATGCCCCGGTCCCGGCCAGGGCGCCCCTCGTCAAGATCACGCGTCCGCCGCCGGAGCCCCCGGCGCCCGCGGTGAACGTCAGCTACCGCACGCCGGCCGCAGCCGCAGCCGCGGTGCCGGCCCGCGAAGCCGGCACGCCGGGCAACCCCGTCGCGCCCTGAGCGCGGCCGCCCGACGCGAACAGGCAACCCGGCCTAACATGGCGCCTGAATCTCCTTCGGAGACCGACGCACCATGACCCGCCGACCGCTGCTGCTGCGACTCCTGGCCCTGGCCGCGCTGGCTGCCACGGCGCTGCCCCGCGCGGCGAAGGCCCAGTTCGGCTACCCCGCCAAGCCCATCCGATGGATCGTGCCGTACCCCGCCGGTGCCGGTGCCGACATCGTCGCGCGCACCATCGCCACGCAGCTGGCCATCGACGCGGGGCAGCCCGTGCTCATCGAGAACCGCGCCGGCGGCAACACCGCGCTGGGCGCCATCGAGGCCGCCCGCGCGGCCGCCGACGGCTACACGCTGCTGTCGGCCGACAACGGCATGCTGGTGTTCAACCCCGCGCTGTACCGCAACCTCAGCTACAACCCCTCGCGCGACTTCGCGCCCGTGACCCTGCTGGGCCGGCTGCCGATGGTGCTGCTGGTCGGCCCGTCCAGCGGGCAGAAGGACGCGCGGGCCTTCATCGAGGACGCGCGCGCCTTCCCCGGCAAGGTGAGCTTCGCCTCGGCCGGCACCGGCAGCCCGCAGCACTTGGCGATGGCATTGCTCGAACGCGAGGCCGGGCTGGAGATGGTGCATGTGCCCTACCGCGGCGCCGCGCCCGCGCTGGCCGACGTGGCCGGCGGCCAGCTGCCCGTGATGATGTGCGACCTGGCCGCGTCGCGCCGCTTCATCCAGAGCGGCAAGCTGCGCGCACTGGCGGTGGCGCACCCCCAGCGGCTGAAAGAACTGCCGGGCGTGCCCAGCTTCGCCGAGCTCGGCATGCCCCGGGTGGAGGCGGCCGCGCTCATGGGCCTGGTGGTGCCCGCCAGCACGCCGGGCGAGCTTGTCACGCGGCTGCAGCAGTCGGTGGCCGATGCCATCCACAACCCGGCCGTGCAGCGCAAGCTGGCCGAGTTCGGCGTGGAGCCCGTGGGCGATGCGCCCAGCCAGTTCGCCGCGCTGCTGCAGGGCGAGTCGGCGCGCTGGCATCCGTTGATTCGCGAGCTGAACCTCACGCTTGACTAGGGCGAACCGACCCCTGGCCTTTACGGCAACTTTGCGCGCGTGCCGGACCTTTCTCACATGAGGCTAAGAGTGGCTGCCTAGATTGGCGCATCGCTCAGGAAAGGCCGGAGGGACGGTCTGCAACGGGCAGCCCGGTCCTCCCGAGACCGATGACCACACGCCGTTTTCACCATGTCGTTTTTGCGGACGACTTCTTCCGCTCGCCCGTCAACGGGCTGCAGTACCACGTCGCCAACCGGCGATTCCTGCGTGCCTTCTTCGACGCTGCGCTGGGCCGCCTCGACCTGCCGATGGGCGAGATCGCGCCGTTGTCCGAAGGCGGGCGCATCGACGTGGCGCGCCTCATGCATCGGCTGGAGCTGCCCTGCACGCCGGCCGGCTGGGCGCGTGCCTGCACCGCCGACCTGGTGCCGCTGGCCGGGCGCGAGGGCCTGCCGGCGTTCGAGCCCGGGTGCCTGGTCATCGGCTGGGGCCTGACGCCCGCGCTGCAGCACTGCATCGACCGCGGCGGCGCGAGCTACCTGGACATCGAGATCGATCCGCGCCGCTTCACCGAGCACCTGCACTTCTGCGCGCGCACCAACGACCCGGTCATCGAGGCCGCGCTGCTGGCGCGCCGTGTGGACGAGGAGCTGTTCTGGAACCATGCGAGCGCGCTCAAGGGGCGCTTCGCACGGCACGGCGCGACCGCGCTGTTCGACCCGCGCCTGCGCGTGGGGCTGTTCTTCGGCCAGAGCCTGGTCGACCTGTCGCTGGTGAGCGGCGGGCGCACCATGCACCCGGCCAGCGTGATCGCGCCGCTGCGCGAGCTGGCGGGCAGCGTCGACCTGCTGGTCGTCAAGCCGCACCCCTACGAGAGCGCGCTGCACGACCTGGCGCCCATTGCGCGCGCCATTCCCAACGTCGCCTGGACGCGCGAGAACACCTACGCGCTGCTGTCGGCCAGCAACGTGCACTTCGCCGCGAGCCTGTCGTCGAGCGTGCTGACCGAGGCGCGCTACTTCCGCAAGCCCGCGCATGCGCTGATCCGCGCCGACCGCAACGCACCGGCGCAGCTGCCGCGGGGTTGCTCGGGCTGGATACCGATGGGCGCGGCGCTGGGCTCGGTGGACTGCATGGCGGCGGTGTGCGGCGCCGGCGATGTGCCCTCGGCCCCCGGCCTGCCGGCCTGGCCGGCGGCCGCCCTCGACAAGGCCTTTCTCACGCGCTGGGGCCTCGACGATGCCTCGCACGGCCTGTGCGAGACGGCCGAACTGCAGACCGGCCGCCCCTACCTGTTCCACCCCGGCAGCCCCGCGATGGGCTGGCTCAGCCACGGCTGGGCGGGTTTCGACGGCGAAGGTGCGCGCAGCGAGGGCGAGCTGGCCTGCCTGGTGATTCCGCTGCCTTCGCTGCACCAGCCCGCGCAGTCGCACCAGCAGCCCTGCCGCCTGGAGGTGCGCATCGACTACCGCAGCAACGCCAAGGCCACCAGCGTGCACGCCATGTTCGACGGCATGGTGCTGCAGGGCCAGCGCGGCACCGGCGCGCGGCGGCGCAGCCTGGTGTTCGAGGTCGAGCCCTCGGCGGGGCGCAAGTGCCTGGTGGTGCAGTTCGCGGTGGCCGCGGGAACCGTGCGCGGCGGCCTGCTGATGCGCGGCGTGACCCGGCCGGCGCTCACGATCAGGAAGCTGCAGGTGTCGCTGCGCATGGGCCGTGGCGTGATCTCGGCGCCGCCGAAGGCGACTGCGAAGCCGTGGTCCGGGATGCATCCGGTGCGCGCGATGACGCGCGCCTTTAGAGCGTTGATCGATTCGGCGCGCGGGGTTGCGGGGTAGCACTCTGTGTGCTGTGTACCGTTCCTTCAGGGCGCGCTCACGTCGGCGGGCTCCTTGCTCCGCGAATGTCTCCCGCTTCGGTCCCGCTGCTTCTCTTTTTTCGCTGCGCAAGGTACTCATCGGCGTGCGCGTTCAGAGCACTCTTTGAACTGACCGCATACGCCGTGCGCGCAGTCGTACAACGGTTGGCGGAGGCTATACCGCTTCTGGCGACGTTGAAGCTCTTCCTGACGAAGGCGCTGCCGCGCGCAGTGCGTGCAGTACATCGGCGTCGAGATCAGCTGCGGTGACCGGCGCACCCAGTGCGTCCAGGATGTCGTTCGGCCAGATCACTGTTTGCGCGGTCCAGACCACGAAGCGGTTGACGATGAAGTACACGGCGAACAGTGGAAGCACAAGGTGTTGCCAGAGCTGTGTCCAGGGAAACTCCTTCCAGTCGCGCCAGTAATCGATGCGCCGCTGACGCAGCGCCTCGACCATGTCGAAGCCTTTGATGCCTCTGGCGCCTTTGGTGGGCGAAACCTCTCCCGCCTTCAAAGGCGGCATGCCCAGTTCCATGTAGCCCCGGATGTACTCCCACATGGCGCCTGGAAACTCGACGTTGGGCAGCACGAAGGAATCGACGATGGTGGGGTCGGCTTTGCTGGCTCGGACGAGAAACAGGAGGTGATAGGTGCGTCGAACGCTGTTGGCGCCGCCGCCCATCAGCGCGTGCAGTTCGCAGTCGACCAGGGACCAATCGGCAGCGCGCGCCTCTACGCTCGTGGAGCCGAACAAGAGAAAACGCTTTCGCTTGCCTTGATGGACGTAGTAGACCTTGCGCTGCAAGCGGTCGAGATAGATCGGCGTTTCGCTTGGGCTGAACATCTCGAAGTAGATGCCGATGAAGAAGAGTGCCCATACAAGCATCCAAACAAGAATTTTCAGTAAGTACTGTGCGGCCGTTTCGGGCTGGAGGGTGAGGCCCGTTACATATCCCCAGTAGGTGGTAGCCAGCCCGCCCAACAGCCCAACGGTCGTCACGAATCCTCCCGCGCTGACCAACGAGCCGCCGTTCAGTTCGACGGCATTGCGGTAGACCTCGCTCAAGCGTCCTTGATGACCCGCCTGCCCACCTCCAGGCATCGATTTGCTGTAGCGATGAATCAGCCCGGAGATCAGGCTTGCTTGCCGGGCATCGTCGGTACTGATTCCACGTGTGTTGAAACCGATCAAAGCATCGCCCTCAAGTGATCAAGGCGCTGCCGCACGCAGCGAGTGCGCGGCATTGGCGTCGAGGTCAGCTGCGGTGACCGGCGCACCCAATGCGTCCAGGATGTCGTTCGGCCAGATCACTGTTTGCGCGGTCCAGACCACGAAGCGGTTGACGATGAAGTACGCGATGAAGAGCGGCAGCACGAGGTGTTGCCAGAACTGCGTCCAAGGAAACTCCTTCCAGTCGCGCCAGTAATCGATGCGCCGCTGACGCAGCGCCTCGACCATGTCGAATCCCTTGATGCCTTTGGCGCCCTTGGTGGGCGGAACCTCTCCCGCCTTCAACGGCAGCATGCCCAGTTCCATGTAGCCCCGGATGTACTCCCACATGGCGCCTGGAAACTCGACATTGGGCAGTACGAACGAATCGACGATGGTGGGGTCTGCTTCGCTGGCTCGGACGAGAAACAGAAGGTGGTACGTGCGTCGCACGCTGTTGGCGCCACCGCCCATCAGCGCGTGCAGTTCGCAGTCGACGAGGGACCAATCGGCAGCGCGCGCCTCCACGCTCGTGGGGCCGAACAAGAGAAAACGCTTTCGCTTGCCCTGATGCACGTAGTAGACCTTACGCTGAAGGCGATCGAGATAGATCGGCGTTTCGCTTGGGCTGAACATCTCGAAGTAGATGCCGATGAAGAAGATGGGCCACAACGCCAGAATCGGCCCGTAGTTCCAGAAGTAGTCCGAGATCGTTTCGACTCTCAAAGAGTGGAGTAAGTCCCAAGCGATATGCGTCCCTATAAGCCCACCCAACAAACCGTACGCAGTGACCCACCCGCCTGCACTCACCAGAGATCCGCCGTTCAGTTCGATGGCATAGCGATAGACCTCGCTCAACCGCCCTTGATGACCCGCCTGCCCACCTCCAGGCATCGATTTGCTGTAGCGATGAATCAGCCCGGAGATCAGGCTTGCTTGCCGGGCATCGTCGGTACTGATTCCACGTGTGTTGAAACCGATCAAAGCATCGCCCTCAAGTGATCAAGGCGCTGCCGCACGCAGCGAGTGCGCGGCATTGGCGTCGAGGTCAGCTGCGGTGACCGGCGCACCCAATGCGTCCAGGATGTCGTTCGGCCAGATCACTGTTTGCGCGGTCCAGACCACGAAGCGGTTGACGATGAAGTACGCGATGAAGAGCGGCAGCACGAGGTGTTGCCAGAACTGCGTCCAAGGAAACTCCTTCCAGTCGCGCCAGTAGTCGATGCGCCGCTGACGCAGCGCATCGACCATGTCGAATCCCTTGATGCCTTTCGCGCCCTTGGTGGGCGGAACCTCTCCCGCCTTCAAAGGCGGCATGCCCAGTTCCATGTAGCCCCGGATGTACTCCCACATGGCGCCTGGAAACTCGACATTGGGCAGTACGAACGAATCGACGATGGTGGGGTCTGCTTTGCTGGCTCGGACGAGAAACAGAAGGTGGTACGTGCGTCGCACGCTGTTGGCGCCACCGCCCATCAGCGCGTGCAGTTCGCAGTCGACGAGGGACCAATCGGCAGCGCGCGCCTCAACGCTCGTGGGGCCGAACAAGAGAAAACGCTTTCGCTTGCCCTGATGCACGTAGTAGACCTTGCGCTGAAGGCGATCGAGATAGATCGGCGTCTCGCTTGGGCTGAACATCTCGAAGTAGATGCCGATGAAGAAGATCGACCACCCCGCCAACTGAGAAACAAAGTCCCCGATGTAGTCCATTACGGTGTCGTGCGGCAGAGATAAGCCGAGGAGACAGTTTCCGACATATGTTCCGAGAAGGCCTGCGATCAAGCCGTATGCAGTCACCCATCCACCCGCGCTCACCAACGAGCCGCCGTTCAACTCGACGGCATTGCGGTACACCTCGCTCAAGCGCCCTTGATGACCCGCCTGCCCACCTCCGGGCATCGATTTTCCATAGCGATGAATCAGCCCGGAGATCAGGCTTGCTTGCCGGGCGTCGTCCGTACTGATTCCACGTGTGTTGAAGCCGATCAAAGCATCAGCCCTCCACCCAGCCCATCAACCATCGGGTTGCTCGGTGGCGGTGAACTTCGGCCAGGGTCGGGGTACTGCTGCGCTTTGCGCCGGACATCCTCTTGCGTGTCAGCTTCGTAGTCGATGGCCAAGAGCCAATTCTCCTCGGCGCTGGCGCTCTCAAAGCGCTTGACCATGTCCTTCCCGAAGTAGCAGCGCCCTGCCCAACGCATGTAAGAGTCGCGCTCGGTCACCACAGCGTAGACGTAGGCAGCGACGCCGGCCACCAACAATGCGAGGCCCACCCCCGACACGATGCTGGCGATCGTCGTGGCCGCGCCAGCGACAGCGGCCTCTGTGGCGACGACTCCGGCGAGACGCAAAAGTACATGTTTACCAACTGCGCGACTGACGGCTCCTTTTGCAATAGCGTCCGATGCTGTGAAGCTGCTCGTTGCAACCAGCCATATCCCCGCTCTTGAGGAGTAGGTGTATCCCCCAGCCGATTCAGTATCTCCCTCGCTCTTCGCTGCGGCAGACTTCTGATTCATCGAATACGCCATGATCGCCCCGCTCAGCATCCCGAACAGAGCCGCCCCCACGCGGTACGCCGCCAACCTGCCGCTTGCCTCGACCAGATGCTCACCGCCGTCTTTCACGACCAGTGCCGCCTTGTGCGCGGCCGCCATGCGCTCCAGCGTTGCCCCAAGGAATCCGCTCATGCCATCGACCACGCTCAACGTCGATTCCACGAGCTTTCCCTGATGGCGCTGGCTTTTGCCGAGTTCGGCCAGCATCTGCGGAACCGCCTGGTAGAGCCCCAGGAACTGAACGATCATGGCGCCCACCGCCAAACGCCCGTCGATGCTGGTGAGGTTCAGTTCTTTCACCATGGACTGTCGCCGCATCACCTCCGCCACATCGTCGGGTGTGAGCGCGTGATTGACCTGGAGCCTTGCCATCTGTAGCTGCAGGTCCTCCAGACTTCGGGCCGCCGGTCCACCGGTCGGCGCGACACCGACCCGCTGGCCGGGAATGTGCTCCGCCTTCAGCCGACCTTCGCGAACGTCCAACGCGGTCTTCACGTCCGTGAGCACCTGCAGTTCCACCGTGTCGCCATGCGCGACGATGATGGTCGGACTTTTTTTCGGGACGTAGCCGCTGAGGATGCGCATGGCCGTGTCGCTGCTGACGCGGGTCTTGAGCAACACCACCGTCGACAGCGCCGACTTGTCCCCGCCCGGGCGCGTGCTTTCACAGACAAGCTCCAGTTGTCGTTGTGCCGCGCTCAGCGCAGGCAGCATCGCCTCATACTTCCTGAGGCTGCCCGACTTGGGGGCGGGGGATTTGCCCGCAGCCATGGCCATCAACTGGAACACACCCGCTGCGCTGGCGGCCATGCCGCCGGCGGACAGGGCCATCAGGCGCGGATGCAGCCAGTTCAGACGCTTGCCCATGTCATGGGTGATCAAACCCTTGAGCACGTCGTAGGTCTTGTCCCGGATATCGCCGATCTCGCCCTGCCCATCCTTGGCCGGCGTTGCACTGCGATCCGCGTTGCCGATCAGGATGGCTCGCACTTTCTGGATGACGCTGCGCTGGTTGCCGAAGAACCCGCGCAATGCGATTGCGCGCGGTTCTGCGATGTCCGGGTCGAGAATCAACCCTGTCCAGCGTTCGGTGTGCTGGTGGGTGTAAGGCTGCGGAAAGTGGGCGATGTGGCTCTCGTCGGCATAAATGAAACCAGGCGACGTGCGCGCTGTCATTTCCGAGCTGGCGTCTTCGTTGAAATGAAGCTTGAAGTAGTCGCGCAGCGCATTGCTGTCGAGCACCTTCAGCCAGTCCGCTTCGTAAGGCGCCAGCGCCTCGGCAAGCTGTTTTTCGATGTCGGCGCGTTTGGCGGGCCAGGCTTTGTAGCGCCCCATGTCCAGTTGATCGGTGATCTTTTTCCAATGCAGCGCACCGAGCGTCACGCCGCGCCGGTCCAGTCGCTCACCGATGGTTCGGGCGTCGGGGCCAATGGGCTTCATATGGCCCGCGCGGCTGCCGTCTGCGGCATGGACCCCACGGGGGTCCGGGGTCCATTCATAGGGGACACCACGGTCCTTGATGCTGCGCCACTGCTTCTCTGACGCTGCGGTGCCCCATTCCTGCGACTGGATCACACCGGCGAGCGTGATCGACTTGCGCATACCCTCAAGGAGGGTATGGCAAGCCTCTGAGCGCACCCAATCCGGGGTGCTGGCCCATTTCTGCTGGTTGGCCTTGTCCCGGGCGATGCGGATGCCGTTGAGGTCCGCGGCCAGGCCCACGGGGTCGGGAACGACGAGCACGAACTCCTTGCCCCGGGTCTGTTCGTGCTGTGCCGCCTGCTTCTGCATGACGGCGACCAGCCTGGCTGCGCCTCGGTAGGTCTCGTCGTCCGTGCCGCCGTAGAACGGCGTGGCGGAGGCCACACCGCCTTCGGTGAAGTTGATGCCCTTCTTGATTCCGCCGTGGCTCGTCGAGCGCAGGGCGAAGTCCGCCACATGCTTGTGGATGAGCTCGGTGTCGGCCTTGAAGGCGTGGGGCACACCGCCCAGGTCGGCCATCGGGTCGATGCGCACCATGCCGGCCGCCGCAGGGTGGCCCTCGACCTTCTTTCGCATGGCATCGTCCCACCAGTTCATGCTGAAACCGATCCACACGGGGCCGGTGTCGGCCTGACCGTGCCTGGGAAACTGGATGCAGACGGTGCGCACGTCGTTCGGATGCGACTCCCTCATGCGGCAGGCGAAATCCGGCTTCGCGGCCCAGGCGACCTGGCTTTCCGGAATGAGCGCGCCGTTGCCCTGCACCCGGTAGACCTGCCACCTGTTCAGGATGTGCGGGGCCTGCTTGGTATAGAAGACATGGACGAAGCCGCCCCGCCGCAGCATGCGCAAGGCATAGCGCGATTTCTGCAAGGCCGGCAGACCCAGCGCTTTGACACTGGGTTCGTGGGTCTCCAGCCTCTCGGCTTCGGCGGGTGCGAATTCCGCATCGCTCGCGATGGCGCTCGGCCGCACCAGCAGGATCGAAAGGCCCCTTTTGTGGTCGCAGATCTTGCAATCGTTCATACGCGGTGCAGGCTGTTCCAAAGCCGCGTGGGTCGGTTGATTCTTGTCATGGCTACCGGTGTGTGAAGGCGCGAACACGGGCAGCTGCGCTTGTAGGCAATCGACGTTGCCGCGCTTGACCACCCTCCCTGGCACCCCCCCTGAAACCCCAAGGGCTGCGATGCAAATCAGGCCGGGCACGCAGGGGCACAGGAAGGAGCGGCGCCGAGTTTAGGAGCGCGTCGGCGAGTCCTGGTCGACGCGCTGTGACCCATTTCACGAACGCTCGCGCGTTGATTGCGAAAGCACCCGTTATCGTGCGGCCGACCTCAGCCACTGCGTGCTGGCGGCGGGCGCGGACTGTTAACGCAGTGTCACGGAGTGCGCGACTGCGCGGCAAGGTCGATCAGTAGCACAGTCCAATGCCGGAGCCGTTCAATGGCCCCCTGCCTGCCTTCGTTGGAATTCGAAGGGCTCTGCGGCAAGGCCAGCAATTCACCCGCCGCCGCAGCTACGGCGCGCGCGAACTTCCGTGCATCGCCACGCCACACCACCACGCGGTGCGTCAGGCCCAGCTGCGCCGCGCGCCCCGCGTTCATCGCCTGCTCGGGCTGGTCCGTCAGCAGCAGCAGGATGGGCTTGCGGTAGACCGACGCGATCGACAGCGCCGCCATGCCCGGCGCGGAAACGATGAAGGCACTGTGCGCGGCCGCCTCGATCCAGTGCTCGTCGCGCGCATGCCAGTGCGCTCGCCGGGCATAGCCCTCGCCGACCAGGTGCGCCGACACGCCCGCGCCGTCCAGGCCCTGTTCCAGGCCGTCGGCCAGCGCCGGGTCTTCGAAATGCGGATTGAGGTAGACGGCCGCCACGTGCTGCGCCGCATCGCTGCGGTCCACCGCATCGACCACCGCGACCGGCGTGGCCAGCCGGTGGCGGCCGCGGCCGTCGTGCTGCGGCTCGCCGTAGGCGAAGTCATGCTCGATGCGCGCGCGGCTGCGGTCGATCTGCCAGGCCACGATGCCGCCGAACACCTTGGCAACCGGACCCGGGATGCGCCCCTGGAAGTTCGTCTCCAGCGCGCGCCGCAGGCTGGCGCCATACACATGCACCACCTTGCGCCGCCAGAACGGCAGCCAGCCCATCAGCAGCAATGCGGGATGGAAGGAGTCGTTCACCACCAGGTCCGCCTCGCGGAAATGCGCGCGCAGCCGCCACACGTCGCGCAGCATGCGCCCGGGGCGGAACATGTAGTGCGCCACGTTGCGGTCGGTCTCGCGGCGCAGCATGTTCTGCTGCGTGTCGAACTGCACTGCGTAGTGGCACGAGAGCACCGGCGCGTCGATGCCGAAGCCGGCAAGGAAGCGCGCGCCCTCGTCGGACGTGGTGAGCACCTGCACCTGCGCGCCGGCCGCGCGCAGCGCGTGCGTGAGCAACTGCGCGCGCATCAGGTGGCCGCGCGCGTCCGCGGTCGCGAGGTAGACGATGCGCGGGGGCATCGCTCAGGCGTGCATCGGCCGCGCCGCGCCGGGGCGCAGGCGCAGGGCCGCGCCGGCGAGCCACATGCCCAGCGCGCCGGTGATGCCGAAGCCGCGCTCGGTGTCGCGCACCTCGCGCATCAGCTGCGCGAGGCGTGCCTGCTCGTGCGGCGCCACGCAGCGCTGCAGCGTGTGGCTGCACAGGCGGATGTGGCGGTCTTCGTCGGCCAGCACGCGTGCCAGCAGCGGGTGCAGCGCATGCTGCTCGCCGATCAGCGCGCAATGCCGCTGCAGGATGCGCGAGGCCATCTGCTCGGCCGACAGGCCGATGGCATAGGCCGGCACCAGCCCGCCGTGCGCGAAGTGCGGCGCATGGCGGCGAATGAGCGCCTGCCAGCGCGCCAGCTTGCGCCGGCTCAGCCAGTCGGGCTGCGGCGCCTCTTCGGGCGATGCGGCGGCTTGTGCGTGGCCGCCGCGTTCGACGATGGCCTGCGCGAACAGGCGCGCGTGCAATTGCTCGTCGGCCAGGTGCTGGTCGAGCTGGCGCACCAGCCAGTCGGGCGGGGCGATGCGCAGCTCGCGCTGCAGCGCCTGCTCGGACGATTCCTCACCCACCAGGTAGAAGCGCAGCAGCAGCATCTCGCCCGCGTTGCTCGCGTGCAGCTGGCGCAACGCGGCACGCTTCACGTGGTGCACCAGCCGTGCCTGCAGCGCCGGCCAGCCGCGCAGCGCGGGCGGGGCGAGGCAGTCGAAGCCCGGCGCGGCGATGGAAGGGTCAGCGTCCATCGGCCTTCGCTCTCTCGGTGTCCGCTCTCGTGGCCTGCACGGGCGGCTGCTGCTGTTGCTGCCAGCCCAGCACCAGCCCGATGAAGCTGTCCTGCAGGAAGGCGCGCGCGGCCGCGTCGGCGCCCGCGAACTCGCGCTGCTGCCCGTCGTAGCGCACGTAGCCCTTGCCGTTGGCGGCGCCGAGCACCAGCTTCTCGTTCTTGTGGAAGCCGCGCTGCAACAGCGGCTGCAGCAGCGCCTGCGACTCGAGCCCGTACAGGAACAGGTCGCGCTGCACCACCTGGCGCGGAATCTGGCCGCTCAGCGCCTGCAGCTCCAGCGTCCAGTTGCCTTGCTGCATCGCATCGGCCAGCGCGCGGCCGCTGGCGGCCGGCGCACGGAAGCGCGCACGCGCCACCGACTTCGAAGCCTTGCCCAGGCCCAGGCCGATGGTGATGTCGGCGTCCTTCGCGCCGCCGGTGCGGTTGTCGTCCACCTGCACCAGCACGTTGGCCAGCCGCGCGGTGAGCGAGGGCCTGGCGAGCGCGGCGACGACCTGGTCGGCCGTGAGCATCACCCGCTCGGCGCCGGCGTCGTTCACCGCCACCTGGTACGGGTCGATGCGAATGTCGCTGAACTCGTCGCCGATGGGCGAGTGCGCATGGCTGCTCACCGACCAGTCGGTGCCCGAGCGGCTCAGCAGCGCATGGAAGCTCAGCGGCACGCGCTGGCCGCTGCGCGCCTGGCCGGAGCCCTGCAGCAGCACGTCGCCGACGATGGTCTTCTCGGCGTAGCTGCGCGTGTTGGTGAAGCGAATGGTGTGTGCCGCGCCGTCGAGCGCGGCGCGGGTGTCGGGGTCGTCCAGCGCGAGGCGGTTGCAGTCGTTGCCGGCGCCTGCCAGCGCGGCGAAGGGGCAGCCCGCGTCGGACCTGAAGTGGAAGACGCCGCGGCCGGTGAAGTCGGCGGCGCCGGCCAGCGAGCAGGCGCCCGCGAGCGCGAGGCCCAGCGCAATGCGCCGGTTGACGCGCCGGGCGGTGAAGGAAGAGCGGATGGGCATGGTCTTGTCTTGTTGTTCTTCTGCGGGAGAAGGGCAGCGCTCAGGGGCGGTGATAGGACAGCGCCTGTGCGTCCGCATGGGTGCGCCCGGTGGTGTGCCAGCCGATGCCGCGCGCGAACGCGCCCAGCATGTCGACCGCCGAGAAGCCCACGATGAGCGCCACGCCCGCCAGCCAGCGCACACCGCGCAGCGGTGGAAGGTCTTGGTGGTTCAGCGCCTTCACGCTGAATCCCAGCCGCGTGAACAGCACGGCCAGCGGCCCGATCGGCCCGCTCCGGGCCAGCCACTGCCAGCGCGGCGACACATAGCTGCGCAGCAGGTGCGGCGTGAGCGAATAGGTGTCCTGCCCGCGCATCCAGCGCAGCTTGAGCGCCTCGGCGCGCGTGTCGGGCAGGCGGTGCTCGGTGTGGGCCAGGGCCGCGTAGTGAATGGGCACGCCGGCCGCCTTCAGCCGCATGCCCAGCACCTGGCAGTGCGCGCGGTACACGCCGTCCAGCGCCTGGTAGCTGTGCTGCGCGAACACCTCGCGGCGGAAGGCCACGTTGTTCGCGTAGAAGTTGCTCGTGGCGCCGGCGTGGTCCGCGTTGGGAAAGTACATGAAGTCGATGGTCGTCAGCGCGGTGCCCACCACGTTGGCCGCGTAGCTGGTGCGCCCGGCGACCACGGCGGGCGCATCGGCCTGCGTGAACGGCAGCAGCATCTGCAGCAGCCAGTCGTCGTCGGGCAGGCAGTCGGCGTCGGCGAACACCACATGGGTGCAGCGCTGCGCATCGGTGGCCTCGAAGCCGACGTTCTTGGCGTCGTAGTAGCCGGTGGTGGTGTCGATGCGCACGAAGTCGACCGGGCGGCCCGCGAGCGCGCTCACGGCCTCGCAGGTGGCGGGGCTCAGCCCGTCGTGCGTGACGACCACCTGCGCCAGTGCGCTGAGCGGCAGCTTCTGCTTCGCCAGCAGGGCGACCAGGCGCTGCAGGCTGGTGCTTGCCTGGGCCTCGGCGTCCGCCCCGCCGCGCAGGTTGTTGGTTTCCAGGACCAGTGCGCAATGCGCGGCAACTTGATGGGGCATCATCGAATTTTCCTGTCCGGACATGGTTTTGAAGGTTTCCATCCTGCTTTTATCGCACAACCGCGCCAGCGGCCACTGCGCCACATCAAGGGCCTGCCCATGAAAGTCAGCCTCTTCGGCGCCGGCTACGTGGGCCTGAGCTTCGCCGCCAGCCTGGCCGAGGCGGGCCACGAGGTGCTGTGCGCGGACGCGGACCTGGCGCGCGTCGAGGGCCTGCAGCGCGGCCTGATGCCGTTGCACGAACCGGACCTGGAGGCGCTGGTGGCGGCCGGCCTGGCCGCCGGCACGTTGCGCTTCACCGCCGACGCGCACGCGGCCTGCCTGCACGGCGAGGTGATCTTCATCGTGGTCCACACGCCGGCCGATGCGCAGGGGCGCGTCGACCTGCGCCATGTGATGGCCGTGGCCGCCGGCATCGGGCGGCTGCGCGACCGCGAGGCGCTGGTCGTGTGCAAGTCGACCGCGCCCGTGGGCACGGCCGACCAGGTCGAGGCCGTGCTGGCCGGCGAGCTGGCCCAACGCGGCGCTCACCACCGCATCGCGGTGGCGGTGAACCCCGAGTTCCTGCGCGAAGGCTCGGCGGTGCGCGACTGCCGCCAGCCCGACCGCATCGTGATCGGCTCGCAGGACCCCTGGGCCATCGACCTGCTGACCCGGCTCTACGCACCTTTCATCCGCGACCCGAAGCAGTTGCTGGTGATGGACCGCCGCTCCGCCGAGCTCACCAAGTACGCCGCCAACGCGATGCTGGCCACGCGCATCAGCTTCATGAACGAGATGGCGCGCGTGGCCGAGCAGGCGGGTGCCGACATCGACAGCGTGCGGCGCGGCATCGGTGCGGACCGGCGCATCGGGCCCGACTTTCTGCAGGCGGGCGCGGGCTACGGGGGCTCGTGCCTCGCGAAGGACGTGCGGGCGTTGAAGCGCATGGCCGAGCGCGACGGACACACGCTGCGCATCCTCTCGGCGGTGGAGGCGACGAACCATGCGCAGAAGGGGCGTCTCTTCGAGCTGATGGCGCACCACTTCGAAGGCCGCATCGCGGGCAAGACGATCGCGGTGTGGGGGCTGGCCTTCAAGCCCGACACCGACGACATGCGCGACGCGCCGAGCCTGGTGCTGCTGGAGCGCCTGTGGGCGGCCGGCGCGCGCGTGCAGGTCTACGACCCGGCGGCGATGTCCGCCGCGCGCGGCATCGTCGGCGAGCGCGGCGACGTGCGCTGGTGCGCCACGGCGCACGAGGCGCTGCAGGGCGCCGATGCGCTGGCACTGGTCACCGAGTGGCCGGAGTTCCGCCAGCCCGATTTCGCGCGCATTGCGCAGGCGCTGCGCACGCCGGCCCTCTTCGACGGCCGCAACCTCTACGACGCGGCGCAGGCCGAGTCCGCGGGCATCGCGTACTACGGCATCGGGCGCGGACGATCGTCAATGTTTCGTTGATTATTCCGCGGCGGTGTCCAGTGGCAGGAAGGCATCGCCCGGCGTGAGCGGCGCATGCCGGTAGCTTGCCGGTGTGCGGCTCAGCTTCACCGGCGCGCCGATGCCGCGGTAGCCGCCCGGCATCTCGACCACCATCTCGCGGTGCAGCGTGTGCGGATGCTGCAGCGCGGCGTCCACCGGCAGCACCGGCGCGGCGGGCACGCCGGCGGCCATGAGCTGGTCGACCAGCGCGCGGCCGTCGAACGCGGCCATCGCGGCCTCGAGCTGCTGCTTGAGGCCGTCGCGGTGCACGGAGCGGGAACCGGCCGTGCGGTAGAGCGGATCGTCCGACAGTTCGGGCAGGCCGATGCAGCGGCACAGGCTGGCGAACTGGCGGTCGTTGCCCACGGCCACGAACACGGGGTCGGTGCCGGTGGCGAGCGCGTCGTAGGGGTAGATGTTGGGGTGCGCGTTGCCGGTGCGGCGCGGCTCGGTGCCGTCCATGAACCAGTTGGCCGCATGCGGGTGCAGCAGCGACAGGCCGCTGTCGTACAGCGCCGCCTCCACGAACTGCCCGCGGCCGCTGCGGTTGCGTTCCTGCAGCGCGAGCAGCACGCCGATCACCGCGTTGAGCCCGGTCACCATGTCGACCACCGGCAGGCCCACGCGCAGCGGTCCGCCGTCGGCCTCGCCGTTGATGCTCATGATGCCGGTCATGGCCTGCACGGCGGCGTCGTAGCCGGGCAGCGCACCCAGCGGGCCGTCGGCGCCGAAGCCCGACACGCGGCACCACACCAGCCGCGGAAAGCGCTTCGACAGCGTCTCGTAGCCGATGCCCCAGCGTTCCATGGTGCCGGTCTTGAAGTTCTCGATCAGCACGTCGGCCTCGGCCACCAGCGCGAGCAGTGCGTCGCGGCCCTCCTCGGTCGAGAAGTCGAGGTGCTGCACGCGCTTGTTGCGGTTCAGGCCGTGGTAGTACGAGGCCACGCCCTCCTTGAAGGGCGGGCCCCAGGTGCGTGTGTCGTCCCCTTGAGGCGGCTCGACCTTGAGCACGTCGGCACCGTGGTCGCCGAGGATCTGGCCGCAGTACGGGCCGCCGAGGATGCGGGAGATGTCGAGGACGCGGATGCCTGCGAGGGCGCCTTGGGCTTGGGTCATTTCGGTGTTCCGTGTAAGCGGCCGCAAATCAGTCGAGCTGCGCCCCAGACTTCTGCACCACGTCCTTCCACTTCACAGACTCCGCGGCAATGAACTGCCCGAGCTTTTGCGGCGACGTATCGGCCGACGCCTCTAGACCTTGGGACGCGAACATCTGCTTGACCTTCGGCGAGTTCAACACCTCCGCAAACGCGTGGTTGAGCTTGGCGATGCGGTCCGCAGGCGTGCCGGCCGGCGCGACGATGCCGAAGAACACGCTCACGTCGTAGCCCTTGTAGCCCTGCTCGGAAATGGTCGGCACGTCGGGCAGCGCCTGCGAGCGCGCGACGGTGGCCACGCCCAGCGCGCGCAGCTTGCCGGCCTTGACGTACGGCAGCGCGGTGAGGATGTCGGTGAAGGTCATGCTCACCTGGTTGCCCAGCAGGTCGTTGAGCGCCGGGCCGGTGCCCTTGTACGGGATGTGCTGCAGGTCGGTGCCGGCCACGGAGTTGAACAGCACGCCCGCCAGGTGCGACGAGGCGCCGTTGCCCGAGGAGGCGTAGCTCAGCTTGCCCGGGTTGGCCTTGGCATAGGCCACGAGTTCGGGCACGTTCTTCACCGGCAGGGCCGGGTTCACCACCAGGATGTTGGGCAGGTAGCCGACCTGGATGACGGGCGCAAAGCTCTTCACCGGGTCGTAGTTGATCTTGCGGTACAGGCTCTTGTTGATGGCCAGCGGGCCCGAGGTGCCGAACATCAGCGTGTGGCCGTCGGCCTCGGCACGGGCCACGTACTCGGCGCCGATGTTGCCGCCCGCGCCCGCGCGGTTCTCCACGATCATGGGTTGGCCCAGGCGGTCTTTCATCTCGGCGGCCAGCGTGCGCGCCATCGCGTCGGTGGGGCCGCCGGGCGGGAAGGGGATGACCAGCGTCAGCGGCTTGGAAGGGAAGGCATCGGCCGCTTGTGCGGCTGGCAATGCGGTGAGCAAGGTGGCGGCGCAGGCGGCCAGCAGGAAGGTCGAGCGTTTCAAGGGAGTCTCCGTTTCTTTTGTCGGGCGAAAGTCTCAGGCAAGCGCCGTGGCGTTGCGTTCGGCGGTGGTGGTCGTGTTCCATTCCTCAGGCATGGCGTCAGGCGAGAGCGGGTCGCGCGGCAGCACGCGGTGCAGCAGCACCAGCTGCGACCAGCGCAGGCGCGGTGCGGAGCCGCTGCGTGCCGCCTCCCAGGCCATGGCGATGGCGCTGGTGCAGTGGTAGAGCGCGGACGCGGCTTGCCGTGCGAGCACGTCGCCGCCTTCGCGTGCGGCGGTCTCGGTCAGGGCCGCGGCGCGTGCGAACGCATCGCGCAAGGCCCAGGTGAAGCCGGGCGCGAGCGCCGCGTCGTCGAGCAGCTTCTCGCAGTGCGCACGCAGCACCGGCAGCGAGCCTTCGCGTTTCACCGCGCGAATCACGTCCAGCGCCACGATGTTGCTGGTGCCTTCCCAGATCGAGCCCAGGTGCGCATCGCGCACCAGCCGCGCGTCGCTCCACTCCTCGATGTAGCCGCAGCCGCCGCGCACTTCCATCGCGTCGCCCGTCACCTTGCGCGCATCGCGGCAGGCGCGGAACTTGATGAGCGGCGTGAGGATGCGCAGCAGCGCGTAGGCATCGGGCTCGGCGGCATCGGAGCGGGCCAGCGCCAGCGCCGTCTGGCACACCATCGTGCGCGCCTGTTCGGCCGGCAGGCGCAGCTTGTCGAGCTGGCGCTGCATCAGCGGCATCTGTTCCAGCGTGCGGCCGAAGGCGCGGCGCTCCGAAGCGATGAACTCCGCCTCGGCCACCGCGCGGCGCATCAGGCCCGCGGCGCGCACACCGTTCGACAGGCGCGAGTTGTTGACCATGTCTGCCATCTGCACGAAGCCGCGACCGGCCTCGCCCACGAGGTACGCGACCGCGCCCTCGAGGCGGATCTCGCCGCTGGCCATCGAGCGCGTGCCCAGCTTGTCTTTCAAACGGATGATGCGGTAGTGGTTCAGGCTGCCGTCGTCCAGCCGGCGCGGCAGCAGGAACAGCGACACGCCCTTCATGCCCGCCAGGCCATCGTCGGCGCGCGCGAGCACCATCGCAAAGTCGGCGTCGGGGTTGGAGCAGAACCACTTGTCACCGGTCAGGCGCCAGCTGCCGTCGGCTTCCTGGTGCGCGAGCGTGGCGGTGGCGGCAATGTCGGAGCCGGCGGCCTGCTCGGTCATGAACATCGCGCCCTGGGCCAGTTCGTCGAAGTCGAGCGAGGTCAGGCGCGGCAGGTACCGGGCGACCAGCTCGGGCGTGCCGAACTTCTTCAGCGTGCGCGTGAGCGAGTCGGTCATCGACACCGGGCAGCACAGGCCGAACTCGGCCTGCACGAACAGGTAGGTCAGCACGTATTTCACGAGCGGCGGCATCTTGCCCTGCCAGCCCAGCGTGTCGTCGCGGTGCGAAATGGCCGCCAGGCCGAACTCGCTGAGCGCGAGGCGCTCCATTTCCACGTAGGCCGGGTGCTTGACGACCTTCTGCTCGTCCAGCCCGGTGCGCGTGCGCTGCTTCAGCGTGGGCGGGTTGCGGTCGGCAGTGCCGGCCAGCTCGTCGAGCAGGCCGCCCGCCAGGCCGCCCAGGCGCTCGAAGTGCGGCTGCATGTGCCGGCGCAGGTCGTCGGGCAGGTACAGCGCGAGCAGGGCGTGCAGCTCGGTGTCGGTGCTGAACAGGTTCTGGCCGTGGCGGTCGGGAATCGGATGGGCGTGCGCGGCTGCTGGCGCGGCACCGGTGATGGCGGCGGCGTTCTCGGACATGCGTTTTGTCTCCTGGGTTCACCGCATTGTTGAAGCCGCGACGATCTGTGTCTAATATCGATTTGGTCTTGTTCTATTCGATCTGACTATCCATGGAACTGCGGCACCTGCGCTATTTCTCCGTGCTCGCCGAAGAGCTTCACTTCGGGCGGGCGGCGCGGCGCCTGTCGATCTCGCAGCCGCCGCTGTCGGTGGCGATCCGGCAGCTCGAGGAGTCGGTGGGCGCGCGGCTGTTCGAGCGCAACAGCAAGGAGGTGCGGCTCACGCCCGCGGGTGACGCGCTGCGCATCTCGGCGCGGCGCGTGCTGCTGCAGGCCGAAGAAGCCGCCATCGAGGCGCGCGACGTGGCGCTGGGCTCGGCGGGGCGGCTGCGCATCGGCTTCGTCGGCGCCATGCTGTACCGGGGCCTGCCGCAGGCGCTGCGCACGTTCCAGGCGAAGCACCCGGCCGTGCGCATCACCCTGAGCGAGCTCAACTCCGGCGTGCAGATCGCCGAGCTGCTGAACGACCGGCTCGACCTGGGCTTTGCCCACACGCGCCGCGTGCCGCTGGAGTTGCAGCACCGGCTGCTGCTGTCCGAGCCCTTCGTGGCCTGCCTGCCGGCGGGCCATGCGCTGGCACGCAAGCGGGTGCTGGCCCCGGCCGACCTGCGCGACCAGCCCTTCGTGCTGTTCTCGCGCGAGGCCTCACCCGACTACCACGAGCGCATCCTGTCGATCTGCGCCGACGCGGGCTTTTTGCCCGAGGTGCGCCACGAGGTGCGCCACTGGCTGGCGGTGGTGTCGCTGGTGTCGCAGGGGCTGGGCGTGGCGCTGGTGCCGCAGGCGATGCGGCATTCGGCGCTGCGCGGCGCGGTGTTTCGCCCGCTCGACCGGGAGGTGGCGCAGTCGGAGGCCTATGGCATCTGGCGCTCGGGCCCGGCGAATGTGCTGGTCGAGCGGCTGCTGCAAGGCGTGGCCGACAGCATCGAGGCCGCCGCGAAGCTTCAGGCGTAGAGCGGCTCTTCCGCCATCTGCTCGCACTGGTCTTCCAGCACCAGGATCTGGCCCTTCCAGTAGTCGCTGGAGCCGAACCACGGAAAGTTGATCGGAAAGATCGGGTCTTCCCAGCGCCGCGCCAGCCATGCGCTGTAGTGAATGAGCCGCAGCGTGCGCAGCGGCTCGATCAGCGCCAGCTCGCGCCGGTCGAATTCGCGGAACTGCTCGTAGCCGTCGAGCAGGCCCGACAGCTGCGAGGTGCGCTGCGCGCGGTCGCCCGACAGCAGCATCCACAGGTCCTGCACGGCGAAGCCGGTGCGCGCGTCGTCCAGGTCGACGAAGTGCGGGCCGCCGCCCGGGCGGTCGGTGGGTGTCCACAGGATGTTGCCGGGGTGCACGTCGCCGTGCAGGCGCAGCTTGCGCGGCTTGAATTCGGAGGCCGGCGGCTGCAGCGCAAGCGCTGTGGCGCGCACCATGTCCAGCGCCTCGTTGCAGGTCTTTTCCCAGTCGCGCTGCATGTCCAGCGGGATCTTGTCGTTTTCCAGCAGCCAGTCGCGCGAATCGAGGCCGAAGGTCTGCAGGTCGAGCGCGGGGCGGGCTTCGAAAGGTTTCGCGCTGCCCACGGTGTGGATGCGCGCCAGAAAGCGGCCCACCCATTCGAGCACCTCGAAGTCGTCGAGCTCCGGCGAGCGGCCGCCGCGGTACGGGCTCACGCTGAAGGCGAAGCCGGCGTGGTGGTGCAGGGTCTTGCCGTCAAAGGCCAAGGGCGGCACGGCCGGCACTTCGCCGGCAGCCAGTTCGAGCGAGAAGCCGTGCTCTTCGAGAATCTCTGCCTCGCTCCAGCGGCCGGGGCGGTAGAACTTGACCACCACCGCGCTGCGGTCTTCCAGAAACACCTGGTAGACCCGGTTTTCATAGGAGTTCAGGCCCGTGAGCCGGCCGTCGCCGTACAGGCCGAGCGTCGCGAGCGCGTCGAGCACCACGTCGGGCGTGAGGCTCTCGTAAGGATGGGTGTTCGCGGGCGCTGCAGAGGAAAGGGTCATGCGGCGATTGTCGCCACACGGCGCCCCGCGGTCTCAGGCGCCTACAGGTTGTTTGTAAAGAGAAAGGACATGGCCGCTGCGCGGGTCGCCCTTGCCCGCGAGCACCTGCGCATAGGCGGCAACCACTGCCTCGCCGCCATGGTGATGTTCGGCATGCAGCCAGGGGCCTTTGGCGTGCGTGACCTCGGCGATGAATGCGTGCCAGGCCGCGACCATGCGCTTGCCGAATTCGTCCGCGCCCCACTCCGCCGTGCGCTTCTTGATCTGCGCCGGCGCGAAGAACAGCGTGGCGCGCGGGCCGGGCAGGTTCTTGCCCGCGCCCTTGGCCGCGAGCTGCTCGACGTGCGTGCCGCCGATGGAGCTGCTGTACTTCAGGTCGACGAAGCGTTCGTGGACCGCGTTGCGCAGCGCCCCGTTGCCCGCGAAGTCGACGTACACGCAGGGCGTGTCGGCCGCGATGCTGTCCAGTGCGTCGTAGGTCAGCACGCGGTCGTAGCAGCCCAGGCTTTCGCAGAAGGCGACGTTGGCGGGCGACGTGAGGCCGATCACCTCGATGCCCTCGCGCTGGTGCAGCTGGAATGCGGTGCCGTAGGCCGTCTTGCTCGAAGCGCTCGACAGCAGCATCGTCTTCGCACCGAAGAAGTCGTTGTCGGCCATGAAGTCGTCGATGAGCCACGAGGTGATGAACAGCGGGCGCAGCAGCGCCTGGATGTCTTCGGTGCCGGCCGTGTAGAGCGCATCGCTCGCGCAGCGGAAGTACTGGTTGTAGACGGCCGGCAATGCCGCGCGGTGCTCGGCCATGTCGGCGAAGCGTTCCGGCGAAAGCCGTCCGGGGCTGAGCACCGCGCTGGAGGCCATGGGCCAGTAGCCGTACAGCCGCTCGCCCACCGCCACGCCGGGGTGCAGCGACTGCACCACGCTCGCGAAGCCCCACACGGGGATGCTGCCCCAGCCTTCTTCACCGGTCGGGTAGAACTGCCAGTAGCTCATCGCATCACCGAAGGCGGCGTAGGTGATGTTGTTCGACGTGAGCGCAAAGCTGTCGATGCGCACGCGCACCTGGCCGTCGGCCAGGGCTTCGTCGTCGGCGGTGTGCAGGCGCGTGGTGGCGAGCTGGTCTTTGCGAATCAGGAGGCTGGTCGTGCTCATGGGTGAAGCTCCGGCAGTGGATGTGCCCGCGACGTTAGCCAAGCTGGATGAAAGGCGCTACCGTGCGGCGCGTTCCGGCGTCACCCGTGAGACATCGGCGGGCACAAAAAAAGGCGGCCCGTTGCCGGGCCGCCCTTCATGCACCGAGCGTGAACTCAGGCGATGGTGAGTTCGACGTCGATGTTGCCGCGGGTCGCGTTCGAGTACGGGCACACCTGGTGCGCGGTGTCGACCAGCTTCTGCTTGGCGTCGGCATCCAGGCCCGGCAGCGTGATCGCCAGCTTCACGGAAATGCCGTAAGCGGCGCCGCCGTTCGTCGGGCCGAGGGAAACGCTGGAGTCGATGGCGACGTCTTCCGGCACCTTCACGCCGATCTTCGGGCCGACAGCCTTCATTGCACCGATGAAGCAGGCGGCGTAGCCGACCGCGAACAGCTGTTCGGGGTTGGTGCCGGGCTTGCCGGAGCCGGGCGAGCTCAGCTTGACGTCGATGGCGCCGTCGCTGGACTTGCCTGCGCCGTCACGGCCGCCGACGGTGTGGGCTTCTGCGGTGTAGAGCACTTTGTCGAGCTTGGTGGTCATGGTGATTTCCTTTGATGAAGTGAAGTGAAGGGACGGGGTGAACGTTCGCCGCGCGTGGAGGCGCTACGCGGCTTTCTTGATGCGGTCGCGCAGCGTCTGGATCTGCTGCGTGAGCGCAATGAGTTCCGGCACCGAGCATTCGGTGGCGGCCAGAAGGCAGGCCGGCACGTTGGCGGCCTTGGTTTTCAGCTTGCGGCCCGCGGCGGTGAGCGTGATGTGCACGCGCCGCTCGTCGGCCACGTCGCGCACGCGGCTCACGTAGCCATTGGCCTCGAGGCGCTTGAGCAGCGGCGTGAGCGTGCCCGAGTCGAGCGACAGCCGCTCGCCGAGCGCGGAGACGGTGTGGCCGTCCTGCTCCCAGAGGGCGAGCATGACGAGGTATTGCGGGTAGGTGAGCTGTAGCTTTTCGAGCAGCGGCTTGTACAGGCGCGTCATGGCCAGCGAGGCGGAATAGACCGCAAAGCACAGCTGGTTGTCCAGCTTGAGCATGTCGTCGGCGGTGACCGGGGTGGAGCGCATGGGTTGAATTGTAGTGAGCAATTGAATTGCGTGCAATATAAAATTGAAAGCGTCGGTTTCAGCGGCAGGCCCGCCGCGTTCAGGCCGGCTTGCCGCGGCCCGTTTTCTCTCGGCCGGTTTTCTTCGGGTGGTCGGCGCGCGGCGTGCTCGCTGCCGCCGCGGCTGCCATGCTGCCATTGGCCTGGTCGATCCACAACAGGGAATCGACGTAGGACATGAACCGGTTCAGGTACTCCGGCGACAGCTCGCGCATCAGGATGAGCGCGCGGTGCACCAGGTGGTGCGAGTTCAGCGGGCCGGCGTTGTCCGGCACCTTGGCCAGCGACTGCGTGAGGCGCCGGTCGGCGCTGAGCTTGGACCAGGTGCTGCGGAAGTAGGTGACGGCCTTCAGGTCGGGGGTGGCACCGGTCGCGGCAAGGCCTTCGCCGGCGGGCGGCGCATGCTGCGCGAGGTGGTCGATGAGGTCTGCGAACGCGCTGCGGGCGAGCGATGCGTCTTCCGGCGGGGCGATCGCGGCCAGCCGCTTGTCGAGCGCCTCGCCGTACGCCGCGAGCAGCCGGGCGATCCGCTCGTCGAGCATGCGCCGTGCTTCGCCGTCGTGTGCGTCAGCGCGGCGCGCCATCGCCTCGATGAAGCGAAAGCGCACAGGGTCGAATCGGTCGTCGCCACGCTCGCGCCACGCAGCCAGCGCCGCGCCTGCGTCGGGTGCCGCGTCCTTACTCACGGGCCTTCGTGCCCGTGCCGGAGCGCGAGGGCCGGGGCGTCGGCGCCATCTCCACGCGCCGGTTCTTCGAGCGGCCGTCGGCGTCGGCGTTCGAGGCCACCGCCTGCTCGGCGCCGAAAGCCGCGGCAAAGATCGACGACGATGGCACGCCGGATTCGATCAGCGCGCGCGTCACGGTCAGCGCGCGCTGTGCCGACAGCTCCCAGTTGTCCGCGAACTGGCGTGCGTTGTCGCGCATCTGCCGGTCGTCGGTGAAGCCGCTCACCATCAGGATCTCGTCGCGCGAGCGCAGGTACGCGGCCAGCGGGCCCGCCAGGCTCTTGAGCAGCTGCCGGCCTTCGGGCTGCAGGTCGGCGGAGTTGAAGGCGAACAGCACGTTGCCGCTGATGCCGATGCGCCCGTTGTTCAGCGTCACGCGGCCGGCGGCCAGCGGCCCCGCCAGCGCCTCTTCGAGCGTCTGCCGGCGCTTGGCCTCGGCCTGGCGCTGCTGCACCTCGGTCTCCAGCTTGCTGGCCAGTTCGAGCTGCATGCCCAGCGCGCACACCAGGATGAGCACGAACGCGCCCAGCAGCCCCGACATCAGGTCGCCGAACACTGCCCACACCGGCACGCCGGGCCCTGCGCCGTCCACGCCGTGGGTGCCGCCGTCGAGCTCGTCCTGCATCACGCTTCGCTGCCCACGGCGGCCTGCCGGTCGGCGATGCGCTGCAGGTCTTCGACGATCTGCTTCTGCGACATGATGCTCAGGTCGATCACCTCGCGCGCCTGCGCCACGTAGTAGGCGAGCTGCTCGTCGCTGCGCGAGATCGACTTGCCCAGCGCGCCTTCGATGCGTTGCAGCTGCGCGGCCATCTTGTCGTTCGACTCGCTGAACAGCTGCACCGCGAAGCCGAAGGCCTCGCCCATGCTGGCCACCTCGACGGCGCCGCCGGTGATCTGCGCGGCCACGGCCGACATCTTGTGCGTTTCCTCGTCGATCTTCTCGGTGAAGCGGCTGCCCACGCGCTCCAGCACGTCGGCCGACGCGGCCACCAGCGAATCGACCGCCGCACGCTGCTCGGTGGAGGCGTGGTTCACGGCGTCCAGCAGCGTGGACAGCGTGTCCAGGATGCGGCTGCGTTCTTCCAGCATCACGTTGTCGCGCGCCATGCTGTCCGACAGCTTCTGGCGCAGTTCGGCCACCACGTCGGCCGCGACGCGCGGCGCCTCCGCAGCCGCCTGCAGCAACTGGGCGATCTCGGCGGTGGTGCGCTTCGCATGCGCGTCGTTCTGTGCCGACATCTCGCGTGCGGTCTGCGCCATGGTCTCCAGCAGTTGCTGTTGCTGGCCGAGCGTGTTCGCGCCGGCCTGCTGCCATTCGTGCTGCAGCGCCTGCGCCATCGACGCGAGCGATTGCGTCCATGCGGACAGGCGCTGTTCGTCGTGCGACGCCAGCTTCGTCTGCAGTTCGGCGTGTGCCTGGCCCACGCCGCCCACGGCGCTTTCGAGCCGCGCCGCAACGCTGTCGACCAGCGCGCCCGAGCGCTCGCCGAAGGTCTGCGCCAGGCGGTCGTGCGCGCCGCGCACATCGGCGGACAGTGTCTCGGTCGTGCGCTGGTGCTCGGCCAGCGTGGCCTGCCAGCTGTCCATGCTGTCGGCGAGTTTCTGGCGCAGCTCGGTCATCACTTCGCCCGCGACGCGGGGCGCCTCGGCGGCGGCCTGCAGCAGCTGCGCGATTTCCGCGGTGGTGTTCTTCGCGTGCGCTTCGGTCTGGGCCGACATGTCGCGCGCGGTCTGCGCCATGGTGTCCAGCAGGTGCTGCTGCTGGCCCAGCGTGCGGGCGCCGGCTTGCTGCCACTCTTTTTGAAGCGTTCCGGCCATCGACGCCAGCGACTGCGTCCATGCGGCGAGCCGCTGTTCATCGCGCGACGCGAGTTCTGTCTGCAGGTCGGTGTGCGCCTGGCCCACGCTGCCCAGCAGCGAGGCCGAGTGCTGCGCGAAGGTGGCGGCCGCGGCCGTCAGCGCCTGCTGCGTGTCGGCGGACAGCTTCTCGCTCGCGAGCCGGTGCTGCGCGAGTGCGCCGCCCCAGGTGTCGGACACGGTGGCCACGGTGCCTTCGAGCCGCGCCGCCACGCTATCGACCAGCGCGGCCGAACGCTCGCCGAAGGCCTCGGCCAGGCGGTCGTGCGCGCCGCGCACATCGCTGGACAACACCTCGGTCGTGCGCTGGTGCTCTGCGAGTGCGAGCTTCCAGGTGTCGGCCACACGGCCGGTGGTGGCCTCGAAGCGGGTGGAAAGCCCGTCGAGCTGCTGCTGCACGGTCTGCGCGAGCGTGTCGTGCAGCGAGGCCGTCTCGCGCGCGATGCCCGCCATGGTGGCCTCGACCACCGGCTGGATCGCCGCGCTCGCGATGCGCGCGCTTTCCGTCAGGCTGTGCTGCAGCGACTTGTCGACCGACGCGGCCAGCCCGATATAGGCGGCCTCGGTCCTGCTGTGGAAGTCGTCTTGCCCCGCGGCGAGGCGCTCGTTGAGCGCCAGGCTCTGCCGCTCCATGGCCGCCATCACGGCCTGCAGCTGGCCGACCAGCTCGGGCATGGCCTCGGCCTGGCGCTGCAGCAGCTTGAAGGACTCTTCGCGCTGGTGAACCTGCGAGTAGGGGCGCAGCGTGGTCGCGATCTTCGTGTCGAGCAACTGCCCGGCCTGCATGCGTTCGCGCCGGCTCAGCGCCGAGGCAAAGCCCAGCATGGCCGATGCGGCCACGCCCGCCACCGAGGTGCCGAACGCCAGGCCCAGGCCCTTCACCGGCGCGGACAGCGAGGCGCGAATCGACTGCAGGTCGGTCGAGCTTTCCAGTGCGATGCCCGTGCCCTTGAGCGTGACGACCATGCCCAGGAAGGTGCCCAGCATGCCCAGCAGCACGAGGAAGCCCGCGAGGTACGGCGTCATCGCCGGGCCGGGCAGGCCCACGCGCTCGCCTTCGACGCGCAGGCGCACCGCGTTCTGCAGCGAAGGGTGCAGCTGGGCCAGCCACGCGCCCAGGTGGGCCGGCGGCGCGGACAGGTCGGCCACGGCCTTCGTCAGCGTGGACGTGGCCTGGTGGAAGCGGTGCAGCTCCAGCGCGCCCATGATGTAGAACGCGCCGACGAGCACCGTGACGCCCAGCGCCAGCGGGTTCGAGCCGATGTAGCCCGCGCCGGCCCAGACCACGATGGCCAGGCCTGCGGCAAGGACCGCGTGATGAAGGAATCTGTTCATGGAGGAAGGTCTTTGTGCCTGGTGCGAAGGGCTTCGAGCAGCCCGTCGACCGGTTGAAATCGGAGGTCCAGTTCGGCCAGCAGCACGTCGCGTGCGTCCCGGTGGAAGGCGTCGAGCCAGCCGTCGGGCGCGGCCTGGCGCAGGCGCTTGAAATGCTTTTCGAGCAGCGTGGGCACGGTGGCCAGCAGGCTGCGCTCCTGCGCACCGAGCACCTGCTCCATGACGACGTCCACCCCGGCCAGCCGCGCCATGGCGCTCGACGTGCCCGCCAGCCTGGCGCGCAGCCGGCCGCGCAATGGGCCCACGGCCGCGTCCATCGCCTGTTGGCGGGCCAGGTAGCGCTGCCGGTAGGGTGCGAAGTCGAGGGGGGCGGTCGGTGCGGCCGGAGTGTCGATGGCGGTGTCCTTGGACGGCGTGGCCTTGGTGAACAGCGTGGAGGCCGGTGCCGGCAGGAAGGTGCTGTCCTGCGCGATGGCGCTCGTGAGCGCGGCGCGCACGCGGTTACATTCGTTTTCTTCTGCGTTGGAGGACGCGCGTGTACCGGACGGCGAGGCCGCCGGGTTGCCGTTCAATGCGGCAGAAAGAGAGATGGCGTCGGTCCACCCGAACCATTGGCTCAGCCGGTCGGCGGTGACTTGCCGGGGTTCGCGAACGTCGACTTCGGAGAGCCGTGAAAGCAAGCGAACGAGCGCCGAGCCGTTGAATCCTGTGCGCCCTGAAACTTGCGCCATACAGCCAGATACCGCAGTCCGAAAAACCTGGCAGTCTACACCGAAGACCCGCGCCGGCCGCCCCGGTTACAGCCCCTGACGCGCCGGTGGGACGGCCCGTTTCGCCGGCCCTTCAGCCCCTGAACCGCTTGCGCGTGAGCGCCAGCGCGAGCCAGAACGCCGCCACCGCATACACCGCCAGCACGCCCGCGTGCAGCCACCAGTCGGCCGGCCACTGGTCCATGAACAGCGGGCGCACCAGCGCCACCGCATTGGTCAGCGGCAACCAGGCGGCCACCGCCTTCACGGCCGAGGGCAGTTGTTCCAGCGGAAAGAACACGCCGCTCAGGAACATCATCGGCGTCATGAACAGCGTGAAGTAGTAGGTGAAGAAGTCGTAGCCCTTGGCCAGCGCGTTGAAGATCAGCGCGATCGACGAGAAGGTGATGCCCGCGCCGATGAGCACCAGCCACGCGACGACGAGCTTGGGGCTGTGGCTGATGCCCAGCCCGAGCATCACGAACAGGATGGCCGTGACGGTGAAGATCGACTTGAAAGCCGCCCACAGCATCTCGGCCAGCACGATGTCGTCCAGCCCCACCGGCGCGTTCATGATGCCGTCCCAGGTCTTTTGCACATGCATGCGCGAGAAGGCCGAGTACAGCGCCTCGAAGCTGGCCGCGTTCATGGCGCTCATGCAGATCGAGCCGCTGGCCAGGAACAGGATGTAGGGCACCTTCACGCCGTCCACCGCCACCTGGCCCACCAGCGCGCCCATGCCGTAGCCGAAGGCCACCAGCCAGATCAGCGGCTCGGCGATGTTGCCGATCAGGCTCGGAATGGCCAGCTTGCGCCACACCAGCAGGTTGCGCAGGAACACGGGCCACCAGCGCATGGAGAGCTCGGGCGCGCGCCACACCGAAGGCGTGGAAGGCGTGGTAGCGGGAGTTGTCGTGTTCATGGTCTAACCGTCCTCGCGGATTTGCCGACCCGTGAGCTTCAGAAAAAGGTCTTCCAGGTTCGCCGGCCGGTGAAAGGTGCGCAGCCCGCCGTGCTGCGTGAGCGCATCCAGCAGGCGCCGCGCATCCTGCGTGTAGAAGAACACGGTCTCGCCGCTGACCTCCACCCGTGCGGCCATCGCCTTCAGCGCGGGCGACTCGGCCAGCGCCACCGCGCCGTTGCCGTACACCTCGACCACGTCGGGCTCCAGGTGCTCGGCAATCAGGTCGCGCGGCTTGCCTTCGGCGATCTTGCGGCCGTGGTCGAGCACCAGCAGGCGCGAGCACAGGCGCTCGGCCTCGTCCATGAAGTGCGTGGTCAGCAGGATCGACTTGCCCTGCTGCAGCAGCACCTGCAGCCGCTCCCACATCAGGTGGCGCGCCTGCGGGTCGAGGCCGGTGGTGGGCTCGTCGAGCAGCAGCAGCTTGGGGTCGTTGACCAGCGCGCGCGCCAGCGACAGGCGCCGGCGCATGCCGCCCGACAGCTCGCCCGGTTTCGCGTCGGCCTTGTGCGAGAGCGCCGCGAACTCCAGCAGCTGCGGCACGCGCTCGCGCACCTGGGCCTTGGCGAAGCCGAAGTAGCGGCCGTACACCACCAGGTTCTCGGCGCAGCTGAAGTCGGGGTCCAGCGTGTCGAACTGCGTGACCACGCCCAGCTGCGCCTTGATGGCCAGCGCGTCGCGCGGCATCTGCATGCCCAGCGCGGAGATCTCGCCGCCGTCGGGCGCGGTGAGGCCAAGGCACATGCGGATGGTGGTGGTCTTGCCCGCGCCGTTCGGGCCGATCACGCCCAGGCATTCGCCCGGCGCGATCTCGAACGACAGGTCGTCCACCACGGTGGTGTCGCCATAGCGCTTGCGCAGGTGGCTGACGTGAAAGAGCGGGGGAGGGGAAGACGGTGAGGAGGGTGGCACGCGGCCATTCTGACGCAGGCACGCAACAGCCGTTCCCCTTGCTTGCATCGATGGACAAGTCGCGCAACCTGGGCCCTTGGCCGACGGCACAATCGACGCCAGTTTGCATTTCGCGGCGGGAGGCCCAACGATGCTGCGTTTCTGGCTTGCGCTGTCGGTGTTGCTGCTGCTCGGCGCCTGCGCCCCCTTTCATCGGCCCCTGGCCGCCGCGGACCGCGGCAAGGTCCAGGCGGTCGACGTGCGCGTGGTCGTCGCGCAGGAGAGCTTCATGTTCTCCGCGCAGGCCCCCGGCGTGAGCGCGGCCATGGGCGGCGGGCTCATCGGCGCAATCATCGACTCTTCGGTGCAGCAGTCGCGCCAGAAGGACATGAGCGCCGAGGTGCAGGCCATCGTCGGGCCGCTGCTGGACTACGACTACCGCGTGGAGGCCGGCAAGGCGCTGGATGCGGCGCTGGCCGAGCCGACCGCGTTCCCTCTGAAAGTCCGCTCCTCGCAGGTGCTGGCAGCCATGCCGCCGAAGGCCGAGCACGAGGCCCGGATCGCCGCCACCAGGGACGGCCCCGGCTACATGGTGCTGCTGCTGCAGTACGCGCTGGAGCCCGGCCTGGGCGCCTTCACCACGCGCACCACCGCCCTGCTGTGGCAGGACGGGCGCAGCGAGCCGAGCTACCGCACCGCGGTCATCTTCCAGACGCCCATCGGCGGCACGGCGCGCGCCGCCGTCATCCGCCGGCTCACGGCCAACGACGGCCAGGTGCTGCGCAGCGTGATGCGCGAGTCGCTGACGCAGACCCTGCACGCCGTGGCGAGGGACATCGACGGCGCCCGTGCCGCCGGCGTGAAGTCCGCACGCTTCAACGTCAACGGCTCGTGGGTGACGCTGGCCGGCGCCGGCTTCGACGAACAACCCGGGCGCGTGCTGTTCCGCGACCAGGACGGCGCCCTGTATTCGGTGCGGAGCGCCGCGCCATGACGGCCGGGCGAGGAACCGCCTTGGCCCTGGCCGCGCTGTGCGCCCTGCCGGGCCTGTCGCGTGCGGTCACCGAGAGCGAGCCGCTGCCCATGGTGTTCGAGCCCGCATCCGAACCGGCCGAGCGGCCCGACGGCGCGCCGGTCGCATCGCAGCGGCTGGTGCGCAGCTGCACGCTGTACCTGCCGGCCGTCGAGGACCTGCGCAGCAACAAGGCCAATGCCGGCAACCTCACCGTGATGCTGCCCACGGTGCATGCCACGCCCCGCTCGGTGCAGTCGCTGCGCAGCGGCGACGCCACGGCGTGGACGCGCGGCGCGCTGCAGTCGACCCGCCGCTACGGGTTCCAGCCGGTGCTCGGCGAACCCGCTGCAAACGGCGGCACGGGGCAGGTCACCGCGGACGTGGCGCTGCGCCTGGCGCACGCGTGGTCGGCGGGCCTGAACCTCGTCTCTCACGTCGTGCTCCAGGTGAGCTTCCGCCTGCCCGAAGGCAAGACTGCGAGCCGGCAGTACCACGGCATGGGCACGCGCACCAACTTCGCCAGCGGCAACGGGGAGTTCATGTCGGTGCTGAACCTCGGGCTCGAAGAGGCGGTGCACGGCATGGCCCTCGACGCTGCCGCGCTGTGCGACGGCAAGCCGCTGCCTGAACCGGCGGTGGCGCGATGAAGGGCATGCTGGAACTGCACCTGACCTGCGGCGCGCTGCACGATTCCCAGATTCCCCTTTTTGTCGCGACGTGCGAGCAGGTCGGGCTGCGGCCGCTGCTGATCGACCACCACCACGGGGTGCAGCAACGGCAGCCTTCGGCCACGGCCTGGCTGCGCGCCGATCTCGAGGAGGCCCGGGCCGAGGCGATGGCGCTGGCGCAGTGGCTGGCGCATGCGGGCATGGCCGTGCTCGACGTGAAGGTCGACGCCCCGGTGCAGGACTCCGAACGCTTCGGCCACCCGGGCCGGTATTTCGAGTGGCGCGGCAAGCTGCGCCAGCTGCACGACATGGCCGACCTGCGGCGCCTGTGCGAGGTGCATGGCGCGCAGTTGTCGCGCGACAGCCTGCGCGAGGACGCCGACACCTGCTTCGTGACGCTGTGCAGCCGCGAGCCGTGGGCCGAGTTCAGCGCGCGCGTGCAGGCATTGACGGACCAGCTCGCGCACGACGGCTGGCCGCTGCTGAAGCAGGATTCCGAAATCTGCCTGCACGACAGCCGCGAGCCGCCGCAACCGGATTGGCTCGCGCCCTTCCTGCTGCCATCCGCTGCCCCCGGCGGGGCCGGCGGCCCCGGCTAGAGCCTGAGCCCGCTGAACTCCGTCTTCATCCACGCGATGAACGCCCGCGTGCGCGCCGGCAGCAGCCGCGCGTTCGGGTAGATCACGCTCACCGGGCGCGGCGGCGGCTCGAAGTCTTCGAGCACCAGCGCGAGCCGTCCCTGCGCCACGTGCGGCATCACCTGGTACGAGAAGAAGGTGCCGAAGCCCATGCCCGCCGCGCACGCCTCGATGGCCGGGGCGTTGTGGTTGAACTCCAGCCGGACGCTCGGTGTCACGCCGATGGCCTTGCCGCCCTCGCGGAACACCCACTGCGACGGCATGTCGACCCGGCCGCGCACGCAGGGCGCGCCTTCCAGGTCGCGCGGATGCCGCGGCACGCCGTGCTGCGCCAGGTAGGCCGGGCTCGCGGCCACCACGCGGCGGATGGTGCCCAGCGTCTGCGCCACCAGCGACGAGTCTTCCAGCGGGCTGATTCGGATGCCCACGTCGATGCCTTCTTCCAGCAGGTTCACGCTGCGGTCGTACAGCCGCACGCTGCAGCGCACCTTCTCGTGGCGCTGCATGAAGCGCACGATGGCGGGCGCCACGTACATGTGGCCGAACAGCACCGGCGCGGTGATGGTGAGCTGGCCCGCGGGCTCGCTGGCCTCGGCCCTCAGCGCGAGGTCGGCGGCGTCGGCCGCGAGCAGCACGTCGCGCGCGCTCGGCAGGTAGTGGCGGCCCTCTTCGGTGAGCGACAGCCGGCGCGTGGTGCGGTGGAACAGCCGCACGCCCAGGTGCGCCTCGAGCGCGGCCAGCGCGCGCACCACCGCGGGCAGCGAGGCGCCCAGCGCCTCGGCGGCACGGGTCATGCTGCCCTGGTCGGCGATCTGAACGAAGGTCTGCATGGCCTTGAAGCGATCCATGCGTCGATTAGACCGTAAAACGCAGCAGTCAAATACAGAAGTAGCTATTCATTCATCGAGCGCAAGAGAGAAGAATCGGCACAACGCCCCCACCGGCACTCCTCACTCCTGAAAGGCCCTCCATGAACGCCGCCGCCGCTCGACCCGCCCAGCCCATCAAGCTCTACGGCTCTGCAATTTCAGGGCACGTGCACCGCGTGCGCCTGTTCCTCACGATGCTCGGGCTGCCGTTCGAGACCGTCGAGCTCGACATGCGCAGGGGCGAGCACCGCGCGCCGGAGTTCCTGGCGCGCAATCCCTTCGGTCAGGTGCCGGTGATCGACGACGGCGAACTCACGCTGGCCGACTCCAACGCCATCCTGGTCTACCTCAACGAACGCTATGCGAGCGACCCCGCGCGCTGGATGCCGCGCGACGCGGTGGGCGCGGCGCGCGTGCAGCGCTGGTTCTCGGTGGCCGCCGGCCCGCTGGCGTACGGCCCGGCGGCGGCGCGCATCATGGCGCTGTTCGGCCTGGCCACCGACCCGACGGAAACCGTCGCGCGCTCGCATGCGCTGCTGTCGGTGATGGAGCTGCACCTGCAGCAGCAGGCCTTTCTCGCGGGGCCGGCCGCCACGCTGGCCGACATCGCGAACTACGCCTATGTGGCGCATGCGCCTGAAGGCAGCGTGTCGCTCGCCACCTACCCGAGCGTGCGCGGCTGGCTCGAACGCGTGGAGGCCTTGCCCGGCTTTGTTCCGATGGTGCGCACGCCCGTCGGGCTGGCGGAGGTCGCATGATCGCCGCGCCGTTTCATGCGGGCGAACGTGCGCTGCAGTCGTTGGCAGGTTCGCGCGAGCAGATGGAGTTCGCGGGGCCACGCGTCATCCGCGACCACATGCCCGACCAGCACCGCGCGTTCTTCGCGCAGCTGCCGTTCCTCGTGGTGGGCAGCCTCGACGCCGGGCTGCAGCCCTGGGCCAGCGTGCTGGCCGCACCGGCCGGCTTCATGCACTCGCCCGACGCCACGCACCTGCGTGTCGATGCCTTGCCCGCCGCGGGCGATCCGCTCGCCGGCCCGTTGGCGCAAGGCGCCACGCTGGGCCTGCTCGGCATCGAGCCGCACACGCGGCGGCGCAACCGCATTAACGGCACGGTCGAGGCGCTCGATGCCGCGGGCTTCACGGTCGCTGTGCAGCAGAGCTTCGGCAACTGCCCGCGCTACATCCAGGCGCGCGAGCCCGCGCTCGCTTCGAACCGGGGCAATGCGCTGCCCGTGCAGCCGGCGCAGTGGCTCGACAGGCTCGACCTGGCCGCGCACCGCCTCATCGGCAGCGCAGACACGCTGTTCATCGCCACCGCCTACCCGAACGAAGCGGCGGCCGGCGACGAGGCCGATGCGAGCTCGCACGGCGTCGACGTGTCGCACCGGGGCGGGCGCCCGGGCTTCGTGCGCATCGACGGCGACGACACGCTCACCGTGCCCGACTTCAACGGCAACCGCTTCTTCAACACGCTGGGCAACCTGGCCGCGCACCCGCGCGCGGGGCTGCTGTTCATCGACTTCGACAGCGGCGACCTGCTGCACGTGGCGGTGACGGCCGAGATCGTGTGGAGCGGGCCTGAGGTCGAGGCCTTCGAAGGCGCGGAACGGCTGATGCGCTTTCACGTGACGCACGCGCTGCGCCGCCCGGCGGCATTGCCGCTGCGCTGGAGCGACGCGCAGCTGTCGCCGCACCTCGCGGGCACCGGTCAGTGGAACACCGGAATGCGCGCGTTGGCCGACGGCCGGTAGCGCCAGCCGCGCAGGCGCTGCGCTGCGAGGTCGGTCGCGGGCATGCGGGCCAGCAGGGCTTGGAGGCCGGCCGCCGCCAGCGTGCAGGCCAGGGCCTGGCCCGGACAGGCGTGCACGCCATGGCCGAAGCCGAGCATGCGGCGCTGGGCGCGCATTGGCATGAAGCGGTCCGGGTCGGGGTTGAACAGCGGGTCGCGCTGGGCCGAGGCCAGCAGCACCAGCACCGCGTCGCCTTCGGCCAGCGTGGTGCCCGCGATGGCGACGGCCTCCACTGCAAAGCGCCGCGTGTTCTGCACGGAGGGGTCGTGCCGCGCCGTCTCTTCAACCACAGCCTGCAGCCCATCGCGCGTGCGGACCGCTTCGCGCAGCGAAGGCTCGCGCATCACGGCGACCAGGCTGTTGCCGAGCAGGCCCGCCGTGGCATCGCAGGTCTGCGACAGCAGGCCGACCAGGTTCGCGAGCAACGCGCGTGACGGCGGCGCGCTGTCGGCCAGCACGCCGTGCAGCAGCGTGCCGTGCCGCGGCGGCGCGCCGGCCACCAGCGCTTCGAAGCGTGTCATCAGTGCGCCCGCCGCCGCGCTGGCGTCCTGCAGCTGGCCGGCCGTGGACAGCGGCGACAGGCAGGCGACGAAGTCGCGCATCCACCGGTCGACCTGCGGCAGTGCGACGTCGGCAAAGCCCAGCAGGTGCGCCACCGATTGCACGGGCATCGAAAACAGCGTGTCCGACAGCGGCTGCCGTTCTGGCACGCGCTGTGCCACCTGCAAGGCGGCCTCTCGCACCGCGTGCAGGTCGAGCCCGGCCAGCGCCCGCTGCAGCGCGGGCCGGTGCGCCGCATGCGCCGCGCCGTCGTTCATGCGCACCAGGTGGCCGAACACCTCGCCGGCCGCGCTGCCCAAGAGGACACGGGGCACCGGTTCCGCCGCCGGTCGCACGCGCAGCGCACCGTGCACCTGCAGCACCTGCGCGACGACGTCCGCGCGGCTCGCGATCCACACGCGCAGCGCATCGTTCCATGCCAGCGGCGGTCCTTCGCGCAGGGTTGCGTAGTACGGATAGGGGTCGGCATGCGTGGCGGCCGCGACCGGGTCGGCGGGGGTGTCAGAGTTCATGCGCCCAGTGTGCGATCGACACTGCCGCCACACTTCGCCCGCGAGCGAAGTGTGGGATGCGCCGCCGTTCTACGATGCGCCGATGGACACCACCGACTCGCCTTCATCCAGCGCCGACTTCCAGCTGGCCCGCCTGGCCGGCGCCATCGCCGAGCCGGCGCGCGCCCGCATGCTGAGCTGCCTGATGGACGGCCACGCGCGCACCGCGACCGAGCTCGCCACCGTGGCCGAGGTGGCCGCGTCCACAGCGAGCGCGCACCTGGCACGGCTGAAGGAAGAGCGGCTGGTCGAGCTGCTGGTGCAAGGCAAGCACCGCTACTTTCGCCTGGCCAGCCACGACGTCGCCGCCGCGCTCGAAAGCCTGATGGTGCTGGCCGGCGCCCCGCGCACGCCCGCCTTCGAGCCCAGCACGCCGAGCCGCCTGCGCAGCGCGCGCACCTGCTACGACCACATGGCGGGCACGGCCGGCGTCGCGCTGCACGACCGGCTGCATGCGCAGGGCTGGCTCAGCGGCCTGCAGAGCGGCTCGTACGAGCTGACGCCCGAAGGCGCGATCGCGCTGCAGAGCCTGGGTGTCGACGTCGATGCGGTGCGCCGCTCGCGCCGCCGCTTCGCCTGTGCCTGCCTGGACTGGAGCGAGCGGCGTGCGCATCTGGGCGGCGCGCTGGGTGCCGCATGGCTGCAGCTGTCGCTGCGCCGGGGCTGGGTGCGCCAGGCGCTCGACGGGCGCGCGCTCACGCTGACGCCGAAGGCGCAGCGCGAAATGCCGGAGCTGTTCGCCTGAGGCGAACGGCGTGCCGCAGGATCAGGCCTTCAGCTTCAGCAGGTAGATCAGCGGCCCGGCCATGGCCGTGTCCAGGTCCAGGAAGCTCTCGAAGTCCTTGCCCGCCATCCAGTACGCGTCCCAGTTGTTGCGCTTGATGGTTTTTTGCCAGAGGTCGGCCGCGGTGGCGCGGCGCACCGCTTCGAGCAGCACGGCGCGGCGTTCGGCGGGCACTTTCTTGCCGGTGAGCACGCCGCGCCAGTTGGCGAGGTCGGCGTCCACGCCCTGTTCGCGCACCGACGGAATGCCCTGGAAGGGGCGCTTGGCCGACACGCCGATGGCACGCAGCTTGCCGTTGGCCAGTTGGTCCGCGAATTCGCTGTAGCCCGAGATGCCGGCCGCGGCCTTGCCCGTTTCGAGCGCCTCCACCACCTGCGCGCCGCCCGGGTGCGCCTGGTAGGCCAGCGAGCCCGCGTTGCCCGCCACGCGCGCCAGCATGCCCGCGTACATGTGGTCCACGCCGCCGGCCGAGCCGCCCGCGATGACCGTCTTCGCGGCGTCGGCGCGCAGTTGCGCGATCAGGTCCTTGGGCGTCTTGATGGGCGAGTCGGCCTTCACCGCCACCACTTCGTAGTCGCTGGTGAGCCGCGCCACGGGCGCGACCTGCGCCAGGGTGACGGCGGGCTTCTGCAGCGCGACCGCGCCGACCATGACCATGCCGCTCATCAGCAGGGTGTCGGGGTCGGCGTCGTACTTCTCGACGTATTTCGCCAGGCCGATGGTGCCGCCCTTGCCGCCGATGTTCTCGTAGCTGACCTCGCCCACCGCGCCTGCGGCCACCATGGCCGCGCCGAGCGCGCGGCCGGTCTGGTCCCAGCCGCCGCCTTCATTGGCAGGAATGACGATGCGCAGCTTGGGTGCCAGTTGCGGTTCGGCCGCGCCCGACATCCTGGGCCAGAGCGCGGCGGGCACCACACCTGCGGCCATCCATGCGGCGAGGCTTCGGCGAGAGAGGCCGACGGGCGCGGAATGCGGCATTTTGTTTCCGATTGTCTGTAAAAGTAACCGGATGATGTCCGAAAACCGTGTCAGCCCTTCACATTGATTGCCTAGGGAAAACCCGGGTCACCGGGCCGCAACGGTCTTTGCCCGGCAGCTTCGATGCGCCTGGGGAATCAGGCTTTCAGCTTGAGTTGCTGAATCAAGGGACCGGCTGCCGCCATGTCGAGCGCGAGGAAGTTCTCGAAATCCTTGCCCTCCAGCCAGAAGGCTTCCCAGTTGTTGGTTTTGATGGTTTTCTGCCACACATCGGTGGCGGTCGCGCGGCGCACCACCTCGAGCAGCGCGGTCTTGCGGTACGGCGGCACCTTCTTGCCGGTGAACACACCGCGCCAGTTGGCGAGGTCGGCGTCCACGCCCTGTTCGCGCACCGACGCAATGCCCAGGAACGGACGCTTGGCCGACACGCCGATGGCGCGCAGCTTGCCGCTGGCCAGGCCTTCGGCGAACTCGCTGTGGCCCGAGATGCCGGCCGCGGCCTTGCCCGATTCCAGCGCCTCGACCACCTGTGCGCCGCCTGCGTGCGCCAGGTAGACCAGCGACGCGGAGGCGCCCGCCGCGCGCGCCAGCAGGCCGGCGAACATGTGGTCCACGCCGCCGGCCGAGCCGCCCGCGATGACGGTGGCGGCGGCATCCGCGCGCAGCTGCGCGATCAGGTCGCTCGTGCTCTTCAGGGGGGAGTCGGCCTTCACCGCCACCACCTCGTAGTCGCTGGTGAGGCGGGCGATGGGGGTCATGTCGGCCAGCGTGACGGCGGGCTTCTGCAGCGCGAGCGCACCGACCATGACCATGCCGCTCATCAGCACCGTGTCGGGGTCGGCGTTGTACTTCTCGACGTACTTCGCCAGGGCGAGCGTGCCGCCCACGCCGGGGATGTTGTCGTACACCACGCTGCCGACCGCGCCAGAGGCCAGCATGGCCGCGCCGAGCCCGCGGCCGGTCTGGTCCCAGCCGCCGCCCGGCTCGGCGGGAATGACTATGCGCAGCCTGTTGCTCAGCGGGGCGTCGGCGGCGTTCGCGCCGGCGGGCCACAGTGCGGCGCCCCCGGTGCCGGCAACGGCGGCCGAAGCCGCGATCCATGCCGAGAAGTGTCGGCGCGAGACAAAGGCGGAAGGCGACTGCGGCATCTTTTTTCCGGTTGACTGTGGGTAGTCCGGATGATGTCCGCGAAACACCGCAATCCCCCACCCCCGCAGGCGGGGACAAACCCTGATGGACGCCCGCGCCCTGCGGCAACAGGCCCGCAGGGTCGTTCCTACTGGAACGCCACCTCGGCAAAGCTGCGCAACTTGCGGCTGTGCAGCCGCGTGGAGCCCTCTTCGCGCAGGATCTCGATGGCCCGCATGCCGATGCGCAGGTGCTGCTCCACGCGCTCGCGGTAGAAGTGGTTGGCCATGCCGGGCAGCTTGATCTCGCCATGCAGCGGCTTGTCGCTCACGCACAGCAGGGTGCCGTAGGGCACCCGGAAGCGGAAGCCGTTGGCCGCGATGGTCGCGCTTTCCATGTCGAGCGCCACCGCCCGGCTCTGGCTGAAGCGGCGCTGCGGCTGGTTGCCCGGCAGCAGCTCCCAGTTGCGGTTGTCGGTGCTGGCCACGGTGCCGGTGCGCATGATCTTCTTCAGGTCGGGCCCCTCGTAGCGCGTGACGTCGGCCACCGCCTGCTCAAGCGCGAGCTGGATCTCCGAGAGCGCCGGAATCGGCACCCACAGCGGCAGCTCCTCGTCGAGCACGTGGTCCTCGCGCACGTAGGCGTGGGCCAGCACGTAGTCGCCCAGCTGCTGCGTGTTGCGCAGGCCGGCGCAGTGGCCCAGCATCATCCAGGCGTGCGGACGCAGCACGGCGATGTGGTCGGTGATGGTCTTGGCGTTGGCCGGACCGACGCCGATGTTGGTCATGGTGATGCCGCTGTAGTCCTCGCGCACCAGGTGGTAGGCCGGCATCTGCGGCAGCCGCGGCGGGGCGGTGCCCTGGCTGCCGTCGAGCAGGTGGCCGAAGGTCTGGCTCTGGCCGGCCGCCAGCCCGCGCCGGCGCGTGATGACGTTGCCGGGCTCGATGAACGCCACGTACTCGCTGTTCTCGTCGGCCATGGCCTCGTGGCCCAGGCGCACGAACTCGTCGATGTAGAACTGGTAGTTCGTGAACAGCACGAAGTTCTGGAACCACTCGGGCGCGGTGCCCGTGTAGTGGCGCAGGCGGTGCAGCGAGTAGTCCACGCGCGCGGCCGTGAACAGCGACAGCGGCTGCGCCTCGCCGTCGCGCGCCTCGTAGGTGCCGTTGGCGATGCCGTCGTCCATCACGCCCAGGTCGGGCAGGTCGAACACGTCGCGCATGAGCGCGCGGCGCTCGTTGCTCATGGTGCCTTCGATGTGGTCGTTTTCGGCGAACGAGAAGTGAATGGGAATGGGCTGCGTGCTGGTGCCCACCTCGATCTCGACCTGGTGGTTTTCCAGCAGCAGGCGGAACTGGTCGAGGTAGTAGCGCGAGAACAGGTCGGGCCGCGTCAGCGTGGTCTCGTAGCGGCCGGGGCCGGCCACGAAACCGTAGCTCAGGCCGGCGTTGGCCGGCGGCGTGTGGCGCGAGACGGTGTGCGTGTGCACCCGCACGAACGGGTAGCAGGCCCGCACCCGGCCCGGCAGCGCCTCGCCGGCCACGAAGCGCAGCATCGACTCGCGAAGGTGGGCGATGCCGCCCTGGTAGATGGCCTTGACCTGGTCCAGCGCGGCGGCTGCGTCGGTGAAGCGGGCGGGGGCGACGAAGGTGGGCATGTAGGGCATGACGGCATTGTGCAGTGCCACGCGTGCCGGCATCTCAGTCCAGCAGGCAGCCCAGCACCTTCACCAGCATGTCGTTCACATCCACAGCCTGCACGGCGCCCGGCAGCTCCACGTCGCCGTGCATCACGAACACCGGCTTGCCCCATTTCAGCCCCATCGCCATCTCCGACAGCGTGCCCATGTTGCCGCCGATGGCGACCAGGCACACGCCGCTGCGCGCGATGATGCCGTTGCGCATCTCGCCCATCCCGGTGGGGATGGCCACGCTGAGCCACTCGTTGGCGTTGCGGTCGTCTTCCTCGGGCAGGATGCCCACCGCAATGCCGCCGGCCTCCACCGCACCGCGCGAGGCCGCGGCCATCACGCCGCCGCGCCCGCCGCACACCACCGCCATGCCCGCGCCGGCCAGCGCGTGCGCCACCGCATAGGCGGCTTCGCACTCGGCCGGCCCGCCGTCGCCCGGGCCGAGGATGGCCACCGGCTGTCGGTGGCGCGCGGGCCCCCACTGCCGCTGCGCCAGGCGCGTCAGCGCCTCAGTGACCGGCGCCGACAGCACCGCGCTCGCGCCTTCGCGTAAAGACATCGCCCACTCCCATCACGATCACACACACCACCATCAGCACCAGCGACAAGGCCGCCGCCACCGCGAAATCGGAACCGCCGTCGCCCACCTGCGCCAGCAGCATCAGCGGCAGGATGTTCAGCTGCGTGCCAACCAGCGCCAGCGCCGTGCCGTAGGTGCCCATCGCAATCGCGGCCACCATGCAGGCGTTCGACAGCACCGAGGGGATCACCTCGGGCACCACCGTGTCCCAGAACGCGCGCGCCTTCGATGCACCCAGCGTGCGCGCCGCCTGCGCCGGGCGCAGGTCGAGGTTCGCGAACACCGGGTACAGCGACAGCGCCACGCGCGGAATCAGGTAATAGGCATAGGCGAAGCCCAGGCCCGACACGCTGTAGATCCAGCTGCCGATCAGCGCCGGGTCCGCGCCCAGCCCCGCCAGCAGTTGCGTGACGAAGCCCGCGCGCCCGAAGGCCAGGATGAAGCCGTAGGCGATCACCAGGCCCGAGAACGCGAGCGGCAGGCCCAGCAAGGTCATCATCCATTGGCGCCGGCCTTCGGGCTGGCGCGCCAGCTCGATCGCGATGCACGTGCCCACCAGCGCAGACACCGCGCCCGCCGCCAGCCCCAGGCCCAGCGTGTTGCGCAGTGCCCCGAAGAACAGCGCGTTGCCGAACAGCCGCCCGAAGGCGCTGCCGCCGTTGGCAAAGGCCTCGGGCAGCAGCGCCGCCAGCGGCACCGCGAAGAACAGCGCCATGAAGGCCCATGCGGGCCAGGCGCCAAAGCGTCGCATCACGGCCGGTTCTTCCTGCCTACTTGCCCAGGGCGGCCAGCGCCCAGAGCTTGTCGACCTCGGCCTTGCGCTCCGAGGCCTTCACCACGTCGAGCGGACGGATCTGCGGCGCGGCGGGCATCTTGGCCGCGATGTCGGCCGACAGCGGCGTGCCCGGCACGGCGGGGCGCACGAAGCCCTGCGCGAACAGCGACTGGCCCGCCTCGCTCATGACGAAGTTCAGCCACAGCTTGCCGGCGTTGGGGTTCGGGCCGTTCTTCACCAGGCTGATGGCGTAGGGCGCGGCCACGCTGGCTTCCTTCGGAATCACGACCTCGGCCGCGTCGCCCATGCCGTCGACGTGCTTGGCCTTCAGGCCGTCGTTCTCGTAGCTGATCCACACCGGGATCTCGCCCTTCAGGAACTTGGCGTACGGCGTGGTGCCTTCCACGCGCAGCACGTTGCCGGCGGAGTGCAGCTTGCCCAGGTAGTCGGTGCCGGGCTGCACGTTGTCCACGCTGCCGCCGTTGGCGTAGGCCGCGGCAAAGGTCAGCACCTGGCCGATGCCGGTGGAGCGCGGGTCGAGGTACACCACCGAGCTCTTGTATTCGGGCTTGAGCAGGTCGGCCCAGCCCGTGGGCACGTTCTTCACCAGTTTCTTGTTGACCAGGAACGCGATGTTCAGCGTGTGGATGGTGAACCACCGGCCCTCGGCCTCGCGGAACACCGGGGGCAGCTTGTCGAAGTTGGCGGGCTTGAAGGGTGCGACCACATCCTTCTTCGCGGCATCGACGCCCGAGGCCGCGAAGTAGTAGGCGGTGTCGGCCTGCGGGCGGCGCTTGGTCTTTTCGAGCGCGACCACGGTGGCGGCCGAGCCGATGTCGTTGTAGGTCAGCTCGATCTCGGGGTAGCGCTTCTTGAAGGCCGCGAACAGCGACTTCCAGTTGGCCCATTCGGGGCCGGTGTCGAAGGACACGCACAGGCCTTCCTTCTGCGCCTCGGCGTACAGCGCCTTCTCGCCCGCGTAGAGCTCGGGGCCGTCGAAGGCGAAGGCGGTGCGGGCCGCGAGCGTGGACAGGGACAGTGCGCCTGCGGCCTGGATCAGATGTCTGCGTTGCATGGTGGCTCCTTGGAGGAAATGAAGGAAAAGGCTGCGTCAGTGGTCGAGCAAACGAAGGTGTTCGGGCGCGATGGCGATGGCCTGCGCGGCGGGCATTGCCGACTCGGCGAGGAAGGGCCTGGCCGCGCCCGGCACCTCGAAGTCGTAGCGCGTGAGCGCGCCCAGGTAGCGCTGTGCGCCGGTGCGGCCCGCCAGCAGGTTCAGGCTGCCGGGCGCCGGGTCGGGCCGGATGTGCTCGGGGCGCACCAGCACGTGCACCGCCGCGCCGAAGGCCCGTGTGCCGGTGGGCGCGGCGAGCTCGGCAAAGCCCAGGTCGATGCGGTCGGGGCCGCTCACCTTCGCAGGCAGGATCGTCGATAGCCCGACGAACTCGGCCACCGCGCGGCTCGCCGGGTGCTCGTAGATGTCGCGCGGCGTGGCGATCTGCAGCAGCCGGCCGTCTTTCAGCATGGCCACGCGGTCGGCCATCACCAGCGCTTCTTCCTGGTCGTGCGTGACCAGCAGCGTGGTGGCGTTGAAGCGCTGCTGGATGGCGCGGATCTGGTCGCGCAGGTGGCCGCGCACGCTGGCGTCGAGCGCCGACAGCGGCTCGTCGAGCAGCAGGGCGCGCGGGTCGATGGCCAGCGCGCGGGCCAGCGCCACGCGCTGCTGCTGCCCGCCGGAGAGTTGCGCGATGCCGCGCTGCGCGTAGTCGCCCAGCCCCACGATGTCGAGCAGGTCCTGCGCGCGCTGGCGGCGCTCGGCGGTGGCTACCTTGCGCAGCTTGAGCCCGTAGGCCACGTTGTCGAGCACGCTCAGGTGCGGAAACAGCGCATAGCTCTGGAACACCATGCCGATGTGGCGCTGGTGCACCGGCGTGCGCGACATGTCGTCGCCGCCCAGCGCGATGCGCCCGGTGTGGCCCGTCTCCAGGCCCGCCACCAGCTTCAGCAGCGTCGACTTGCCCGACCCGCTGGGCCCGATCACCGCGACCAGTTCGCCGGTGCGCACGTCCAGCGACACGTCGTGCAGGCCGTGCGTGCTGCCGGGGTAGTTGTAGCTGACGTTGTCGAGAAGGAGGCTCATGGGAGGGTTACGCGCGTTGCTTCACCAGGGAAGAAGACAGGAGGGCCGACGCGCTCGCCAGCACGAGAAGAATGACCGTGGCCGCGCAGGCGAAGCCCGTGGCGCCGTAGAAGGCCTGCAGCAGCACGACAGGGTAGGTGCGGTTCTGGAAGCTCGTGAGCAGGTTCGACACGCCGAACTCGCCCACCGAAATGGCCGCCACCATCACCAGCCCGCTGATCAGGCTCTGCCGCACGCTGGGCAGCACGATGCCGGTGAACTGCTGCCAGCCCGAGGCACCGAGCGTGGCGGCCGCCTGTTCGAGCCGGCCCAGGTCGAGGTGGCGCAGGTCGGCCAGCAGCGTGTTGGTGAGGTAGGGCAGCGTGAGGATGGCGTGCGCCGCGATCAGCAGCGGCATCGAGCCCAGCCAGGGCGCCAGGTCGGTGTTGAACACGATCATGTAGCCGAAGGCCATGGTGATCGGCGGCACCGCCACCGGCGTGGCGCTCACGATGCGCGCCGCGAGGCTGCCGCCGCGCCGCGCGCCGTGGTACAGCGCATAGGCCAGCGGCAGCGCCAGCACGGTGTTGATGGCGCAGGCCGACATGGCCACCACCAGGCTGCTGACGAAGGCCTTGCGGAACGAGGTGTCGAGCCACAGGTCGACGTACCACTGCCCCGTGATGCCCGTGGGCAGCAGCGTGTTGGTCCAGTTGCCGCCCAGGCTGCCGATCATCAGCAGCGCGATGGGCAGCAGCAGGTACAGGCCGTAGATGAGCGAGATGCCGCGAACCAAGGTTGTCTCCAGTGTCTTGAGCAGCCGGCATACTTTCCGGATGCGCTACTGTCTGCGCAGGGCGTGCCGCAGCAATGTCCCGAATTCTAGGAAGCGCATGGGCACCCATGGGTGAATGTTGGATGACGACACTTGAGCAATTGGAAAATGTTTTTCACGCAGCTTTCACACATGAGGGCCAGGCCGCATGAAGCGTGACTGCCCCACCATCCAGGAGCTGCTGGCTTTCGACGCCGTGGCGCGGCACCAGAGCATCACGCTGGCGGCCGGTGCCCTGTGCATCACCGTGAGCGCGGTCAGCAAGCAGATCGCGGGGCTCGAGGCCTTCCTGGGCCGCGAGCTGCTGCAGAAGAACGGGCGCGGCGTGCAGCTCACGCCGCAGGGGCGCGTGTACTGGCAGAAGATTTCGGGCGGCCTGCGCGCCATCGAGACCGCCACCTTCGAGGCGCGCTCGGGCGATGCCGGCGCCGGCCTGCTCACGCTGGCGAGCGTGCCCACCTTCCTCACCAAGTGGCTCATTCCGCGCCTGCCGGCCTTCAGCCAGAAGAGCCGCCACGTCATGTTGAGCTTCAGCCGCCACCTGGAGCCCAGCGACGGCATTCCGGCCGGCGTGGACGCCGCCATCCGCTACGGCCCCGACGGCTGGCCGGGGGTGGTGTCGGAGTACATCGCGGGGCGCGAGTTCGTGCTGATCGTGGCGCGCACGCTGGTCGAGGGGCGCCACCGCATTGCCCAGCCCGCCGACATCCTGGGCCACACGCTGCTGCACCACGAGGGCGCGCCCACCGCCTGGCGCCAGTGGGCCGCGCAGCACGGCGTGCCCGAGGTGCAAACGGTGGCCGGCCCGCGCTTCGCGCAGTACTCGGCGCTGATCCAGGCGGCGCTCAATGGCCTGGGCATCGGCCTGGTGCCCAGGCTGCTGGTGCAGGAAGAGCTGGCCGAAGGCGCGCTGCTGAGCCCGTGCGGCACGCCGGTGAACGTGAACCAGGGGCACTACCTGTGCTACCGGCCGGACCGGCTCGACCTGCCGGCCTTCGCGGCGTTTCGCGCGTGGCTGCTCGACGAAGGCGTGGCCTCGCGCGGCGCGGAGGCCGAGGCATGATCCGTGAAACATCCAAAGGGTCGAACCGATGAAAGTCGCAGTGATGGGCGCCGGCGCAGTCGGCTGTTACTACGGCGCCATGCTGGCGCGCGCGGGCCACGAGGTGGTGCTGATCGGGCGGCCTTCGCATGTGGCGGCCGTCCAGGCGAAGGGCCTGCGCCTGGAAACCAGGGCCTTCGACGAACACGTGCCGCTCGCCGCAAGCACCGAAGCCGGCGCGGTGCAGGGCGCCGACCTGGTGCTGTTCTGCGTGAAGTCGACCGACACCGAAGCGGCCGCCGCGCAGATCGCGCCGCACCTCGCGCCCGGTGCGCTGGTGCTCACGCTGCAGAACGGCGTGGACAACGACGCGCGCGTGCGTTCGGTGCTGGCGTCGAACGAGGTGGCGGCCGCCGTGGTCTACGTGGCCACCGAGATGGCGGGGCCGGGCCATGTGAAGCACCACGGCCGCGGCGAGCTGGTGATCGCGCCGTCGCGGCGCAGCGACGAAGTGGCGCGGCACCTGATCGCGGCCGGCGTGCCCACGGAGCTTTCGAGCAACGTGCGCGGCGCGCTCTGGGCCAAGCTCACGCTCAACTGCGCCTACAACGCGCTCTCGGCCATCGCGCAGCTGCCCTACGGCGTGCTGATCGAGGGCACCGGCGTGACCGACGTGGTCCGCGACGTGGTGGCCGAATGCCTGGCCGTGGCCAAGGCCGAAGGCATCGAGGTGGTCGGCGACACCGACGCCGCCGTGCGCGGCATTCCGCAGACCATGCCCTCGCAATATTCATCGACCGCGCAGGACCTGGCGCGCGGCAAGCTCAGCGAAATCGACCACCTCAACGGGCTGGTCGTGCGGCGCGGCGAGGCACTGGGTGTGGCCACGCCCGCCAACCGCGTGCTGTTCGTGCTGGTGAAGCTGCTCGAAGGCAAGCAGCAGGCAGTTCGTGCCTAGCCTGGCATCGGCTCGCGCATCGTCACGAACTCTTCCGCAGCCGTCGGGTGGATGCCGATGGTGCTGTCGAACAGCGCCTTGGTGGCGCCCGCGCGCATCGCCACGGCAAAGCCCTGCACCACTTCGCCCGCATCCGCGCCCACCATGTGCAGGCCGACCACGCGGTCGCTCTTCTTGTCGACCACCAGCTTCATGAAGGTGCGCTCGCTGCTGCCCGACAGCGTGTGGCGCAGCGACTTGAACTCGCTGGAGAACACCGTCACTTCGCCGAACTTCGCGCGCGCATCGATCTCGCTGTAGCCGCAGGTGCCGATGTTCGGGTGCGTGAACACCGCCGTGGGAATGAACTCGTAGTCGAGCCGGCGCTTTCCCTTGCCGAACAGTTCGTCGACCACCACCATCGCCTCGGCCAGCGCCACCGGCGTGAGCTGCACGCGCGTGGACACGTCGCCCACCGCGTAGATCGACGGCACCGAAGTGCGGTAGTGCGCATCGACCGCGATGGCGCCCTTGTCGTTCAGCTTCACGCCCGCGGCCTCCAGGCCCAGGCCCTGGGTGTTGGGCACGCGGCCCGTGGCGAAGAGCACCGTGTCGGCCTCCACCTGCTGGCCGCGCGCCAGCGTGACGGTGAGCCCGCCGTGCGCACTGCGCGCGACCGATGCAGCCTCGCAGTTGAGCCGGATCTCCACGCCGGCCTTGCCCATCTCGTTGGCGACGAACTGCCGCACGTCGTCGTCGAAGCCGGTGAGCAGGTGCGCTCTGCGGTGCAGCTGCGTCACCTTGGCGCCCAGGCCGTTGAAGATCGATGCGAACTCGCAGGCGATGTAGCCGCCGCCCACCACCAGCAGGCGCTTGGGGAAGGGCTCGAGGTCGAACATCGCATCCGAGGTCACGATGTGCTCGCGGCCCGGAATGTCGGGCACGAAGGGCGTGCCGCCGGTGGCCACCAGCAGGTGCTTCGCGGTGTGGCGCTTGCCGTCGATTTCCACCGTGTGGGCGTCGATGAGCTGCGCCCAGCCGGTGATGAGCGTGACGCCCGAATTCTTCAGCAGCGAGCCGTAGATGCCGTTGAGCCGGCCGATCTCCTTGGCGCGTTGCTTCTTCAGGTGCGCCCAGTCGAAGTTCGGTGCTTGGGGCAGCGTCCAGCCGTAGCCCGCGGCTTCCTCGAAGGCTTCGCCGTAGCCTGCGGCATAGCTGTAGAGCTTCTTGGGAATGCAGCCCACGTTGACGCAGGTGCCACCCAGGTCGGCGGCCTCGGCCAGGCCGACGCGGGCGCCGGTCTGCGCGGCCATGCGCGCGGCGCGAACGCCGCCGCTGCCGCCGCCGATGACGAAGAGATCGAAGTCGAATGTGCGCATGAAAGCTTGCTCCTAGGCCGACGACTGTAGCGGCGGGCCGAAGGCGGCGTTGCCGGCGGGGCTTGCGCGGCGGCGCGTGGGGCGCGCCGGCGTTGCGGCACGCGAGAATCCGCTGCCGTTGCCCACCGGTGGCAAGGAGGAAACTTCCATGAAAAATAACGAGAACACCCGTCCATTGGCCCTATGGCGCTCCCGAAACAGGAGCGCCATGGCGCTGTGCCTGGGGCTTGCCACCATGTGGGCGGCCACGCCCGCTGCCGCCCAACTTGCGCGCAAGCCCTCTTACTACCAGCAGCAGAACCAGCCGCAACCCGAGGGCCCCGCCGCGCAGCCGGTGCCGCGCCCGTCGGTGCCGTCGTCGCTGCCCGCGCTGCGCAGCCAGGGCGACTTCGACCGGCTGGCGCGCGTCTACGACCCCGGCACGCCGATGCAGCTGGCGCACGTGCTGTTCGCCATCGACCGGCAGGCCAGGCCGCCGCGCATGCACTACATCGACACGCCGCGCTACCAGCTGCATGTGCGCTTCCTGCGCGATACGCGGCTCGTGCCGAACACCGTCAAGCGCGAGATCGACCGCAACTACCTCGTGCCCGAGCGCCGCTTCCTGTTCGGCACGCTGAGCTGGCAGCAGAACATCGGCAGCTTCACCTACGAGTTCTGGGAAGGCGACCGGCTCACCGCGGCGCTGCTGCGGCAGGCCGACGCGCAGGTGAAGGCCAGCTTCTTCGCGCCCGTGAAGTTCAAGACCAACTCCACGCTGCACGAGCGCGTGGCGAAAGAAACCGGCATCGACTTCGTGAGCCAGGAGGCGCTGATCCGCGAGCAGCCCTACCTGCCGATGAACCTGGGCACCGCGACCGGCCGCGTGCGCATCGTGGACGACCCCTCGGGCCTCAATGCACTGCTGCCCGACGACATCGCCGTGCTGCGCCAGGTGCCGATCAACCTGCCGCCGGTGGCCGGCGTGCTGACCGAGCGCGCGTCGACCGCGCTGTCGCACGTCAACCTGCTGGCCAAGGGCTGGGGCATTCCGAACGCCTATGTGCGCGACGCGGCCACGGTGCTGAAAGAACACGCCGGCCAGTGGGTGGCGCTGAAGGTGGCGGCCTCGGGCTACCAGGTGCGCCGGCTCACGCCCGAAGAGGTTGCCGCGCTGCCGCCGCGTGCCGCGCGTGCGGCCGCCACCGGGGCGGTGCCCGGCAGCGCGCGCGCCATCCAGCCCGACCTGCGCGAAACCCGCCTGCTGCCGCTGGCCGCGCTGCGCGCACGCCACAGCGCGCAATGCGGCGTGAAGGCCGCGAACCTCGGCGCGCTGCAGGCCGCGCACATTGCGGGCACGTCGGTGCCCGACGGCTTCTGCATTCCGTTCGCGCACTACGAGCGCTTCATGCGCACCCACGGCCTGGCCGGGCGCATCGCGCGCATGCAGCAGCAACCGGGCTTTTCGAGCGACCCGCAGCAGCGGCAGAAGGCGCTGGCGCAACTGCGCGACGAGATCGTGCAGTGGCCGGTGGACGCGCCCACCGCGGCCGCATGGCGCGCCGCGTGGCAGTCGCAGCTGGGCGGTGGCGGGGTGTTCGTTCGCAGTTCGTCCAACTCCGAAGACCTGCCCGGCTTCAGCGGTGCGGGGCTCTACACCACGGTGCCCAACGTCAAGACCGGCGACGGGCTCGAAGCGGCGGTGAAGAAGGTCTGGGCCTCGGTGTTCAACCCCGAGGCCTGGGAGGCGCGCAGCGCCGCGGGCTTCGGCGCCGAGACGGTGCGGATGGGCGTGTTCGTGCAGACCGCCATCGACGCCACCAACGCCGGCGTGATGATCACGCGCGACCCGTTCGACGCGGGCCATCCGCACGTCACCTACATTTCGGCCAAGCGCGGCATCGGCATTCGCGTGGTCGAGGGGCAGCGTGTGGCGGAGCAGGTGATGTATTCGAGCTGGTCGAAGGCCGTGCAGGTGTTGAGCCGGTCGGCGGAAGACACGGCGCTGCAGCTCGACAAGGACGGCGGCGTGAAGGAGGTGCCGGTCGAAGCGGGGCGCAACGTGCTGACCGACGAACTGGTGGTGCGGCTCGCCAATGTGGGTGCGGCGGTGAAGCGCACCTTCCAAGCGGTGGACCAGGACATCGAGTGGGCGACGGTGGGCGAGCGCATCGTGCTGCTGCAGGCGCGGCCGTATGTGGAGCGGCGGCGCTGATGTGACCGTCGATGTGGCCGCGCGATGCCACGATAGTTTTTGAATCCGTTGCAGCCGGAATCGCGTGCTCCAGATCGAATTTCTATCGTGGCGCTGCGGTGCCGATGGACCTAGGCTCCGCGCATGAGCCTGTCACACACCGAGGGTGCTCGCGCACCACTGGACCTGCGCCACGTCGCCGGAGGGGAAGAGGGGGAAAAAAATGGACCATGGGAACGGCACTGAAGATTTCCAGGAGTCCAGGCATTTCGAGGCGCACGGCGAACTGCGCATGTTTGCCGACGGTGCGGTGTTCGTCGGTGCCCGCGTGGTGTGCGCCGGGGGCGTCACGGTGCGTGTCGAATGGAAGTCGGCGTTCTACCCCGGGCCGCGCTACCGCAGGGACGAAGAGGGCATGCAGGACGGCGTGCAGATGCTTCCGCTCGGCTTCCACGAGGCCTTCGACCTGTACCTGCGGCGGCTGCGGGACGCCCAGGCCGACACCATCGTCGCCAGGTCGGCCGCCGGCGATGCAAGCTCGCTGGACCCCCGGAACCCGACGAAGCCCGACGTTGCGCAGGCCCTGCGCGAAGGCATGCGGCGCGCCGGGTTGCTGGCCGCCGGGCCCTCCTTGTAGAGTGGCAACCAGGGTTTTCACGAAGCGGTGAAAACCCCGATGGTTGACACCCGCACTGCAAGAAAGCAAAGAGATGACAGAACCCGTGGAGAACAAGGGCTACGCCGGCGACGTGACGCCAGAGCAGGCCGCCCAGTGGATGGCCAGCGGCGAGGCCGTGCTGGTCGACGTGCGCACCGACGCCGAACGCGAATGGGTCGGCTACGTGCCGGGCGGCGTGCCGTTGGCCTGGAAGCAGTGGCCGGGCATGGCGATGAACCCCGCGTTCGACGACGGGGTGCGCGCCGCGGCTGCCGATGGCAGGAAGGTCGTGCTGCTGTGCCGCAGCGGCGTGCGTTCCGTGGCCGCTGCCAGGCGCGCGACCGAACTCGGTGTGGAGGCCTACAACATCCTCGAAGGCTTCGAGGGCAACCCCGACGAACACGGGCACCGGGGGCAGGTCGGAGGCTGGCGCAAGCGCGGGCTGCCCTGGAAGCAGAACTGAACGCGCGTCTGCTGCGAGGCCGACGGCCTTGCGTCTGCGCTGCTTGACCATGCGCGCAGCGCCTCGTACAGCTGTGCAGGGCCGGGCAGGATGTCCTTCAGCCCATCGCGTACGCGCTCATGGCGGGGTCAGGAGATCGGGGCGATGGGCTCGGAGCCAGTTTTCGGCGCCGGCCAGCAATTTCGTGGCTTGGTCGATGCAGGCCTGCAGCGTGGCGGTGGAAACCGGGTCGCCTTCATAGTCGCTCACATTGCGTTGCCGACGCAGCGCATCGAGCACGATGATGTCCGGCTGCGCCACGCCCATCGTGAGGCCCAGGCTCTGTATGGCCGTCTGATGGTGGCCGGGTTGGCTGGTGGACGTGCGGTAACCGTTGGCCCACAAAGCCAGCATCGCGCATTGCATGATGCATTTGTAGGCCGCATCGAACCGGTTGTCGGTGCTGAGTTGTGCAATATGCGCGTCGGCCAGATTTCGCCGCGCCGCCTGACGCAGTTTGGCGATGCCCGCGGCATCAGGCTGGTGGGCCTGCAGCCGCCCGATCGCCAGCAAGTTCTGCAAGCTCATCGGCTCCTCCCTTCACAAGCAATTTTGGTTTGGCCAGTATGTCGCGCGCGAATGCGTCGCCACTGCGCGCGCGTTGCGCAAACTCCTCGGGTGTGTAGAGCACCGTGTTCACCTCGCGACCCAGCGCCGCATGCAGAGGAAACACCGCCTGTGCCAGCGTCATGAAATCCACGCTGCCCAACACCAGCAGGTCCACATCGCTGCCCGGCGAGGGCGTGCCGCGCGCCACCGAGCCAAACACCAGCGCCAACCGGATCTGCGCATCCAGCGGCGCCAGCGCCTCGCGCACGGCAGGCACCACGCCATGCGTCTTGCGAAACAGTGCCGCCAGATCCTCGAACAGGGGGTGGCGCGTGTTGGCGTTGTAACGCACCTGATTGCCTTGTTCGCTGCGCAGCAGCAGGCCGGTGCGCGCCAGCTTGTCGACTTCTCGCGCCAGCGTGCCCGCATGGCTGTCGGTCAGTCGCGCAAGCTCCCGCAGATGAAAGGCCGACTGCGGCTGCAGCAGCAGCACCGCCAGCACGCGCTGCCGCGCGGCGGGGAACAGCAGGTCCATCAGGGGGGGGTCGTTGCTCATTAGGCGACGATTGTTGCTAATAAGGCGACATTCAACAAGGCCTGCCGCATCAAATGCGGTGCATTGGTCTGGCCGCGCAAAAGCTCAGGCTCCGATGACTTGCCGCTCGCGCCCCGAACAGCAGCGTCAAAAACACACAGCAGAAACAAAACAGGCCCACCGATCTCCCGGCAGGCCCTTGCAAAGACAACTGAGCGTGCGTCAGCTCAGCGGCGGAATCCGCAGCTTCTGCCCCGGATAGATCTTGTCCGGGTTGCTCAGCATCGGCTTGTTCGCCTCGAAGATCGCGTTGTACTTGTTGGCGTCGCCGTAGTACTTCTTCGAGATGGCCGACAGCGTGTCGCCGCGCACCACGTCGTGGTACTGCGCGGGCGGCGCGGCCGGGGCCACCAGGTCGTTGTCGACGCTGGTCACGTTGGCCACGTTGCCCGCGGCCAGCGAGGCCTTCTCGCTGGCTTCCTGCGACGGCGCGTTGCCCGCCAGGGTGACCACGCCGCTGCTGGCCGTGTAGGTCACCACAAGCGCGGTGAGGCCGAGGTTCTGGGTCTCGATGTAGGTCTTGATGGCCGCCGCTGCGGCCGTGTTCGCGTCCGGTGCGTCCGGGGTGGCGGCGTGGGCCGACGATCCGCCGAACAGTTTTTCACCGGCCTCCTTGATGAAGCTGAGCAATCCCATGGTGTTCTCCTTGTGCCGTGGTGGATGGAAGGTGGAAGCCTTTGAAAGTCGAATGTAGGCGCGTAACGCGGTGCCCGCTCGTAGGCCCATGCCGCGTATGCGACCAGCCCGCCGGCAGGGCCGGGCACAAAGTCGCAATAATCCCGCGCATGTCTTCCCCCTTCCTCGCCATCGACATCGGCAACACCCGCCTCAAATGGGCGCTCTACGACTCGGCCCGCCCCGGTGCCGCGTTGCAGGCGCAGGGCGCCGAATTTCTCGACCACATCGAACGGCTGGCCGAAGGCCCCTGGGCCGACCTGCCGGCGCCCGCGTCCATGCTGGGCTGCGTGGTGGCCGGCGACGCGGTGCGCCGCCGCGCCGAAGAACAGATCGGCGAGCGTTTCGACTGCACGCCCCGCTGGGTAATGCCGAGCGCGGGCGAGGCCGGCATCGTCAACGGCTACGACCACCCCACGCGCCTGGGCGCCGACCGCTTCGTGGCCATGATCGGCGCGCGCCACCGCATGCTGGCCGAACAGGCCGGTGGCCCGCCGCTGCCGATGGTGGTGGTGATGATCGGCACCGCGGTGACGGTCGAGGCCATCGACGCCGACGGCAAGTTCCTGGGCGGGCTGATCCTGCCGGGCCACGGCATCATGCTGCGCGCGCTGGAGTCGGGCACGGCGGGGTTGCATGTGCCGACCGGCGAGGTGCGCGAATTTCCCACCAACACCAGCGACGCGCTCACCAGCGGCGGCACCTATGCCATTGCCGGCGCGGTCGAGCGCATGGTGCAGCACGTGCGCTCGCACTGCGGCGCCGAGCCGGCCTGCTACATGACCGGCGGCGCGGGCTGGAAGATGGCGCCCGTCATGAACGGGCACTTCGAGCTGGTCGAGAGCCTGATCATGGACGGGCTGCTGGTGATCGCCCGCGAACGGGCGGCCGCCTGAACCGCCTGCGGCTCAGGGCCGCATCAGCGCCTCGCCCATCGCCTGGAACGCGGGCAGCGTGAGCGGGTCGTTGGCGCCGTTGGCCGCCACCGGGTGCGCCGCGTAGCGCACGATCACCATCTCGGCCTTCGGGTCCACGTAGATGCTCTGGCCGTGGATGCCGCGCGCCATGTACGCGCCGTGCGGGTTGTGCGACACCCACCACATGTCGCGGTACGACCAGCCCTGCAGCAGCGGGTAGCCGGCCTTGACGAACTTCGCCGGGTCGCCGCCGCGCTGGATGTCCTGCACCACCGCCTTCGGGATGGCCTGCTGCCCGTTGGAGGCACGTCCGTCGTTGCGCAGGGTCTCGCCGAAGCGCGCCAGGTCGCGCAGCACGGTGTTCAGGCCGCCGCCGCCCGACTCGGTGCCGATGCGGTCGACCATGAAGTAGGCGTCCTGCTCGGCGCCGATGCGCCGCCAGATCTTCTCGCTCAGCAGGTCGGCCAGCGACTGGTTGCTGGCGCGGCGCAGCACCCAGGCCAGCACCTCGGCGTTGACCGTCTTGTAGGCGAAGGCATCGCCGTGCTCGCCTTCCTTCTTCAGCGTGGCCAGGAACTCGTAGAACGACTTGGGCCCCGCATAGCCCGGGCCCTGCACCAGCATGCCGCCGGCACGGGCGTAGTCCCAGATCTCGGCCTTGGGGTCGGCGTAGTTCTCGGAGTAGTGCACGCCGACCGTCATGTCCATCACCTGGCGCACGGTGGCGTCGCCGTACGCGGTGTCCTTCAGCTCGGGGATGTACCGGGTGACCAGGGCCGCGGGGTCGAGCTTGCCTTCGTCCGCGAGGATGGCCGCCAGCGTGCCCACGAAGGACTTGGTGACCGACATCGCGATGTGCGGGCGCTCGGGCGTGAGCGCGCCGAAGTACTTCTCGTAGACCACCTTGCCGCGGTGCATCACGAGGATGCCGTCGGTGTAGGTGCCGGAGATCATCTGGGCGAAGTTCAGCGTCTGGTCGCTGCCCAGGGGCTTGAAGGTCACGGCCTCGATCTGGATGCGCGGCGTGGCGGACGGCAGCGGGCTGGCCGCGCCGCTGCCGCGCCACACGTTGGCCGTGGGTACCGTCTCGCGCACGTGCGAGAAGCTCCAGCGCGTGCGCGGAAACACGCCGCCGGCCGGGTTGTCGAAGGTGACGAGCTTGTCGGGCGGGGGCGGAAAGCCCTTCATCCAGCCCAGTGCGTCGACCGAGGTGGCCGCGGGGTCGGGCAGCGCGGCGGGCGCGGGTGTCTGGGCGTTGGAGGTGTTCACTGCGAGCAGGGCGAACGCGGCGGCGAGCGCCGTGCGAATGAAAAGGGACATGTTGTTTCGAGCAAAGAAGATCAACGGCCGCTGAAGCGCGCGGGACGGCGTTCGACGAAGGAGCGCACGCCCTCGGCGGCGTCTTCGCTGTTCGACAGGCGCTTCTGCGTCTCGATGAACTCGCTCACCGCGGCCAGCGGGCCGTGCTCGATGGCCTTGAGCACGTTGAGCCGCGTGGCCACCACCGCCAGCGGTGCCTGTGCCGCGATGCGCTGCGCAATGGCCAGCGCCGCGTCGAGTTCCTGCCCTGCCGGTACCACCTTCTGCACGAAGTTCAGGCGGTAGGCCTCGGCGCTGTCGAACTCGTCGGCCGTCAGCAGGTGCAGCATCGCGTTGCCCAGCCCGGCGCGCTCGGCCATGCGCAGCGTGGCGCCGCCCGTGGCCATGATGCCGCGCTGCACCTCCATCTGCGAGAAGCGGCAGTTGTCGGCCGCCACCACGATGTCCGCGCCCAGCATCAGCTCGATGCCGACCGTGAAGCAGATGCCCTTCACGGCCACCACCATCGGCTTGGTGCGGCGGCGGTAGCCCTCGAGGCCGAAGTCGTGCGGCTCGACCAGCCCTTGCGGAATGGCCTTCTCGCCGCGCTTCATGTATTCGGCGACCGCGGGCAGGTCCAGGCCTGCCGTGAAGTGGTCGCCGAAGGCATGCAGCACGCCCACGCGCAGGGCAGGGTCGTCGTCCAGCCGGGTGTAGGCCTCGGCCAGCTGCTTGAACATGGGCGGCGTCCAGCCGTTGCGCTTGGCCGGGCGGTTGATGCCGATCAGCAGCACGTGGTCGAGCACCTGGGTGTCGATGCAGCCTTCGGCGGGCGGGGAGGTGGGGGTGGCGGTCATGGTGTTTTTGTCTCCGGGTTGTTCTTGTCGTGCGGCTCGGCAGGTGCTCAGTAGGTGTAGACGCCGCGGCCGGTCTTGCGGCCCAGCTGGCCTGCAGCGACCATTTCCTTCAGCAGCGGGCAGGGGCGGTACTTGGAGTCGCCGAACTGCTCGAGGTAGACCTCCATCACCGCCAGGCACACGTCCAGGCCGATCATGTCGGCCAGCGCCAGCGGGCCGATGGGCTGGTTGCAGCCCAGCTTCATGCCGGCGTCGATGTCTTCCGCCGTGGCAATGCCCTCGGACAGCACGAAGAAGGCCTCGTTGATCATCGGCACCAGGATGCGGTTGACCACGAAGCCCGGCGCGTTCTTCACCGTGATGGGCGACTTGCCCAGCGTCACGGCCAGCGCCTTCACCGCGTCGTGCGTGGCGTCGCTCGTGAGGTAGCCGCGGATCAGCTCCACCAGCGCCATCATCGGCACCGGGTTGAAGAAGTGCATGCCGATGAAGCGGTCGGGGCGCGAGGTGGCGGCGGCCAGCTGCGTGATGGAGATCGACGAGGTGTTCGACGCGATGATCACTTCGGGCGCCAGCAGCTCGTCGACCTGCTTCAGGATCTTGAGCTTGAGCGCGTGGTTCTCGGTGGCCGCCTCGATGACCAGCTGCGCGCCCTTCAGGTCGTCGTAGTTGGTCGAGCCCTTGATCAGCGCCAGCGCGGCAGTCTTCTGCTCGGCGGTGAGCTTCTCTTTCTTGATCAGGCGGTCGAGGCTGCCCGACACGGTGGCCAGGCCCTTGTCGACCGCCGCCTGGGCGATGTCGACCATCACCACGTTCACGCCGGCCACCGCGCAGGCCTGTGCGATGCCGTTGCCCATTGTTCCGGCGCCGATGATGCCGACAGTCTGGATAGCCATGAGAAAACTCCTTGAAGAAACAAAAAAAAGGGGGGCGCGCGGCGGTGCCACGGCAAGCCGTCGATTGTGAATCAGCCCCATGGCCGCGCCGTTGCCGCGTGTGACACGGCCGGCGCGTGGGTGGCTTACAGTCCTGCGGTTGCTTTTTCCCCTCTCCTCTCCTCTCTCTTCCCGACTTCCGACCATGACCACCCTCGGCACCCCCCTTTCCCCCTCCGCCACCCGCGTGATGCTGCTCGGCTCCGGTGAACTCGGCAAGGAGGTGCTGATCGCCCTGCAGCGCCTCGGCGTCGAGACCATCGCGGTGGATCGCTACGAGAACGCGCCCGGCCAGCAGGTCGCGCACCACGCGCGCACCATCACCATGAGCGACCCCGCGCAGCTCAAGGCGCTGATCGAGGCCGAGAAGCCCACGCTGGTGGTGCCCGAGATCGAGGCCATCGCCACGCAGACGCTGCAGGAGCTGGAAGACGCCGGCGCGGTGCGCGTGATTCCCACCGCCCGCGCCGCCCGCCTCACGATGGACCGCGAAGGCATCCGCCGCCTGGCCGCCGAGACGCTGGGCGTGCCCACCAGTCCCTACAAGTTCTGCGACTCGCTGGCCGAGCTGCAGGCCGCCATCGATGCCGGCATCGGCTACCCCTGCATCGTGAAGCCCGTGATGAGCAGCTCCGGCAAGGGCCAGAGCAAGATCGACGGCCCGGCCGACGTGCAGAAGGCCTGGGACTACGCCATGGCCGGCGGCCGCGTGAGCCACGGCCGCGTGATCGTCGAGGGCTTCATCGACTTCGACTACGAGATCACGCTGCTGACCGTGCGCGCCCAGGATGGCGCGGGCGCCGTGGAAACGAAGTTCTGCGACCCCATCGGCCACGTGCAGGTGAGCGGCGACTACGTGGAAAGCTGGCAGCCGCACCCCATGGCGCCCGCCGCGCTGCACAAGGCGCAGCAGATCGCGCAGGCCGTCACGGCCGACCTGGGCGGCCAGGGCCTGTTCGGGGTCGAACTCTTCGTGAAGGGCGACGAGGTCTGGTTCAGCGAGGTCAGCCCGCGCCCGCACGACACCGGCATGGTCACCATGGCCACGCAGTGGCAGAACGAGTTCGAGCTGCATGCGCGCGCCATCCTCGGCCTGCCGGTCGACACCTCGCTCAAGAGCCCGGGCGCCAGCGCGGTGATCTACGGCGGCGTGGACGCCGCCGGCATCGCCTTCGACGGCGTGGCCGAGGCGCTGCAGGTGCCCGGCAGCGACATCCGCCTGTTCGGCAAGCCCGAGAGCTTCATCAAGCGCCGCATGGGCGTGGCGCTGGTGCATGCGGCCGACACCGACACCGCACGCAAGCTCGCCAAGGAAGCCGCATCCCGGGTGAAGCCGCGCAAGGCCTGATCGCGCACTGCGGTTGCTAAGGATGAACCCGCGCACCGCAGGCGGGTAGCCAGTTTTCGCAAGCCGCGCCGCAACGGCGCGGGCATGGTGCGGGAAGATCGAGGGACACCCACCAGCCCCTCCCGGAGACACCATGCTGCATCCCCAGGCGCGCGCCTTGCTCGACTTCATCGAGGCGCGCGGCATTCCGCCGACCCACACCCTCTCGCCCGCCGACGCGCGGGCCTTCTACCGCGAGCGCCGCACCGCCACGCAACCGCTGCCCGCCGAAGTGGCCGAGGTGCGCGACCTTGCCGCCGACGGACCGCACGGCCCCATCCCGGTGCGGATGTACCGGCCCCTGGGTTCGGGCGCCGGCCCGCTGCCGGTGCTGGTGTACTACCACGGCGGCGGCTGGGTCATCGGCGACCTCGACACGCACGACGTGCTGTGCCGCGAGCTGGCCAACGGCGCCGGTTGCGCGGTGGTGGCGGTCGACTACCGCATGGGGCCGGAGCACCGCTTTCCCGCCGCGGTGGACGACGTGCTCGCCGCCACCCGCTGGGTGCGCCGCGAGGCCGCCACGCTGGGGCTGGACGCGAGCCGCATGGCCGTGGGCGGCGACAGCGCGGGCGGCAACCTCGCGGCGGTGGTGGCGATCGCCGCGCGCGATGCGGGCGACCTGCCCCTCATGTACCAGCTGCTGATCTACCCCGCCACCGACATGCGCCGCGGCCATCCGTCGCACCAGGCGAACGGGCAGGGCTACCTGCTGACCCGCGACACGATGGCGTACTTTCACGACCACTACATCACCGAGCCCGCGCACGACCTCGACTGGCGCGCCTCGCCGCTGCTGCACGCCGACCTGTCGGCGCTGCCGCCGGCGCTGGTGATCACCGCCGGCTACGACCCGCTGCGCGACGAAGGCGCGGCGTATGCGCAAGCGCTCACCGCCGCCGGCAACCACGCCGCGTACGTGTGCTTCGAGCGCCAGATCCATGGCTTCATCACCATGGGCAAGGTGCTCGACGAGGCCAACACCGCGGTCGCGCTGTGTGCCTCGGAACTGCGGCGCGCGTTCGCGCAGGCCTAGGGAAAGTCCCCGCGCAAATCGATATCGCGCGAGCGGCCCGCGCCGCTACGATCCAGCCAACCCAGACGCCACCGCAGCGTGGCAGTCCACCGATTGCAGGAGACAAACCATGCAGCGAACGAGGACGACGCCGCCCCCGAGCGGCGCCGCAAGGCAGGGCGAACGCCTGATGTGGCTCACGCCGCACCGCGTGTTCTATGCAGGCCTGCTCGGCGCGGCAGCCGAGCGCACGATGGGCGGCCACGGCGTGTGCGTGTCGCCCGCCGGCGCGCCGCTCAACCGCATCCGCATCGGCGGCGGCGCCTGGCAGACGGGCGAGCTCATCGTGGTGCCCCCGCACGTGCCGCACCAGGTGGAGAGCGCGCACCCGCTCATCTTCAGCCTGCTCATCGAATCGGAGTCGGTCGACCCGGCGCGCATGCCCGCCTTCTTGCAGCACTGCGGCCCGGTCGAGGCACCGGCCTTCGTGCAGCGTGTGCGCGATGCGCATGCGCACCTGCTGGCGGCTTCGGGCCGCGGCACCGACTTCGAGGGCTTCGACTTCGATGCGATGTTCTTCGGCGAAAGCCTCGCGCCGCGCATGCTCGATGCACGCATACGCAAGGTGGCCGACGCCATCAACGCCGACCCCGCCGCCCCCATGTCGGCCGAGGACTGCGCGGCCTCGGTGCACCTGTCGTTCTCGCGCTTCCTGCACCTGTTCAAGCAGGAGACGGGCATGGCCTTCCGTGCGTTCCGCGCCTGGAAGCGCGCGCGCAGCCTGCTGCGCTACGTGCGCCAGGCCAGCACGCTGACCGACATTGCGCTGGACACCGGCTACCCCGACTCGACGCACTTCAGCCATTCGATCCGCCAGGTGTACGGCCTGAAACCCAGCGACATCCTGGCCGGCTCGCGCCGCCTGGCGCTGCACGACGCGGCCGGCGGCTTCAGGCACTGAGCGCAGGAAGACGAGCCCCATGCAGATCCTTCAACTCCTGCTCTCGGGCATTGCGCAAGGTTGCATCTACGGGCTGATCGCGCTGGGCTTCGTGCTGATCTACAAGGCCACCGAAACCGTGAGCTTCGCGCAGGGCGACCTGATGATGCTCGGCGCCTTCGGGGCGTTCGCGGGCATGTCGCTGTTCGGCCTGCCGTTCTGGCTTGCGGCCATCCTGGCGATCGTGGCGATGGCGGCCTTCGGCGTGCTGCTGGAGCTGGTGGTGATCCGCCCGATCCTGGGGCAACCGCAGTTCACCATCGTGATGCTGACCATCGGCATCGCATACGTGGCGCGCGGCCTCATCACCATGGTGCCGGGCATCGGCACCGAGACCCACACGCTGGCCGTGCCCTACAAGGACCAGATCTGGAAGCTGGGCGAGCTGGTGGTCAACCTGGAGCAGCTGGCGATCATCATCGCCACGGCCATCCTGTGCGGCCTGCTGTTCGCGATGTTCCGCTACAGCAAGCTGGGGATCGCGATGCAGGCGTCTTCGCAGAACCAGCTGGCGGCCTACTACATGGGCATTCCGGTGAAGCGGCTCAACGGGCTGGTGTGGGGGCTGGCGGCCGCCGTCGCCGCGATTGCCGGCATGCTGCTCGCGCCCATCACCTTCGTGCACGCGAACATGGGCTTCATCGGGTTGAAGGCCTTTCCGGCCGCGGTGGTGGGCGGCTTCGGCAGCCTGCCGGGCGCCATCGTCGGTGGGCTGGTCATCGGCATCGTCGAGTCGTTCGCGGGCTTCTACCTGCCCGACGGTTTCAAGGACACGGCGCCGTACATCGTGGTGCTGCTGATGCTGATGATCAAGCCCAACGGCCTGTTCGGCGAAAAGCTGCGCAAGAAGGTCTAAAAAGATGCGCCCCCACGCTCGTCGCTTCGTGTACTCGCTGCCCCCCGAGGGGGTGCAGGTCCGCCTTGGGGCGGCCCGGCGGCGGACCTGATATGCGCTTCATCTTCAAGACCAGCTACGACCAGGACATCCGCCTCGCGCGGCATGGCGGCCATGTGTTCTGGTACGGCCTGCTCGTCGCGTTCCTCATTGCCGCGCCGTGGATCATCGAGGAGTACTGGCTGGCGCAGCTGACCTTCGTGCTGATCTACGGCATCGTCGGACTGGGCCTGATGCTGCTGGCCGGCTTCACGGGGCAGTTCTCCATCGGGCATGCGGCGTTCCTCGGCACCGGTGCATACACGCAAGGCGTGCTGACGAACCTGGGCGTGCCGTTTCCGCTCGCGCTGATCGCGGCGGCGGCGCTCTCGGCGGCGGTGGGCGTGGTGGTCGCGTTGCCCGCGCTGCGCGTGAAGGGCATCTACCTGGGCATCGCGACGCTGTCGTTCGGCTTCATCGTCGAGGAGGTGTTCGCGCGGTGGGAGAGCGTGACGGGCGGCAACGCGGGGTTGCACGTGAAGTCGCCGCAGCTCTTCGGCTGGTCGCTGGGCTCTGGCGACGGCTTCTACTTCCTGTGCCTGGTGGTGGCGGTGCTCAGCACGCTGGGCATCCTGAACCTGCTGCGCTCGCCCACGGGGCGCGCCTTCGTGGCGATCCGCGATTCGGAGATCTCGGCGCAGAGCATGGGCATTCACCTGGCGCGCTACAAGACGATGTCGTTCGCGATCTCGGCGGCGCTCGCGGGGCTGGGCGGTGCGCTGTACGCGCACAAGCTGAGCTTCATCTCGCCCGACCAGTTCAGCATCCTGCAGTCGATCGACCTGCTGCTGATGGTGGTGATCGGCGGGCTCGGCTCGGTGCACGGTGCGTTCCTGGGTGCGGTCTTTCTCATTGCGATGCCGCAGCTCATCTCGATGGGCAAGGACTGGCTGCCGGCGGTCGTGGGGCAGGCGCCGGGGTTGCAGGGGCTGGTGTACGGGCTGGTGCTGATCGCGTTCGTGCTGTTCGAGCCGTTGGGCCTGTACGGTCGCTGGCTGAAGATCCGCACCTGGCTGCAGCTCTTTCCGTTCTACCGCAAGGGCCTGTTCAAGCGGCAGAAGTCCTTCGCCAAGTCGGACCGGTTGCGATGAGCGACGACATTCTTCTTTCGGCCCGGGAGCTGAGCGTGCGCTTCGGCGGCGTGCTCGCGGTGAACAAGGTGAGCTTCGATGTTCGCCGCGGCGAGGTGTTCACGCTGATCGGCCCGAACGGCGCGGGCAAGACGACGGTGTTCAACCTGATCAGCCGCATCTACACGCCGACCACGGGCGAGATTACGTGGCACGGCGAAGCGCGCGGGCCGATCGCGCTGACGCAGCAGGCACCGCATGCGATTGCCGCGCTGGGCATTGCGCGCACCTTCCAGAACATCGAGCTGTTCGAACACGCCACGGTGCTGCACAACCTGCTGATCGGCCGTCACACGCACCGGCAGACGGGCTTCTGGAGCGAGGTGTTCTTCACGCCCGCCACGCGGCGTGCAGAGATGGCGGCGCGCGAGAAGGCGGAGCAGGTGATCGAGCTGCTCGATCTGCAGCATCACCGCGATTCGATGGTGGCGGGCTTGCCTTACGGCGTGCGCAAGGTGGTCGAGTTGGCGCGTGCCTTGTGCACCGAGCCCAAGCTGCTGCTGCTCGACGAGCCATCGTCGGGGCTTAACGTGGAGGAGACGGCGGACATGGCGTTCTGGATCCAGGACATCCAGCATGAGCTGGGGGTGTCGGTGTTGATGGTCGAGCACGACATGTCGCTGGTTTCCAAGGTGTCTGATCGCGTGCTTGCCATGAACATGGGCGAGGTGCTGGCTACCGGGTCTCCTGGGGAGGTGCAAGCCGATCCGCGAGTGGTCGAGGCTTACCTGGGGACCGTGGACGACGTGAGCAGCTTGAGGAGGGTGGCGGCGTGAATGCTTCGTTCGTTACCTCTTTGGAGACGCCCGGTATGCGGTGCGGCGCAGTCGCCCCCACTATGCCGGCCCTTCGGGCTCCCTTGCGGTGCTCGCTTTCCGCGGGGTCCCGCCCAAACTCGCTTCGCTCAAACAAGGGCGGGCCCTTGTCCGCGGAAAGCTGCGCTCCTCAGCGGCACAGAGGGGGCGCCCACGCCGCACCGCACACCGGGCTCCGGCGGTGGAGTGTTCGCCCTGTGCGTGTCCACGGCGTTGGGGCACCTGTCCCTTGCGGGCCGTTGAGGCACCGCCGAGCAGCGCAGCGACGGGCGGATCAGGGCTCGCAGCTGTTTGAGCGAAGCGAGTTCTGCGAGACCCCGCCCGTCGTGAGCAGCGCAGGGAAGCCCGAAGGGCCGGTGACGTCGGCCCGCAAGGGACAGGTGCCCCAACGCCGCTCCCCGACCGAGGGAACCGTGAAATGAGCGACGCAGTCCTCCAACTCCTGAACGTGGAAAGCGCCTACGGCCCCATCAAGGCCATCCGGGGTGTGAGCCTGAAAGTAAGACAGGGCGAAATAGCGACGGTGCTCGGCTCGAACGGCGCAGGCAAGACAACCATCCTCAAGACCATCTCCGGAATCATCGACCCCCGAAAAGGCAGCATCGAGTTCCAGGGCAAGGACATCACCGCCAAGGACCCGGCCTACATCGTGCAGCAGGGCCTCAGCCACGTGCCCGAAGGCCGAGAAGTGTTCCCGCTGCTGTCGGTGAAGGACAACCTGCTGATGGGCGCCTACACCCGCAAGGACCGCGACGGCGTGGCACGGGACATGGAGACCGTCTACACCTATTTCCCGATCCTCAGGGAGCGCGCCACGCAGGACGCCGGTCTGCTCTCCGGCGGCCAGCAGCAGATGCTTGCGATTTCGCGCGCCATCATGGCCGCACCGCACCTGATCCTGCTCGACGAACCGAGCCTCGGCCTGAGCCCCAAGCTGACGAAGGAAATCTTCGAGATCGTCGTGCGCATCAACCGCGAGCGCGGCACCACCATCCTGCTGGTCGAGCAGAACGCCAACATGGCGCTCAACGCAGCCGACCACGGCTATGTGCTGGAGAACGGCCGCATCGTGATGGAAGACACCTGCGAACGCCTGAGGGAGAAGGACGATATCAAGGAGTTCTACCTCGGCGTGAAGGACGACGGCGTGCGCGGCGAGCGGCGCTGGAAAAAGAAGAAGACCTGGAGATAGCCGCCATGCAAGGACTCTGGGACCTCGACACCTTCGCCCCCCGGCTCGACGTCGTCGTGCCCGGCGACACCCTCTCCGCCATGTTCTGGAACGCGGTGAAGCAACGCGGCGACACCGTCTGGATGCGGCAAAAAGAGCTGGGCATCTGGCGCACCTGGAGCTGGCACCAGACGGCCGACGCCGTGCGCGAGATCGCGGCCGGCCTGCAGGCCATCGGCTTCGTGCCCGGCGAGTGCGCTTCCATCCTGTCGAACACCGTCATCGAATGGGTGCTCGCCGACCTGGCCGTGCTCAGCTGCGGCGGCGTGTCCAACGGCATCTATCCGACCGACGCGGCTTCGCAGGTGCACTACCTCTGCGAAGACTCGCGCACCACCGTGCTCTTCGTGGAAGACGACGAGCAGCTCGACAAGGCGCTCGAGGTGCGCGCCGGCCTGCCGGGCCTGCGCCGCATCGTGGTGTTCGACATGGAGGGCCTGCGCGAGCTCGACGATGCGGCCGTGATGAGCCTGGACGCGCTGCGCGCCCTCGGCCGCGCGCGGCTGGCCGCCGACCCGCAGTGCGTCGAGCGCACCGTGGCGGCCTGCCGGCCCGAGGACCTGGCCATCCTGGTCTACACCTCGGGCACCACCGGCAAGCCCAAGGGCGCGATGCACAGCCACGCCGGGCTGGTGTACACCGCGCGCGGCTACAACACGCTCATTGCGCAGGACGAGACCGACGAGCGCATGTGCTTCCTGCCGCTGTGCCACATCGCCGAGCGCATGGGCGGCGAGTACTTCGCCATGTACACCGGCTCCATCCTCAACTTCGTCGAGAACCCCGAGACGGTGCCGGAGAACGTGCGCGAGATCGCGCCTACGGTGTTCACCGCCGTGCCGCGCGTGTGGGAGAAGTTCTATTCGGGCGTGATGATCGCGCTGAAGGAAGCCGGCCCGCTGCAGCAGGCCGCCTACCGGTGGAGCATCGGCGTGGGCGAGGAGATTGCCGCGCGCGTGCTGGCGGGCGAGCCCGTGGGCGCGGCGCTCAAGTTGAAGTTCAGGCTGGCGCGGGTGCTGGCGCTGGACAACGCGCGCAAGCTCATCGGCATTCACCGCGCGCGCTTCCTGGTGACCGGCGCGGCGCCGATTTCGCCCGAACTCGTGAAGTGGTACCTGGCCCTGGGCGTGCCCATGCTGGAGGTGTGGGGCATGACCGAGTCGTGCGGCGCCTCGACCGCGGTGCCGGCCAGCCGCATCAAGCCCGGCTCCATCGGTCCGGCCACGGGCTACAACGAGGTGCGCATCGACGCCGCCACCGGCGAGATCCTGGTGCGCGGCCCCAATGTCTTCATGGGCTACCTCAACCTGCCCGAGAAGACCGCCGAGACCATCGACGCCGACGGCTGGCTGCACACCGGCGACGTGGGCGTGATGGACGAGGACGGGTATTTCCGCATCACCGACCGGATGAAAGACATCATCATCACGGCGGGGGGAAAGAACGTGACGCCCAGCGAGCTGGAGAACGAGCTCAAGTTCAGCCTCTACATCACCGATGCCGTGGTCATCGGCGACAAGAAGCCCTACCTCACGGTGATCGTCATGATCGACCAGGAGAACGTCGAGAAGTTCGCGCAGGACAACGACGTGCCGTTCAGCAACTACGAGAGCCTGACGCGCACGCGCGAAGTGCAGGACCTGATCCAGGGCGAGATCGACCGCGTCAACGCCAGGTTCGCGCGCGTCGAGCAGATCAAGAAGTTCTTTCTGCTCGAGACGCAGCTCAGCGCCGAGGACGAGGAGCTCACGCCCACGATGAAGCTCAAGCGCAAGCTGGTGCAGACCAAGTACGCCGAGCGCATCGACGCCATGTACCGGTGACGTCGCCGGCCTGTTTTTTTCGTCAACCCGAGGAGACAACCGCATGAAGCTCAAGACACTGACGACGCTGGCCGTGGGGGGCCTGGTCGCGACGCACGCGTTTGCGCAGCAGCAGGGCGTGAGCAAGGACGAGATCCGCATCGGCACCATCCAGGACCTGTCGGGTCCGCTGGCGGGCTTCGGCAAGCAGGCGCGCAACGGCATGCAGCTGCGCGTGGACGAACTCAACGAGCAGGGCGACGTGAACGGGCGCAAGCTCAAGCTGTTCGTGGAGGACTCGGGCTACGACCCGAAGAAGGCGGTGCTGGCGGCGCAGAAGCTGGTGAACCAGGAAAAGATCTTCATCATGGCCGGCCACATCGGCACGGCGCAGAACATGGCGGCGATGCCGGTGCAGTTCGACAAGAACATCATCAACTACATGCCCATCACCGCGGCGCGCGAAATGTACGAGCCGCTGAACCGGCTGAAGTACTCGTTCGCCGCCACCTACTACGACCAGATCCGCCTGGCCCTGCCCAAGATGATCAAGGACAAGGGCGCCAAGAAGGTCTGCACCATCTACCAGGACGACGAGTTCGGCCTGGAGGTGCAGCGCGGCGCCGAGGCCGGCCTGAAGGCCGCGGGCATGGAGCTGGCCGAGAAGACCTCGTTCAAGCGCGGCGCCACCGACTTCAGCTCGCAGGTCGCGAAGATGAAGGCCGCCAGCTGCGACCTCGTGGTGCTGGGCACCATCATCCGCGAGACCATCGGCACCGTGGGCGAGGCGCGCAAGACGGGCTTCAACCCGACCTTCATCGGCTCCAGCGCGGCCTACACCGACCTCATCCACAAGCTGGGCGGCAAGGCGATGGACGGCGTGTACGCCACCATGACCGTGCAGAACCCCTACACCGACGAGCAGTCGCAGCCGCTGCGCTTCTGGGCCAACAAGTACAAGACCAAGTTCAACGAAGACCCGACGGTGTTCTCGGTGTACGGCTATGTGATCGTCGATTCGTTCATCAAGGCGGCGACCAAGGCCGGCCCCAACCTCACGACCGACAGCTTCATCAAGGCGATGGACAGCATCACCTTCGAGCCCGACATGTTCGGCAGCCCGAAGAGCACCTACACCGCCACCAAGCGCCTGGGCAACGACCAGTCGCGGCTGTCGCAGATCAAGGACGGCAAGTGGGTGGTGGTGTCGGACTATGTGACACCATGACGGGACCATGCCCACCCATTCCCCGAACTACTGGTTGATGAAGTCCGAGCCCGACGAGGTCTCGATCGACGATGCGCTCGCCGCGCCCGGCGCCACCGTGGCGTGGACGGGCGTGCGCAACTACCAGGCACGCAACTTCATGCGCGACGGCATGGCCGTCGGCGACGGCGTGCTGTTCTATCACTCGAGCTGCCCGGAACCGGGCATCGCCGGCATCGCGCGCGTGGCCTCTGGCGTGAAGCCCGACCCGACGCAGTTCGATGCGAAGTCGCCGTACTACGACGCCAAGTCGAAGCCCGACGATCCGCGCTGGCTGCTGGTGGACGTGCAGGCGCTGCGCAAGACGCGCCTGCTGGCCTTGCCCGAGCTGCGCGAAAAGCCCGAGCTGGCCGAGCTGGTGGTGCTGCGCAAGGGCAACCGGCTGTCGATCACGCCGGTGGAGCCCGCGCACTGGAAGGTCATCGAGAAGATGCTGGGCTGACCGCCACGGTCGGCCGGTCCGTCGGCCGGGCGTTCAGAGCTTCTCGCCCGCGGCCAGCACGCCCGCGCGCTGCAGCGCGGCCTCCAGCCAGGGGGCGCTGGTGACGCCCCGCCCGATGGCCTCGATGCGCCGGGCTTCGTCCGCCACCTTCTGTTGCGCCAGCGGCAGCAGGGCCTCGATCTTTTCACGCTCGACCACCACCACGCCGTCGGCGTCGCCGCTGATGAAGTCGCCGGGGCGCACCACCACGCCGCCCACGCTGACCGGGTGATTGATGCGGCCCGGAATGTTCTTCGTCGGGCCGTTGGGGTTGGTGCCGAAGCAGAACACCGGAAAGCCAAGGTCGCGCAGCACGTCGCTGTCGCGCACCGCGCCGTCGACCACGACGCCGGCCAGGCCCAATTGCCGGCAGGCGCTGATCATGATTTCGCCCATGAGCGCGCTGGTCTGGTCGGCCTTGCCGTCCACCACCAGAACGTCGCCCGGCCGCGCCAGCGCCATGGCGGCATGGATCATGAGGTTGTCCCCGGGCCGCACCTCGACGGTGAAGGCGGTGCCCGCGAAGCGCATGGCCGGGTGCAGCGCGGCGATGCGCCCGTGCAGGGCGCCCCGGCGGCCGGCCACGTCGGCCAGGATGGCCGGCGCGAACTTCGCGGCGGAGGCGACGACGTCGGCGGGCGGCCGCGGAAAGTTGCGCAGCACATCGGGTTCGGCAAGTGCGGTCATGTTCATTCGGCCTTGATGTTCGCGTCCTTGATGACCGTGCCCCATTTGCGCCGGTCGGCGGCCAGGAACGCACGGAACTGCTCGGGTGTGCTGCCTACCGGCTCCAGACCGTCCTGCGTCATCCGCCGCGCGATGTCGGGCATGGCCAGCACCTTGGCGGTCTCGCGCTGGATGCGCTCGATGGCTGCCGCCGGCGTGCCCTTGGCGGCGCACAGGCCGGTCCAGGTCACGGGTTCGAAATTGGCAACGCCCGATTCCGACACGGTGGGCACGTCGGGCAAGCTCGAAAGCCGGTGGCTGCTGGCCACGGCCAGCACGCGCAGCTTGCCGGAGCGCACGTACGACATGGAGCTGACGGGCTGGTCGAAGATCATGGCGACCTGGCCGCCGAGCAGGTCAGACATGGCCTGGCCGGTGCCCTTGTACGCGATGTGCACGATGTCGATGTCGGCGCGCGACTTCAGCATTTCGCCGGCCAGGTGGCCGCCCGTGCCGTTGCCCGAGGACGCGAAGTTGATCACGCCGGGCTTGGCCTTGGCGTAGGCAATCAGTTCCTTCACGTTCTTCACGGGAAGCTCGGCGTTCACCAGCAGCAGGTAGGGCGCGTTGGCCACCTGCGTCACCGGCACGATGTCGGTGTCGGTGTTGAACGGCATGCTCTTGAGCAGGTGCGGCATGATCGACAGCGTGCCCGTGGTGCACATCACCAGCGTGTGGCCGTCCGCCGGCGCGGACAGCATCGCGGACGCGGCGATGTTGCCGCCCGCGCCGGGGCGGTTGTCGATGATCACCTGCTGGCCCAGTCCTTCGGCGAGCTTGGGGCCGATCAGGCGCGCCACGATGTCGTTGGAGCCGCCGGGCGCGAAGCCCACGACGATGCGCACCGGTTTGCTGGGGAAGGCGTCGGCGGCCTGCGCGCCGCCGCCCTTCGCCAGTGCCATGAGCGTCAGCAGCGGCAGCAGTTTCAGAAAAGATCTCGTGTTCATGGGCGCTTCTTGAGGTGAGGTGGAAGGGAGCGATGAGGTCAGGCAACGAGTTGGGCGCGCGCCTGCGCTATGCGGCGGCAACCCTCGAGCAGGTGTTCGGTCGAGGCGGCGAACGAAAGGCGAAAGTGCGAGGGCACGCCGTAGGCGCTGCCTTGCAGGGCCGCCAGGTCCTGCGCGTCGAGCAGATGCATGATCCAGTCGTCGCTGCTGCGCAGCACCGTGCCGCCCGGCGTGCACAACCCGAACAGGGCGCTGCACGAGGCGAACACGTAGAACGCGCCTTCGGGCGCATGGCACCGGATGCCGTCGATCGCGTTGAGCGCGGCCACCACGGTGTCGCGGCGCTGCCGGAAGACGTTCCTGTTGGACGCGATGAAGTCCTGCGGGCCCGTCAGTGCCGCCACGGCGGCGGCCTGGCCGAGCGAGCTGGCGCCCGACGTGCTTTGCGACTGCAGCTTGACCATGGCTTTCACCAGCGCGGCCGGCGCGCCACCGTAGCCGATGCGCCAACCCGTCATGGCATAGGCCTTGGAGACGCCGTTGACGGTGAGGGTGCGCTCTTTCAGCTCGGGCGCCACCTGGGCGATGGTGGCGAACCGGCGGTCTTCGTAGACCAGGTGTTCGTAGATGTCGTCGGTCAGCACCCACACCTGGGGGTGGCGCTTGAGCACCTCTGCCAGCGCGAGCAGTTCTTCGCGCGTGTAGGTGGCGCCGCTCGGGTTGTTGGGCGAGTTCAGCACCAGCCAGCGCGAGCGCGGCGTGATGGCGCGCTCCAGGTCCGCGGGTTGCAGCTTGAAGCCCCGCTCGGCCGGGCAGTCCACGAACACCGGGACGCCGCCGGCGAGCAGCGCGATGTCCGGGTACGAGACCCAATAGGGCGCGGGAACGATCACCTCGTCGCCGCTGGCGACCGTGCACATCAGTGCGTTGAAGATCACCTGCTTGGCGCCGGTGCCGACGATGATCTCGTCGGACTTGTAGTCCAGGCCGTTCTCCGTGCGGAACTTGTGCGCCACGGCTTGCTTGAGCTCGGGCGTGCCGCCCACGTCGGTGTAGCGCGTGCGTCCTTCGGCCATGGCGCGGTTGGCCGCTTCCTTGATGTGCTGCGGGGTCTCGAAGTCCGGTTCGCCCGCGGTGAGGCTGACGATGTCGCGGCCCTGGGCGCGAAGTTCGCGGGCTTTCTGGCCGGCCATCGAACTGGGCGAAGGCTTGATGCGCTGCAGGCGCGGGGCGATATGGAGCATGGGGAAAAGGGCGTGGAAAGTGAAAAGTGGCGCAGGAGTGGGGCGCAGTATCCGGCGGCACTTTTCAGGCGCCAAACGAGAAATTGGCAGGCGATGCCATTCCTTTTTTTCCTGGGCACGCGGCCTGCGTTACATTGATTCGGAATGAACCTGACCTTCAAGCAGCTGGAGGCTTTTTGCTTCAGCGCGCGGCTCCAGAGCTTCAGTGCCGCCGCGCAGAAGCTGCACACCACCCAGTCGGCCATCTCCAAGCGCGTGGCCGAGCTGGAGGACACGCTGGGCGTGTCCTTGCTGCACCGCACGCCGCGCGGGCTGGAGATCACGCAGGCCGGGCGCCAGCTGCTGCCGCTGGCCGAGGACTCGCAGCGCCTGTGGCAGCGCATCGAGACCGAGGTCAGCGCCGACCAGACGCTGCGCGGCACCTTCCGCATCGGCGTGACCGAACTGATCGCCATGACATGGCTCACGCGCTTCATCAAGCGGCTGCAGGAACTGCACCCCGAACTCGTGCTGGAGCCGGTGATCGATGCCGGGCTGACCCTGTTTCAGGGCCTGGAGTCGAACAAGATCGACCTGGCGGTCATGCCGGGCACGTTCTGGGGCCATGCGTACACCACCACCAGGGTGGGGCAGGTGCAGGACCTGTGGATGGCCAGCCCGAGCCTGAAGCTGCCCCGGCGCGCGCTCAAGCCGCACGAGTTCGCGCTGTACCCGATCCTGGAGCAGTCGACCGGTGCCGCCAAGAACAAGTTCTACGAACCCTGGCTGGCCGAACACGGCTTTCGCTTCAACAAGGTCTTCGCGACCAACAGCACGACGGTGCTGCGCGAGCTGACGATCAGCGGCTTCGGCATCAGCCAGCTCGCGCTGGACTATGCGCGCCCGGACATCGAGGCCGGGCTGCTGCGCATCGTGCGCAGCGACCCGATGCCGCCACCCATGGTCTACAGCGCCGTCTACCGCAACGACAATTTCAGCCCGGCGCTGGAGCGCATGGTCGCGCTGGCCACCGAGACCTGCGATTTCTCGTTGCGCGCGAACGCACAGGGGCACGGCGTTGCCGCCGCGAAGCCGCGCCGCCGACGCGGCGCCGGTTGATCTCAGGCCACTTTCGTCAGGATCGGAAACAGCTTGCCGAGCCCGTCGGCCATCACCTCGACCGCGAGCGCGGCCAGGATCAGGCCCATGAGCCGCGTCATGATGTTGATGCCCGTCTTGCCGAGCACGCGCGCGATGGGTTGCGCGAGCGAGAAGGCCAGCGCCGTGGCCAGCGCCACCACCACGCCATAGCCCACCAGCACGGCCAGCTCCCAGAGGTGCTGCGTCTTTTCGGCATAGATGACCACGGTGGAGATGGTGGCCGGGCCGGTGAGCAGCGGAATGGTGAGCGGCACCACCGCGATGGAGGCGCCCATCGAGGCCTTGACCTCGGTGGCGCGCATTTCCTCCACGTTGGTCTTGCTCTCGGCCGGCTTGGCGTTGAGCATCGACAGCGAGCTCATGAGCAGCAGCAGGCCGCCGCCGACCTGGAAGCTCGCGATGGAAATGCCGAAGAACGACAGCAGCTGCAGCCCGAGCAGCGCGCTCACCGCGATGACCACGAACGCGCTGAAGGCCGACATGCGCACCGTGTGGCGGCGCTGCGCGTCGCTGTAGCCCTGCGTGTAGTGGATGAAGAACGGCACGATGGCCAGCGGGTTGACGATGGCCACCAGCGTGACCAGCGGCTTGATGAGGTCCATCGAGGTGCTCATGCGACTACCGTCCGCCGGTGACGTCGAGCAGGGCCATGGTGGTGTAGCTCGCCTCGGCGGACAGCAGCCACAGGATGGCACCCGCGATCTCGTCGGCGGTGCCGGTGCGCTTCATGGGCACGCTGGGCGCCAGCTCGAAGGCGCGGTCGGGCATGCCGCCGGAGGCATGGATCTCGGTGTCGATGAGGCCCGGGCGCACCGCGTTCACCCGGATGCCCTCGTCGGCCACTTCCTTGGCCAGGCCGATGGTGAAGGTGTCGATGGCCGCCTTGCTGGCGGCGTAGTCCACGTACTGGCCGGGCGAGCCCAGCCGAGCCGCGCCGCTGGAGATGTTGACGATGGCGCCGCCCGCGCCGCCGTGCTTCGTGCTCATGCGGCGCACGGCTTCGCGCGCGCAGACGAAGCTGCCGATCACGTTGATGCGGAACATGCGCTCCAGCCGGGCCACGCTCATCTCGTCGACGCGCGCCTGCACGTCGACCACGCCGGCGTTGTTGACCAGCGCGGTGAGGCGGCCGAACTTGGCGTCGATCTTCTCGAACATGGCGAGCACCTGCGCCTCGTCGCCCACGTCGGCCTGCACCGCCATGGCGGTGCCGCCGCCCGTCCGTATGGTGCGCACCACCTCGTCGGCGGCCAGCGAGTTGCTGGCGTAGTTGACGGCCACCGCGTAGCCGCGCTTCGCGGCGAGCAAGGCGGTGGCGGCACCGATGCCGCGCCCGCCGCCCGTGATCAAGAGCACCTGGTCCAAAACCTACCTCCTGCAGAGAAACTGCGTGTCAGTTAAAACCGTCGGCTGGATTACATCATCGGGGACACAGGCATGAGCATCGGCAAGACGGTTGACTACTACTTTGCGCCACAGAGCCCGTGGACCTATCTGGGACATTCCCGCTTCGCGGCGATTGCCGCGGCCGCCGGCGCCACGGTGCGCGTGCGGCCGATCGACCTGGGCAGCGTGTTCCCGGTGTCGGGCGGGCTGCCGCTGGGCAAGCGCGCGCCGCAGCGCCAGGCCTACCGGCTGGTCGACCTGGTGCGCTTTTCGCGCCATCTCGGCCTGCCTTTGAATCCCAGGCCCAAGTTCTTCCCGGTGGCGGGTGACGACGCGGCACGCGCCATCATCGCGGTCGACCTGCACGACGGCACCGAGGCGGCGCTGCGCATGTGCGCCGCGGTGTTCGCGGCCGTGTGGGTGCAGGAGCGCAACATCGGCGACCCGAACGTGCTCGACGCGCTGGTCGCGGAATGCGGCCTGCCGGCCAAGCGCGCGGAGCAGTCGCAGAGCCAGGCGGTGCAGGAGCGCTACGAGGCCTATACGCAGGAGGCCATCGACATCCAGGTGTTCGGCGCGCCGAGCTATGTGATCGACGGCGAAATCTTCTGGGGGCAGGACCGGCTCGACTTCGTCGAGCGGGCCCTGCGTCCTTAATTCAGCAACCCCGGCATTCATTCATTGATTCGCCATCAAGGAGCAAGACGACATGGGTCAATTCATCGATCTCACCGCCAAGGACGGTTTCACCTTCCCCGCCTACGTGGCCGAGCCTGCGGGCAAGCCGCGCGGCGCGGTGGTCGTGGTGCAGGAAATCTTCGGCGTGAACTCGCACATCCGTTCGGTGGCCGACGGCTATGCGGCCGAGGGCTACCTGGCCGTGGCACCCGCGACCTTCCACCGCGTGAAGGCCGGCGTGGAGCTGGGTTACTCGGACGACGACATGAAGAACGGCTTCGGCCTGAAGACCGCGGTCGAGGCGCTGCCCGCGCCCGGTGTGCTGCAGGACATCGAGGCGTCGATCGCCTATGCATCGAAGGCCGGCAAGGTCGGCATCGTGGGTTACTGCTGGGGCGGCCTGCTGGTGTGGCGCTCTGCCGCACTGCTGCCGGGCCTGGCGGCGGCTGCGCCGTACTACGGCGGCGGCATGACCTCGCCGGAAGAAACGGCGCGCGAGCCGAAGGTGCCGGTGCTGGCGCACTTCGGCAACCAGGACCACTGGATTCCGCTGGACACCATCGAGAGTTTCAAGAAGGCGCATCCCGAAGTGGAAGTGCACGTGTACCCGGTCGGCCACGGCTTCAACTGCGACCAGCGCGGCTCCTACGACGCCGACGCGGCCAAGCTGGCGCGCGAGCGCACGCTGGCGTTCTTCGCCAAGTACGTCGGCTGATCCCGGCGGCGCCATGAAAAAACCCGGCGCTGCCGGGTTTTTTCATGCGTGGCTCGGTTTGCGCGGCGTGCTGCCCGGGCCCACGCGGGTCTGCAGGAAGTCGAGCAGGGCGCGCAGCGCGGCGCTGTTGTGGCGCCGCTGCAGGTAGGCGGCCGACAGCCACATGTCCTTGCGCGCATAGTCCTGCAGCACCGGCACCAGTTCGCCGTGGTCCAGGTGCGTTTGCACCAGGATCGACGGCAGGTAGATCACGCCGAAGCCGTGCATGGCCACGCGGATCAGCGGCGCGCCCTCGGTGCAGTCCATGCGGCTTTTCACCGGCACGTCGAGCGGCGTGCCGTTGTCGTCGAAGCGCCAGACCGGCTGCTGGCCCAGCAGCGAGAAAGTCAGCGCCTCGTGGGTGGCCAGGTCGCGCGGATGCTCGGGCTTGCCGTGCTTTTTCCAGTAGACCGGCGAGGCGCACACCACCATGTTCATGAGGCGCAGCTTGCGCACGATGAGGTTGGCGTCTTCCACGGGGCCGCTGCGCAGTTCGACGTCGATGCCTTCCTCGGCCAGGTCGACGGTGCGGTTGGTCAGCTGCAGGCTGATCGTCACGTCGGGGTAGTAGCGCATGAAGTCGGCCAGCAGGTTCGGGAACTCGCCGCTGCCCATGCCGTGCGGGGCCGAGATGCGCAGCCGCCCGCCGGGCTGGCTGGCGCGGTCCTGCAGCTCGGACTGGGTGAGCTCGATCATCTCGAGCATCGGGGTGCTGCGCTCCAGCAAAAGCTGGCCGGCGTCGGTGAGGCTCACGGAGCGCGTGGAGCGGTTGAGAAGGCGCACGCCGAAGCGGGTTTCCAGCTCGGCCACATACTTGCTGACGGTGGCCTTCGACATGTCGAGCCTCTTGGCTGCCTGGGAAAAGCTGCCGTGCGAGGCGACTTCCCGGAAGGTTCTGATCAGGTCGAGACTGTCCATGTGAATGAGCCCATTGTTTCCGTTTGGAGAACGCGATGGTTCGATTCTCCCGCGTTTTTACCGACCGGTTCGGGCGACACTTCGGTTACACGCCGACGACGACGCCAGCCAGGTTGGGTCGTTGGAAAGAACTGAAATGAAAACCTCGAAACTCCTTGCCGCTGCTGTCCTGTCGTTGCTCGCCGCCTCCGGCGCGCGGGCCCAGGGCTTTGCCCCGGTGCAGCCGCTGGCGGCCGTGACCGGCAGGGCCGATGTCCTGGCGGGTGCCGATGCCGCGGCCCGCGGTGGCAATGTCTATGGCGATGTCGTCGCGGCGCCGTTGACGTCGCGGCCAAGCTCGCGTGACCGTGCGTCGATCCGCGCCGAGGCGGTGGCCGCCGCCCACGCGCCGAATCAGAACCTGGACCGCCGCGCCTTCGTCAACAGCGAAGTGCCGCCGCAGTTCAAGGCCGCACGGCCCTGACCCCAAACTCTCTTCGACAGGCCGGGCCGGTGCGAACCGGGCCCGGCTTTTTGTTGCTTGCATGCCTTCATGACGCGATTGTTTCAATAGAGGAAACACGGTGTCTCTGAACGGCGTGTTCTGGTGTGCCCGTTCGCCCGGAAACTCGCCGCACAGGCAAGCGAACCAGCAAGCCTGGTGGACGAACCATCCGAACACACTAGGAGAACTGACAATGAAGACCTCGCAAATCATCGCCGCTGCCGCCCTGACCCTGCTTGCCGCTACCGGCGCCCAAGCTGAAACGTACCAAGGCGTGAACACCGCCGTCTCGACCAAGAGCCGTGACGACGTGAACGCAGAAGCCGTGCGCGCCGCATCGGCTCCGAACCAGAACGTGACCCGCGGTTCGCGCGGCCCGGAAACGGTCGCCGTGTCGAAGGACCGCTCGCTGGTCGAAGCCGAAGCCGTTCGCACCGCCTACGCACCGGACCAGAACGTGAGCTCGGGTTCGCGCGTGAACAGCAAGGTCATCTCGACCATGCAGCATCCGATGGACGCACGCGTTCAAGCCCAGCAAGGCACGGGCGCAACCGCCAAGTAATTGAAGCAGGCCCTTCGGGGCTTCGCTGAAATCAAAAGAGGGCCACGCGAAAGCGTGGCCCTCTTTCTTTTGGGTGGCCGGTCGGCGTGCGCTCAGCGCGTGCGCGCCAGGTAGCGCTTGCGCCAGAAGATCAGGACCAGCAGCACCGCGATGACCAGCATCGACGTCATCGCGATCCAGAAGCCGTCGGCCTTGTGCACCAGCGGGATGAACTCGAAGTTCATGCCGAAGATGCCCGCAATCAGGTTGAGCGGCAGGAACACGGCGGTGAGCACCGTGAGCACCCGCATGATGTCGTTGGCGCGGTGGCCCTGCACGCTGAAGTGCATCTGCACCGCCGTTTCCGCGTTCTGCTCCAGCCGGTGCACATGGTGCACCACGCGCTCGATGTGCTCGAGCACGTCGCGGCTGCGGATCAGGATGAGCTCGCGCTCGCGCTGCTCCGCTTCGCCCTTGGGCGGCGGCAGCGTCTCGAGCGAGTCGATCCAGTCCTGCATGGCGGCGCGCTGGTCCTCGCAGATCTCGTCGAGGTGGTGCAGCGACTGGCGCGCCTCCATCAGCGCACCCCAGTTGGTGAAGCGGCTGCGCGGGTCGATCAGTTCGGTCTGCCAGTGGTCGAGCTGCCTGGTGAGCTCGCGCCGCAGGTCGAGGTAGCCGTCGACGATCTGGTTGATGACGCGCAGCATCAGGTCCGACGGGCTGGCCGGCAGGCGGGCCGAGGTGGCGCGCGCGTCCAGCGCCGGGGCGCCGCGGCCGTCGGGCGAGCCGGCGGCCAGCAGCCGCGCGGCGAAGCTGTCGCGCACCGCGCCGTCTTCAGGATGCACGGAGAGCAGCACCCGGTCGAACACGGCGAAGCCGACCGGGCGGGTGTCCACGCGGCGCAGCACCGGCGGGCCGCTGCGGGGTGGGGGCGGCCCTGGGCGAGTCTCGCTGCCGTTGCCCGCTGCCGCCTGGTTCAGGTCTTGCCCTTGCCCGTTCGCCAGTCGCCGAAACACCAGCACGTCGTACAGCGAGGTGTAGTCGTAGTGCGACGGCAATTGGTCGTTGAGCAGGTCGGCCACGTGCAGGTCGACCAGCTGTGTCAGGCACAGGGTCTGCAGGATCTGCTGCACGTCCGCCAGCGAGCCGCGGAATTCCTCGCGGGTGAGCGAGATCCAGAGATAGCCGCCGGCGCCGCACGCGCCCGGCACGCCCAGCGGTGCCAGCGCTTGGTGCTCGCTGACCTGCGAGCGGTTGATTTCGAAGACGCGCATGCCGGTGCCAGCGCGCTGCTACTTCTGCAGCAGCCGGGCGGCGTCGAGCGCGAAATAGGTCAGCACGCCGTCGGCGCCGGCGCGCTTGAAGGCCAGCAGGCTTTCGAGCACCACGGCGTCGTGGTCGAGCCAGCCGTTCTGCGCGGCGGCCTTGAGCATGGCGTACTCGCCGCTCACCTGGTAGGCGAAGGTCGGCACATGGAACTCGTCCTTCACGCGGCGCACGATGTCCAGGTAGGGCATGCCGGGCTTCACCATCACCATGTCGGCGCCTTCGGCAATGTCGAGCGCCACTTCGCGCAGGGCCTCGTCGCTGTTGCCGGGGTCCATCTGGTAGACCTTCTTGTCGGCCTTGCCCAGCATGGAGGCCGAGCCGACGGCGTCGCGGAAGGGGCCGTAGAAGGCGCTGGCGTACTTGGCGCTGTAGGCCATGATTCGCGTGTGGATGTCGCCGCGGGCTTCGAGCGCGGTGCGGATGGCGCCGATGCGCCCGTCCATCATGTCGCTGGGCGCCACGATGTCCACGCCGGCCTGCGATTGGGCGAGCGCCTGCTTCACCAGCACCTCGATGGTCGGCTCGTTGAGGATGTAGCCGGTGTCGTCGAGCAGGCCGTCCTGGCCGTGGCTGGTGTAGGGGTCGAGCGCAACGTCGGTCATCACGCCCAGTTCGGGAAAGCGCGCCTTCAGGGCCGCCACCACGCGGGGAATCAGCCCGTCGGGGTTGAAGGCTTCGTCGCCGTTGGGGGTCTTCAGGCCGGCGTCGATCACGGGAAACAGCGCCATCACCGGAATGCCGGCTTTCACACACTGCTCGGCCACCGGCAGAAGCAGGTCGAGGCTCAGGCGATCGACCCCGGGCATGGAAGCGACGGCATCGCGTCGCTTCTCGCCTTCCTGCACGAACACCGGATAGATCAGGTCATGAGCAGTGAGCGCATGCTCTCGCACCAGGTTGCGGGTGAATGCGTCGCGGCGCAAGCGACGCGGCCGACCGGCGGGAAACATGGCCAGGGGAGAAGTGGAAGACGTCATAAGCCCAAAATTGTGCCTGAAGCCACATTCCGGGGCACTTTGCGCCAAGCGTCCAGTTGTCCGACAACCACGGAAAACCATAGAACCAAGGTTCTCATTTTTTTGTTTGAAATGTTAAAGAAAATGCCTCATTCGCTTGAAACCTTGTTTCGTCTTTGTTAAATTCTGAAGCGGGCGGCTTGCCGCTCCCCGCTTTTCCTCCCTGAGCGGGTGCCTTGATGTGTGACAGCAAAAGGGCTTCCCAGCCCGACGTGCAGACGTCGGGCTTTTTTTTGCCTGTCGTCCGGGCGCGCGTGGGCGAAACCGGGGGGTGGTGCGAGGTGCGCCACTAAACTGGCCCGCATGCTCTGGGTCAAATCACTTCACATCGTCTTCATCGCCAGCTGGTTCGCGGGGCTGTTCTACCTGCCCCGAATCTTCGTCAACCTTGCCATGGTGCCGCCCGAGTCGGTGGCCGAGCGCGAGCGGCTGCTGCTGATGGCGCGCAAGCTCATGCGGTTCACCACGATGCTGGCGGTTCCCGCGATCGGGTTCGGCCTGTGGCTCTGGTTGGGCTACGGCATCGGCCGCGGGCCGGGCAATGCATGGATGCACGCCAAGCTGGCGCTGGTGCTGGTGGCCATCGGCTACCACCATGGCTGCGGCGTGCTGCTGCGCCGCTTCGTGGCGGGACAGAACCGGCGCAGCGACCGCTGGTACCGCTGGTTCAACGAGCTGCCGGTGGTGTTGCTGCTGCTGATCGTGATTCTGGTGGTCGTGAAGCCGTTCTGAGCCCGGTGCGCACGGTGGAGAGACCGCACAAGTCCGCTGCGCTTCCCCTTGCGCTCGCCTATGCGGCGCTGATCGTCTACGCCAGCCTGTACCCCTTCGCCGACTGGCGAGACCAGGGGATCGCCCCCTGGGCCTACCTGTCGGCGCCCTGGCCCAAGTACTGGACGGGCTTCGACTTCGCGATCAACGTCGCGGGCTACGTGCCCTTCGGGTTCCTGTGCGCGCTGGTGGTGCTGCGCACGCGCCCGGGCGCCGGCGTGTGGCGTGCGTTGCTGCGTGCCACCGCGGCGGGGGCGGCCATCGCCTTTGCCATGGAAACCCTGCAGAGCTACCTGCCGGCGCGCATTCCTTCCAATGTGGACCTGGGACTGAACACCACGGGCGCCGTTCTGGGCGCGGTGCTGGCGGCGGGGCTCGAGCGGATGGGCGCGGTCGCGCACTGGAGCCGGGCGCGCTCGCAGTGGTTCGTCGAGGATGCGCGCGGCGGCTTGGTGCTGCTGGCGCTCTGGCCGTTCGCGCTGCTGTTTCCGGCGGCCGTCACTTTCGGGTTGGGGCAGGTGTTCGAGCGGCTCGAGGTGGCCATCTCCGAGTGGCTGCTCGACACGCCCTTCATCGACTGGCTGCCCATGCGCCAGTTCGAACTGGAGCCGCTTGTGCCCGCGGTCGAGCTGTTGTGCGTGCTGCTGGGGGCGCTGGTGCCGTGCCTGCTGGGCTACCTGGTGGCGCGCTCGGTGGTGCAGCGCGCGGTTCTGCTGCCGTTGATCCTGCTGAGCGGCCTTGCGGCATCCGCGTTGTCCGCGGCGCTGAGCTACGGGCCCGACCATGCCTGGGCATGGCTCGACCTGCCGGTGCAGGTCGGCATGGCCGCCGCGCTGTTTGCCGGCGTGGTGCTGCTGTTCGCGCCGCGCCGCCTTTGCGCGGCCTTGCTGCTGGTGGGGCTCGTGTTGCAACTGAGCCTGTTGAACCAGGCGCCTGAGAGCGCGTACTTCGCACAGACGCTGGCCACGTGGGAGCAGGGGCGCTTCATTCGCTTCCACGGGCTGGCGCAGTGGCTGGGGTGGGTGTGGCCGTTCGCGGTGCTGGCGTACGTGATGGCGGCACTGTCGCGCCGGAGCCGGCCGGACGGCGGCACGACGGCATGAGAGCGAGGGGCGCGGGGGTCAGGACACGGCCGGCGTGGAGGACCGGTCACTAAAATCGGTCGATGTCCAGCCCCACCCCCGCCACACCGTCCGGCTACTACGGCCGCCACATCTTCTTCTGCCTCAACGAGCGCAAGAACGGCGAAGACTCCTGCGCCCTGCACAACGCGCAGGAAGGCTTCGACCGCTGCAAGGCGAAGGTCAAGGCCGAGGGCCTGTCCGGGCCCGGCAAGGTGCGCGTCAACAAGGCCGGCTGCCTCGACCGCTGCGCGGGCGGGCCGGTGGCGGTGGTGTATCCCGAGGCCGTCTGGTACACCTTTGTCGACGGAGAAGACATCGACGAGATCGTCGAGTCGCACCTGAAGAACGGCAAGGTCGTCGAGCGCCTGGTGCTGTCGGCCGATGTCGGCCGCTGAACTTTTCCGATACGCCCCCGCTCGTACCGCGCGTACCTTGTGCCAATGAACTCCCAGACCGAAAAACTCAGCCTCCAGGGCGCCGCCGGCGCGATCGAGGTCCAGCGCGACCAGCCTGCCGAAGCCGCGCGCGGCATTGCCGTGATCGCCCATCCGCATCCGCTGTTCGGCGGAACCATGGACAACAAGGTCGTGCAGACCCTGGCGCGTGCCTTCGTCGCGTGCGGGTGGACCACGGTGCGTTTCAATTTCCGTGGCGTGGGCGCCAGCGAGGGCGTGCACGACGAAGGGCGCGGCGAGCTCGAAGACATGCTGGATGTCGTGGGTCAACTGGCCCCCGAAGGTCCGTTGGCGATTGCCGGTTTCTCGTTTGGCGCCTTCGTTGCGAGCGGTGCGGTCCAGCAGCTCTGGAGCGAGCGCGACCTGCGGCAGATCGTGCTGGTCGGTACGGCCGCGGCGCGCAACACCGTGCCCGCGCTGCCGCCCGAAGCGCACGAGCGCGCGCTGGTGGTCCACGGCGAGGCGGACGACACGGTGGCGCTGTCCGCCGTGATGGACTGGGCGCGCCCGCAGTCACTTCCTGTCACAGTCATCCCCGGGGGCGGCCACTTCTTTCACGGACAATTGCCGCTGCTCAAAAGTCTCGTTGCCCGCCATCTGCGCGCCGGCATTGTCTGAAAGCCTCGCAGGCTTGTTTTCGTCTTTCCAACTTCCATGAATCGTTTTGTTGGCGCGCTCCGTGCGCTGGTCTTTGCCGCCTTCGCATCCGTCAGCCTGATCGCCGCAGCCCAAGTGCCGGCACCGCCCGAGATCGCCGCGCGCAGCTACCTGCTGATGGACGTGACCGCGAACCAGATCCTGGCGCAGAAGGACATCGACAGCCCCGTCGAGCCGGCTTCCTTGACCAAGCTGATGTCGGCGTACATCGTTTTCGACGCGCTGCGGGCCAAGAAGATCACGCTGACGCAGACGCTTCCGGTCAGCCCGCGCGCCTGGAAGATGCCCGGCTCGCGCATGTTCATCGACCCCAAGATGCAGGTGCCGGTGGAGGACCTGATCAAGGGGCTGATCGTGCAGTCGGGCAACGACGCCACGGTGGTGCTGGCCGAAGGCGTGGGCGGCACGGTGGAGCACTTCGTCGAGCTGATGAATGCCCAGGCCAAGGCCCTGGGCATGAAAAACACCAGCTACAAGAACCCTGAAGGCCTGACGGCACCGGGCCACACGACCACGGCCCGCGACCTGAGCATCCTGGCGACCCGGCTGGTCCGTGACTTCCCCGAAGAAGCCAAGTACTACGCGATCAAGAAGTACCGCTACCCGGGCACGCCGTCGACCAATGACACCAACCGCAACCTGCTGCTGTTCCGCGACCCGACCGTCGACGGGCTGAAGACCGGCCATACGGAAGCCGCCGGCTACTGCATGATCGCCACCGCCAGGCGCGACTTCCCCAACCTGACGGGCGGGCGGCGCCTGCTGTCGATCGTGCTGGGTGCTGCGGGCGAGACGGCGCGGGCCAACGAGTCGCAGAAGCTGCTGAACTGGGGTTACACCGCCTACGACGCCGTTCGCCTGTTCGACGCGGGCCAACCGGTCGCCACTCCGGCGGTCTGGAAGGGCGCGGCCGACACGCTGAAGCTGGGCCGCCCCGAAGCCATCGTGGTCGCCGTGCCTGCCGGCAGCGCCAGCAAGATCAAGACGCAGGTGTCGCGCCCCGATCCGCTGGTGGCGCCCTTCACCAAGTACCAGTCGGTCGGCTCGCTCAAGGTCACCCTGGACGACCAGCCGGTGGCCGACGTGCCGCTGGTGGCCCTGGAAGCGGTGGAGCAGGCCGGGATTCTCGGCCGTGCGTGGGACGCCGTGCGTCTCTGGATCAAGTAAGCCTGCGGGCGGTCCCGGGGCCTTCGGCGCACTAGCGTCGCGCGGGCTTTGCTGTTTCAGGCTTGTTTGCTATACTCGTGGGCTTTTCGGAATTTTCCGAAGGGTTTCACGTTTTCGTCATCTCCCGGCTTCCCTGCGTCACGACAGGGGCGGTTTCACCACCAGGGCCGGGGCGTTTTGGGACTTATTCATTCATGCCAACCATCAATCAACTGGTGCGTCAGGGTCGAACGGTCGAAAAGATCAATTCGAAGAGCCCTGCCATGCAGAACTCGCCGCAACGTCGCGGTGTCTGCACCCGCGTCTACACCACGACGCCAAAGAAGCCCAACTCGGCGCTTCGTAAAGTTGCCAAGGTCCGTCTGACCAATGGCTTCGAAGTCATCTCCTACATCGGCGGCGAAGGCCACAACCTGCAGGAACACAGCGTCGTGCTGGTTCGCGGCGGTCGTGTCAAGGACTTGCCCGGTGTGCGTTACCACATCGTGCGCGGTTCGCTCGACTTGCAAGGCGTGAAAGACCGCAAGCAGTCGCGTTCCAAGTACGGCGCGAAGCGTCCCAAGAAGGCTTAAGCCTTTCTGTCGAAAAACAAGCGGTGTTCGGTTGCCTTGGCTGGCACATCGAACGAAGTGACCCAATGTCGGGTCGAGTAAGTGAGAGTCCTGACTGGCTCTCGCGGTACCGGAAACGGTGCCAACTGAAGCAAAGAGGTTAAAAAATGCCACGTCGTCGCGAAGTCCCCAAACGTGAAATCCTGCCGGATCCCAAGTACGGCAATGTCGAGCTGTCGAAGTTCATGAACGTGATCATGGAAGGCGGCAAGAAGGCTGTTGCCGAGCGCATCATCTACGGTGCCCTCGAGTTCATCGAAAAGAAGAATCCGGACAAGGACCCTCTCGAAGCTTTCACCGTTGCCATCAACAACGTGAAGCCGATGGTCGAAGTGAAGTCGCGCCGCGTGGGCGGTGCGAACTATCAAGTGCCGGTCGAAGTGCGTCCTGTGCGTCGCCTCGCCCTGTCGATGCGCTGGATCAAGGAAGCTGCCCGCAAGCGCGGTGAAAAGTCGATGGCCCTGCGTTTGGCCAACGAACTGATGGAAGCCACGGAAGGCCGTGGCGGTGCCATGAAGAAGCGCGACGAAGTGCACCGCATGGCAGAAGCCAATCGGGCGTTCAGCCACTTCCGCTTCTAAAAATCAAACTTCGCTTGGGCGTTGGGTGTCGGGTGTCGGGCGTTGTGCCCGTGCTCGGGGCCCAGCGCTCAACGCATTTCAACCCGAAAGTAAATCATGTCCCGCAAGACCCCCATCGAGCGCTACCGCAACATCGGCATCTCCGCGCACATCGACGCCGGCAAGACCACGACGACCGAACGTATCCTGTTCTACACCGGTGTGAACCACAAGATCGGTGAAGTGCACGACGGCGCCGCCACGATGGACTGGATGGAGCAAGAGCAAGAGCGCGGCATCACGATCACGTCCGCTGCCACCACCTGCTTCTGGAAGGGCATGGCTGGCAAGTTCGACGAACACCGCATCAACATCATCGACACCCCCGGCCACGTGGACTTCACCATTGAAGTCGAGCGCTCGATGCGCGTGCTGGACGGTGCTGTCATGGTGTACGACGCCGTCGGCGGCGTGCAGCCCCAGTCGGAAACCGTCTGGCGCCAGGCCAACAAGTACAAGGTGCCCCGTCTCGCGTTCGTCAACAAGATGGACCGTACCGGCGCCGACTTCCTGCGCGTGCGCCAGATGATGGTGGACCGCCTGAAGGCCAACCCCGTCGTGATCCAGATCCCGATCGGTGCCGAAGAGCATTTCCAGGGCATCGTCGACCTCGTGAAGATGAAGGCGATCATCTGGGACGAAGACAAGGGCGTGACCTTCCAGTACGGCGAGATCCCCGCCAACCTGACCGACGTCTGCAACGAATACCGCGAAAAGCTCGTCGAAGCGGCTGCCGAAGCCAGCGAAGAGCTGATGAACAAGTACCTCGAAGGCAACGAACTGACCGAGGAAGAAATCAAGGCGGCCATTCGCCAGCGCACCATCGCCGGTGAAATCCAGCCGATGCTGTGCGGCTCGGCCTTCAAGAACAAGGGCGTGCAGGCCATGCTCGACGCCGTCGTCGAATACATGCCCGCTCCGACCGACATTCCTCCGGTCAATGGCCTGGACGAAGACGAAGCGCCCGTGATCCGCAAGGCTGACGACAGCGAGAAGTTCTCGGCCCTGGCATTCAAGCTGATGACCGACCCGTTCGTGGGCCAGTTGACGTTCGTGCGCGTCTACTCCGGCGTGCTGACCAAGGGCGACAGCGTCTACAACCCGGTGCGCGGCAAGAAAGAGCGTATCGGCCGTATCGTGCAGATGCACGCGAACAACCGCGAAGAAGTCAACGAAATCCGCGCCGGCGACATCGCCGCCTGCGTGGGCCTGAAGGAAGTGACCACGGGCGAAACCCTGTGCGATCCGTCGGCCATCGTGACGCTCGAGCGCATGGTGTTCCCGGAATCGGTGATCTCGCAGGCCGTCGAGCCGAAGACCAAGGCCGACCAGGAAAAGATGGGCATCGCCCTGCAACGCCTGGCTCAGGAAGATCCTTCGTTCCGCGTGAAGACCGACGAAGAATCGGGCCAGACCATCATCGCCGGCATGGGCGAGCTCCACCTTGAAATCATCGTGGACCGCATGAAGCGCGAATTCGGCGTGGAAGCCAACGTGGGCAAGCCGCAAGTGGCCTACCGCGAAACGATCCGCAAGACCGTCGAAGACGCCGAAGGCAAGTTCGTTCGCCAGTCGGGCGGCAAGGGCCAGTACGGCCACGTCATCCTGAAGCTCGAGCCGCAAGAAGCGGGCAAGGGCTTCGAGTTCGTCGACGCCATCAAGGGCGGTGTGGTTCCTCGCGAATACATCCCCGCGGTGGAAAAGGGCGTTGTGGAAGCACTGACGCAAGGCGTGCTGGCGGGCTACCCCGTCGTGGACGTCAAGGTCACGCTGCACTTCGGCTCGTACCACGACGTGGACTCGAACGAAATGGCGTTCAAGATGGCCGCGATCTTCGGTTTCAAGGAAGGCGCCCGCAAGGCCAGCCCCGTGATCCTGGAGCCGATGATGGCCGTGGAAGTCGAAACGCCTGAAGACTACGCCGGCAACGTGATGGGCGACCTGTCCTCGCGTCGCGGCATGGTGCAAGGCATGGACGACATGATCGGTGGCGGCAAGTCCATCAAGGCCGAAGTGCCGCTGTCGGAAATGTTCGGCTACTCGACCACCCTGCGCTCGATGTCGCAAGGCCGCGCAACGTACACGATGGAGTTCAAGCACTACGCCGAAGCTCCCCGTAACGTTGCCGAAGCCATCGTGGCTGCTCGCGCCAAGTAAGTTTTCAAGAATGCGGGGCCGCGCAGTGCGCGGCCCTTCTTGTCTGCGATCGTGTGCCCTCCGCTGCCCGTGGCGAAGGAACCAGCAACGCGATGCAGACATTAAACCCATCACGGGCAGTGCTCTTTCAAGGATTGAAAAATGGCAAAAGGTAAATTCACCCGCACCAAGCCCCACGTGAACGTGGGCACGATCGGTCACGTCGACCACGGCAAGACCACGCTGACGGCTGCGATCGCGACGGTGCTGTCGGCCAAGTTCGGCGGCGAAGCCAAGGCCTACGACCAGATCGACGCAGCGCCTGAAGAAAAGGCCCGCGGCATCACGATCAACACCGCGCACGTCGAGTACGAAACGGCCAACCGCCACTACGCACACGTCGACTGCCCCGGTCACGCCGACTATGTGAAGAACATGATCACGGGCGCCGCTCAGATGGACGGCGCCATCCTGGTGTGCTCGGCCGCTGACGGCCCGATGCCCCAGACGCGTGAGCACATCCTGCTGGCACGCCAGGTGGGTGTGGGCTACATCATCGTTTTCCTGAACAAGTGCGACATGGTCGACGACGCCGAGCTGCTCGAACTCGTTGAAATGGAAGTGCGCGAGCTGCTCGACAAGTACGAGTTCCCTGGCGACGACACCCCCATCATCCACGGCTCGGCCAAGCTCGCCCTCGAAGGCGACAAGGGCAAGCTGGGCGAAGAAGCCATCATGAAGCTGGCCGATGCGCTGGACACCTACATCCCGACGCCCGAGCGCGCCGTGGACGGTGCCTTCCTGATGCCCGTCGAAGACGTGTTCTCGATCTCGGGTCGCGGCACCGTGGTGACCGGCGCCGTGGAGCGTGGCGTGATCAAGGTTGGTGAAGAAATCGAAATCGTGGGCATCCGCCCGACGGTCAAGACCACCTGCACCGGCGTGGAAATGTTCCGCAAGCTGCTGGACCAGGGTCAAGCTGGCGACAACGTGGGCGTGCTGCTGCGCGGCACCAAGCGCGAAGACGTCGAGCGCGGCCAAGTGCTGTGCAAGCCGGGTTCGATCAAGCCGCACACGCACTTCACCGCCGAGGTGTATGTGCTGTCGAAGGACGAAGGCGGCCGTCACACGCCGTTCTTCAACAACTATCGCCCGCAGTTCTACTTCCGTACGACGGACGTGACCGGTGCGATCGAGCTGCCCAAGGACAAGGAAATGGTCATGCCTGGCGACAACGTCAGCATCACCGTGAAGCTGATCAATCCGATCGCGATGGAAGAAGGCCTGCGCTTCGCCATCCGTGAAGGCGGCCGTACCGTGGGTTCGGGCGTTGTGGCCAAGATCCTCGACATCTAAGCCGAACGCAAAGGAATCATCATGGCAACCAAGCAAAAAATCCGCATTCGCCTGAAGGCGTTCGACTACAAGCTGATCGACCAATCGGCCGCTGAAATCGTGGACACCGCCAAGCGCACCGGCGCGATCGTCAAGGGCCCGGTGCCCCTGCCGACCCGCATGAAGCGTTTCGACATCCTGCGTTCGCCGCACGTCAACAAGACGTCGCGCGACCAGCTGGAAATTCGCACGCACCAGCGCCTGATGGACATCGTCGACCCGACCGACAAGACCGTGGACGCGCTGATGAAGCTCGACCTGCCGGCCGGCGTGGACGTCGAGATCAAGCTGCAGTAATCCGACCTCGCGTCGTGTTCTGACAAAAGCCCGCCTGCAGAAATGCAGGCGGGCTTTGTCTTTTGTCATGTGGCTGTGGCATCCTCGCGCACCGGTATTCTTCAATGCATTTGCCGGGGCTGAAATGAGGGCCGCACAAGCTATGAGGCAAAAGTTCTCTTTTGTGTCGGGAATCGTGGCGTGCTTTGCGGCCACGGTCTTGCTGGCTGCGTGTGGAGGGGGCGGCGGCGGAGGCGGCGGCGGGATTCCCTTCCTGCCCGTCGTCGTGGCGCCGTCGACCAGCCCTGTCAATTTGAGCGGAACGGCAACCTACGAGTCGGTGCCCAACGAAAGCGGCGCCCTTCAGTACGCCAACATCACTGCCAAGCCGGTGCGTGGCGCCTATGTCGAAGTGCTCGACGCCAGCGGCAACCAGCTGGTCGTGACCTCGACGGACGATAGCGGAGGCTACGCCGTGAGTGTTCCCGGCAACACGAGCGTCGTCGTACGCGTGCGTGCCCAACTGACGCGTCCGGGGCCCGGCGCGAGTTGGGATGTCACGGTGCGCGACAACACCCGCTCCAACGCGATCTATTCCATGCAGTCGTCTGCGTTCTCGACGGGAACCGCGGCGTTGACCCGCGACGTGCGCGCCGGCAGCGGTTGGGGCGGCTCGAGCTACACGAGCGAGCGCGTGTCCGCGCCGTTCGCGGTGATGGACACGGTCTACACCGCGATGCAGAAGGTGGTGTCGGTGGCGCCCGCGACGGCGTTTCCTGCGCTGAAAGTGTTCTGGAGCGTCAACAACACGAATGCGTCCGGCAGCGTTGCGCTGGGGCAAATCGGCACCACGTTCTTCATCGCCCGGAGTTCGGGCGCCGAGATCTATGTGCTCGGCAAGGAAAACGTGGACACCGACGAATTCGATACGCCCGTGGTCGCCCACGAGTGGGGGCACTACTACCAGGCCTCCTTCAGTCGCGACGATTCGACCGGCGGCGAGCACGCCACAAGCGACCTGGTCGATCGGCGGCTTGCCTTCTCCGAAGGCTGGGGCAACGCCTGGTCGGGCATCGCGCTCGGGCGGAGCAACTATGTCGATTCGGGTGGCCCCGGCCAATCGCAGGGGACGAATCTCGATCTTTCGAAGGGGCCGCCCTCCAATCCGGGCTGGTTCCGTGAGACCTCGATCCAGTCGATCTTCTGGAACCTCAACCAGCAGGTCGGGTTCAAGCCGATCCACGACACGATGACCAGCGCCCTGTTCCGCGGCGGTGTACCGGTCACGTCGATCCATCCTTTCACCGCGGTCTTCAACGTGGCGTCACCCGGCAGCGCGTCGGTGCTCGCCTCCTTGCTGACGGGGCAGAACATCAGCGCGGCTGCCAACGATGCCTATGGCGACCAGGAAGGCAACAACGGCGGCGTGTCGATCGCGGTGCCGATGTACAAGCCGGCTGCCATCGGTGGCGCGAGCACCCAGGCTTGCGTGACGAACGCCGCGGATCCGAGGCGCGACGGCAACAAGCTGGGCAGTTTTGCCTACCTGACTTTCTCTGCGCCGACCAGTCGCACGTACCAGTTCGGGATCACGCCGCCAGCGGGAGCCAGTGCCAATGCGGCGATCTACCAAGGGGGCGTGGTCAGCCGCAATCCTGGCTCGGTCAACCTGTCGGCGGGTGCCTATGTCCTGGTGATCAACGACCTCAACAACTCCGCCGCGAACACCTGTTTCGGCGTGACCATCCAATAGCAATGGGGGCCGCCATGAATCTCCGTCCCAGCTCGATGATCGTCGCGGCGGCGTGGCTGACGCTCGCGGTCGCGCCCGCGTCCGCTCTTGCGGACGGCGTGCCGGCGCCGCGCGTGGGCAAGCGTGTGGCATCGGCTTCTCATGCGCCCATGACAGTCGCGGTGCGCAAAGCGAATGATTCGGGCGTGGCGATCCAGTACCGGGTCGAGGGCGTGGCCCAGGCCGGCCGGCCGGTTTCGGTCTACCTGCAGTTCGACGGCGTGACCGATCCGGCCGGAGCCACGGTGCAACTGACCACCGATGCCGGCCTCGCGCTGGCGACGAACAGCAGGCTGGTGCTGCCGGCCGGCCAGCGCACGAATGCCACCGCAACGGTGACGAGCAGCCGCGAAGGCCTCGCCTACCTGAACGTCTTCGTGACGCAGAACGGGGCCATGAGCATCGTGGCGATTCCCGTGCAGACCGGTTCTGGCACCCTGGCGACCAAGTCAACAGGCGACATGAAGTCGTCGGCGGACGGTGAAAAGATCATCTCGCTGCCCGCCAAAGAGCCAAAAGAGCCCAAAGAGCCCGCCAGATAGCCCTGAAACGGGGTCTTCGCGCTTGCCAAACAGGCGCCATGGCGGTACTTGCACCGCGCCCCCATCGCGGTCTATAATCGCTGGCTCTGCCCTTGTTGCGTCCGCAAGGATGTTGTGTAGGCGGAGATTTATCAACCTTCTTCCGTAGCCGGAGAAATCTGGCAAACGCTGTTGCCAATTGAAGTGGCAGTGGCGGAAGAGGATTTCCATTTTTGGAGAAAACATATGAGTCTGAGCAACTCCCTCGGGTTGCTGGGCCGCAAGGTGGGGATGATGCGTCTCTTCACCGATGACGGGGACGCAGTTCCTGTCACGGTGGTGGATGTGTCCAACAACCGTGTGACCCAGATCAAGTCCCAAGAGACCGATGGCTACGTCGCCCTGCAGGTGACGTTCGGGTCGCGCAAAGCATCGCGCGTGACCAAGCCCCAAGCCGGCCACCTTGCCAAGGCAGGTGTCGAAGCTGGCGAAATCATCCAGGAATTCCGCGTCACCGCAGATACCGCAGGTCAGCACAAGGCTGGCGGCGTGATCGCTGCGAGCAGCGTGTTTTCCGTGGGCCAGAAGGTGGACGTGCAAGGCACTTCCATCGGCAAGGGTTTCGCAGGCACGATCAAGCGTCACAACATGAGCTCGCAACGCGCGTCGCACGGTAACAGCCGTTCGCACAACGTTCCCGGCTCGATCGGCATGGCACAAGACCCCGGTCGCGTGTTCCCCGGCAAGCGCATGACGGGCCACCTCGGCGACGTCACCCGCACGACGCAAAACCTCGACGTGTTCCGCATCGACGAAGCACGTCAACTGCTGCTCATCAAGGGCGCGATTCCGGGTTCGAAGGGTGGCTTCGTCACCGTGCGTCCCGCCATCAAGGCCAAGCCGCAAGCGGCTGAAGGAGCGAAGTAATGGAACTCGAACTCCTGAACGAACAAGGCCAGGCCGCGTCGAAGTACGACGCCCCCGAGACCGTGTTCGGCCGCGACTACAACGAAGACCTGGTCCACCAGATCGTCGTTGCATTCCAGGCCAACGCCCGCCAAGGCACGCGCGCCCAGAAGGACCGCGAGCAGGTCAAGCACTCGACCAAGAAGCCTTTCAAGCAAAAGGGAACGGGCCGCGCCCGTGCCGGTATGACGTCCTCGCCGCTGTGGCGCGGGGGTGGCCGGATCTTCCCGAACATGCCTGACGAAAACTTCTCGCAAAAGATCAACAAGAAGATGTACCGCGCCGGCATGGCCGCCATCTTCTCGCAGCTCGCTCGCGAAGGCCGTCTGGCCGTGGTGGATTCGCTGACCGTGGATTCGCCCAAGACGAAGCCGCTGGCAGCCCGTTTCAAGGCAATGAATCTCGAGTCCGTGCTCGTGATCGCCGAAGAAGTCGACGAAAACCTGTACCTTGCCTCGCGCAATCTGGTCAACATCCTCGTGGTCGAACCCCGTTACGCCGATCCGGTGTCGCTGGTTCACTACAAGAAGGTGCTGGTCACCAAGGGTGCCGTCGACAAGCTCAAGGAGATGTTCGCATGAGCCGCGTGAACCCTACCGCCGCTGAACGTACGTTCGAAGAAGGCCGCCTGATGGCGGTGCTGGTCGCCCCGATCGTGTCCGAAAAGGCCACGATGGTCGGCGAGAAGTCGAACGCTGTCACTTTCAAGGTGCTGCAAGACGCCACCAAGCCCGAGATCAAGGCCGCTGTTGAACTGATGTTCAAGGTCGAAGTCCAGGGCGTGTCGGTGCTCAACACCAAGGGCAAGACCAAGCGCTTTGGCAAGTCCATCGGCCGCCGCGACAACGTTCGCAAGGCCTATGTGACCCTGAAGCCGGGTCAAGAGCTCAACCTCGTCGGGGAAGGCGCTTAATCATGGCCGTCATCAAGATGAAACCCACTTCGCCGGGCCAACGCGGCGCGGTGAAGATTTCGCGTGATCACCTGTTCAAGGGTGCTCCTCACGCAGCCCTGCTGGAACCCCAGTTCCAGAAGGCCGGCCGTAACAACAACGGTCACATCACGATCCGTCACCGTGGCGGTGGTTCCAAGCACCACTACCGCGTTGTCGACTTCGTGCGCAACAAGGACGGCATCCCGGCCAAGGTCGAACGCATCGAGTACGACCCGAACCGCACCGCCCACATCGCTCTGGTCTGCTACGCCGACGGCGAGCGCCGCTACATCATCGCCCCGCGCGGTCTTGAAGCCGGTGCAACGCTGCTGTCGGGCGCCGAAGCCCCGATCCGCGCCGGCAACACCCTGCCGATCCGCAACATTCCGGTCGGCTCGACGATCCACTGCATCGAACTGCAACCCGGCAAGGGCGCGCAGATCGCGCGTTCCGCCGGTACGTCGGCCACGCTGCTGGCTCGCGAAGGCGTCTACGCCCAGGTCCGCATGCGTTCGGGTGAGGTGCGTCGCATCCACATCGAATGCCGCGCAACCATCGGCGAAGTGGCCAACGAAGAGCACAGCCTGCGCCAACTCGGCAAGGCAGGCGCCAAGCGCTGGAAGGGCATTCGCCCGACCGTTCGCGGCGTCGTGATGAACCCGGTCGACCACCCGCACGGTGGCGGCGAAGGCAAGACTGGCGAAGGCCGCCATCCTGTCGACCCATGGGGCAATCTGACCAAGGGCTATCGCACCCGTAACAACAAGCGCACGCAGGTCTTCATCGTGTCGCGTCGCAAGAAGTAAGGGATAGCCAATGACTCGCTCTCTCAAAAAGGGTCCTTTCGTCGACCACCACCTGGTGGCCAAGGCCGACAAGGCCGTGACGACCAAGGACAAGAAGCCGATCAAGACCTGGTCGCGCCGCTCGATGGTCCTGCCCGAATTCATCGGTCTGACCATCGCTGTGCACAACGGCAAGCAACACGTGCCCGTGTACATCACCGACCAGATGGTCGGCCACAAGCTCGGCGAATTTGCGCTCACGCGCACGTTCAAGGGGCACCCCGCGGACAAAAAAGTCCAGAAGAAGTAAGGAACGACCATGTCTGAAACACGTGCAGTCCTCCGCGGTGTCCGCCTGTCGGTCGACAAGGGCCGTCTGGTCGCGGACCTGATCCGCGGCAAGAAGGTCGATCAAGCGCTCAACGTTCTGCAGTTCACGCAGAAAAAGGCCGCTGTGATCATCAAGAAGGTGCTGGAGTCGGCAATTGCCAACGCCGAGCACAACGACGGTGCCGACATCGACGAGCTGAAGGTCAAGACCATCTACGTCGAGCAAGGTGCAACGCTCAAGCGCTTCACCGCGCGGGCCAAGGGTCGCGGCAATCGCATCAGCAAGCCCACGTGCCATGTGTACGTGACGGTTGGCAACTAAGAAGGCCTGGAAGAAATATGGGACAGAAAATCCACCCAACCGGGTTCCGCCTTGCGGTTACCCGTAACTGGTCCAGCCGCTGGTACGCAAGCGACCGCGATTTCGCGGGCATGCTGGCCGAAGACATCAAGGTTCGCGAATACCTGAAGAAGAAGCTGAAGAACGCTTCGGTGTCGCGCGTCATGATCGAACGTCCCGCCAAGAATGCACGCATCACGATCTACTCGGCACGTCCGGGCGTCGTGATCGGCAAGAAGGGTGAAGACATCGAGAACCTCAAGCGCGAACTGGGCAAGCAGCTCGGCGTGCCGGTGGCAGTGAACATCGAAGAAGTGCGCAAGCCCGAAATCGATGCACAGCTGATCGCCGACAGCATCACGCAACAGCTCGAAAAGCGGATCATGTTCCGCCGTGCCATGAAGCGCGCCATGCAAAACGCCATGCGTCTGGGTGCCCTGGGCATCAAGATCATGTCGTCGGGTCGCCTGAACGGTATCGAAATCGCTCGTTGCGAGTGGTACCGCGAAGGTCGCGTGCCGCTTCACACGCTGCGCGCCGACATCGACTACGGCACCTCGGAAGCCAAGACCACCTACGGCGTCATCGGCGTCAAGGTCTGGGTCTACAAGGGCGACACGCTGGGTCGTAACGACCTGCCGGCCGTCGAAACGCCGCGTCCTGAAGAAGAACGTCGTCCGCGTGGTCCCCGCCGTGATGGTCGCCCTGGCGACCGTCCGGGTGGCGACCGTCGTGGTCCCAGCTCCGGCCCCCGCGCCGGTGCCCGCGGCCCGATCGGTGGCAACACCGCTCCCGCCGATGGCAGCGACAAGCCCGCAGAAGCAACCGGCGGTGCCGGTGACTCGAAACCCGCCGTTAAGCGCGTCCGCAAAGCCGCGCCCGCTGCAGCAGCGGACGGTGCCAAGACCGAGTAATCGGTCGCTCCCGGGCGCGAAAGCGCCTGGGGCCCTCACGGAGTAATAAAACATGCTGCAACCTGCACGCAGAAAGTTCCGCAAGGAACAAAAGGGCCGCAACACCGGCGTCGCAACCACGGGTAACTCGGTTGCGTTCGGTGATTTCGGTCTCAAATGCACCGATCGCGGCCGCCTCACGGCACGCCAGATCGAAGCCGCTCGTCGCGCGATTTCGCGTCACGTGAAGCGCGGTGGCCGTATCTGGATCCGCGTGTTCCCGGACAAGCCCATCTCTACCAAGCCCGCTGAAGTGCGGATGGGTAACGGTAAGGGCAATCCCGAGTACTACGTCGCTGAAATCCAGCCTGGCAAGATCGTGTTCGAGATCGTCGGCGTGCCCGAAGAACTCGCCCGCGAAGCGTTCCGCCTGGCGGCCGCCAAGCTTCCGCTGCGCACGACGTTCGTCGCTCGCCAGCTCGGCGCCTGAGAGGAGAACACCCATGGCAACCCGTAAGAAAAAAGAAACCGTGGCTCCGGCCAAGGTGACCAAGGCTGCAACGCTGCGCACGAAAGATGTCGACGCGCTGAAGACCGAAGTCAAGGAACTGCAAAAGGCCCATTTCGGCCTGCGCATGCAAAAAGCCACGCAACAGCTGTCGAACACCTCGACGCTGCGCGTGACGCGCCGCGACATCGCGCGCGCCAAGACCATTCTTGCGCAGAAGCAGCAAGAAACCGCCGCCGCCAAATAAGGAATGAACATGACGGAACCTAAAAAATCCCTCAAGCGCACCTTGATTGGCAAGGTGGTCAGCGACAAGCGTGCCAAGACCGTGACCGTGCTGGTCGAGCGCCGTGTGAAGCACGAGCTCTACGGCAAGATCGTGGCCAAGACGAGCAAGTACCACGCCCATGACGAAAATGGTCAGTACAAGCTGGGCGACACCATCGAGATCACGGAAAGCCGTCCGATCTCGAAGACCAAGAACTGGGTTGTGACCCGTCTGGTCGAGAAGGCCGTTCTGGTCTGACCGATCAGATACCCGGCTCGAGACAGCCCATCCGAAAACGGCCCACAATGTGGGCCGTTTTTCTTTTTCCGGAGCACTCACATGATCAAAGTCGGCGACACCCTTCCCTCGGCCACCCTGCAGGAATATTCCGAAGTCGAGGGAGAGGGCTGCAGCATCGGCCCGAACGCCGTGGACGTGACCAAGGCATCGGCCGGCAAGACGATCGCGCTGTTCGCCCTGCCTGGCGCCTTCACGCCGACCTGCTCGGCCAAGCACGTGCCGGGCTATGTGCAGCACTTCGACGACTTCAAGGCCGCCGGCGTGGACGAGATCTGGTGCGTGAGCGTGAATGACGCTTTCGTGATGGGTGCGTGGGCACGCGACCAGAAGACCGGCAGCAAGGTGCGCATGCTAGGCGACGGCAGCGCCGACTTCGCCAAGGCCACCGGCCTGACGCTCGACCTGACCGCGCGCGGCATGGGCGTGCGCAGCAACCGCTATTCGATGCTCGTGAAAGACGGCAAGGTCGCCACGCTCAACGTCGAAGGCCCGGGCAAGTTCGAAGTCAGCGACGCCGAAACGCTGCTGGCGCAAGCCCGCGGCTGAGCCCGGCTAGAGATCCGCCTTCAGGTAGTGCGCCCCGGCGACGGGGTTGTGATAGTAGGGCGGCACCTCCGCAAAGCCCAGGTCTTCGTAGAGGGCCCGCGCCGACTCCATGTCGTCGAGGGTGTCGAGCAGCACGCAGCCGTAGCCCGCGCCGCGTGCGGCGTCCAGGATGGCCTCGGCCAGCTGCCGGCCCAGGCCAAGCCCGCGGAAACCGGGGCGCACGTAGAGGCGCTTCATTTCCGCGGCGTTCGCGTAGTCCGCGTTGTCCAGCGGACGCAGCGCGCAGCAGCCCGCCACGTGCGCCAGCGTGCCATCGGCGCGCCGGAGCGTTGGCGTCTGGCGGCCGGTTTCTTCCTTCACATTGGCGGGATCGACCAACGCCAGCAACAGCATGCCCCGCGGTTCGGCGTAGTTGCCAGGCAGGCCGGCCAGTTCGCCGTCGAAATCCTGGAATCCCAGGTCGATGCCCAGCGAGGCGGCGTAGTCGCGAAAGATCGCGCGCGTGGCGTCGAACTCGTGCGCTTCTTCAGGCGCGAGCAGCACAACCGCCGGCATGGCCGACAGCGGCAGGGGGCGCGAGACGGAAAAGCTCATGCGGCCACGAAAGAGTCTGTCATCGAAGAAGGGGCCCCAGGGGCCGATGCGGCGGAAGGCGCAGGTTAGCAAAGTCCGGGCCGCACGCTGATCGGGGTTGTTGCTAGTGCAGCCCTTCGAACGGAAAAGCGCCTGCGCGCAGTCCGCGTCAGGCTTCGGCCAGCAGCTTTTCGATCAGCTTGTGCAGTTCGGCAAAGTCCGGCTCGCCCACATAGCGCTTCACGATCTCGCCGCGCTTGTTGACCAGGTAGGTGGTGGGCGTGAGCTTCACGTCGCCCCAGGCCTGCGCCACGCTGCCGGTGTTGTCGATCGCCACCTTGAACGGCAGCTTGCGTGTTTCGGCGAAGTTGACCACGTAGCTCGGCGGGTCGTAGCTCATGGCCACGGCCAGGGTGTCGTAACCCTGCGCCTTGTACTTGTCGTAGGTGGCGATCACCTTGGGCATTTCGCCAACACAGGTCACGCAGCTCGTGGCCCAGAAGTTGACCAGGGTGACCTTGCCCTTCAGGTCCGCGGTGCTCTTTTGCGTGCCGTCGAGCAGCACGAAAGTCGAGGCCGGCGCAGCGGTGGCGCCGGAGCCGAAGTACACGCCCACGCCGACGGCCAGCGCGAGGACGACGGAGGCAGCGGCGATGTATTTCTTCATGGCTTTACAGATGAGAAGGGCGGCGCGATTTTAGTTCCGCCCGCCCGATTCGTGCTGGCGGCGCCACGGTGCCCCTCGGCAGCGCATCGCGGCTCGATAATTCCTCCCCCATGCCGTCGTCCGTCCCCCGCCCCTGGCTCGCGCTGGCCATTGCAGCCCTGGTTGCCGCCTGCAGCCCCACCTTCAACTGGCGCGAGGTGCCCATAGCCGAAGCCGGCCTGATCGCGCTGCTGCCCTGCAAGGCCGACCGCGCGAACCGCGCGCTGCCGCTGGGCGCCGAATCGGTACAGGTCGACATGACGGGCTGTGACGCCGGTGGCGCCACCTTCGCCATCGCTCATGCGTCGGCCAACGGCCCGGTGCAGGCCGAGGCTTGGCTCAACGCCTGGCGCACCGCCACCCGCGGCCAACTGGAGGGAGCCGGTGAGGTGCAGGTGACGGAAACGCCCGCGGCGCTTCAACGCGCAACAGCCACGCCTGCTCCGCTGCGGCTCGACGGGCGCAAGCAGGGTGCCGCACCCGTGCAGATCCTCTGGTTCGCCCAGTCGCAAAAGGACGGCACCGTGGCGCTCTACCAGGCCACCGTGCTGGGGACGCCCTCCTCGGGCGAGGCGTCCAGAACCTTCTTCGAGGGCCTGCGCCTGCCATGAGGGCGGCGCTTTGCGTGGGTACGGGCGCAACACTGGCCGCTTTTCCGGGCTGCCGCGTTGTGTCACATATCTACTTACCCTGGGCGGCCCCGCATAATCGACGCGTCGTCCTCCGTCCCGCATGAACAGCATTCTCATCATCGCCCACTCACCGTTTGCCCATGCGCTGCGGCAGTGTGCGCTGCATGTGTTCCCCGATTGCGAACACGCCATCGTCGCGCTCGACGTGTTGCCCAACGTGTCGCCCGAGGAAACGCTGGCCGCCGCGCGCATCACGCTCGAGCAGCAGTTGCGCGCACCGCGCTCGCAGGTGCTGGTGCTGGCCGACGTGTTCGGCGCCACGCCCTGCAACGTGGCGCAAAAACTCGTGGACGGCGCCCGTTCGCGGCTGGTGGCGGGGGTCAACCTGCCGATGCTGCTGCGCGCCGTCACCTACCGGCACGAGCCGCTGGAGACGCTGGTGCAGCGCGCCCTTGCGGGCGGCACCGCGGGCGTCATGCAGGTGGCGGTGGCGGCTCCCCAGAACCAGGCGAAGAGAAAGCACAGTGATCAAGAAATCCGTGACCATCAGCAATAAGCTGGGCCTGCACGCACGCGCATCGGCCAAGCTGACCAAGCTCGCAGGCAGCTTTCCCTGCGAGGTGTGGCTCTCGCGCGGCGACCGCCGCATCAACGCCAAGAGCATCATGGGCGTGATGATGCTGGCCGCCGGGCTCGGCTCCACGGTGGAGGTCGAAACCAACGGCCCGCAGGAAGAAGAAGCGATGAACGCCATCGTCCACCTCATGGACGACAAGTTCGGCGAAGGCGAGTAAGGACCCTGCCATGACCTTCGCAGTCCACGGCCTTCCCGTTGCCCGTGGCATTGCCATCGGGCGCGCGGTGCTGGTGGTGTCGAGCCGCATCGACGTGGCCCACTACTTCATCAAGCCCGAAGAAATCGAGACCGAGATCGACCGCGTGCGCACCGCGCGCAACGCGGTGGCCGACGAGCTCATCAAGCTGCAGGCCAATGTCGCGCTGATGGGCCCGAACGACGCGCCGCACGAACTGTCCGCGCTGCTCGAGGTGCACCAGATGCTGCTGCAGGACGAGGCCCTCAGCACCGGCGTGAAGCACTGGATCAGCGAGCGGCTCTACAACGCCGAATGGGCGCTGACCACGCAGCTGGAAATCATCGCGCGCCAGTTCGACGAAATGGAAGACGCCTACTTGCGCGAACGCAAGGCCGACCTCGAACAGGTGGTCGAGCGCCTGCTGCACCGCATGAAGGGCACGGCCGCCGTGCTCGCGCCGAGCCCGCCGCGGCGCAAGCGCGCCGCCGCCACGGACGACGACGCGGACGACCCCACTGCGGGTGACGGCATCGACGTGCCCCTGGTGCTCATCGCGCACGACCTGTCTCCGGCCGACATGCTGCAGTTCAAGAAGAGCGTGTTCGCCGGGTTCGTGACCGACGTGGGCGGGCGCACCTCGCACACCGCCATCGTCGCGCGCAGCATGGACATTCCGGCCGTGGTCGGCGCGCGCACCGCCAGCCAGCTGGTGCGCCAGGACGACTGGGTCATCATCGACGGCGATGCCGGCGTGGTGATCGTCGACCCGTCGCCGATCATCCTGGCCGAGTACGGCTTCAAGCAGCGCCAGGGCGACCTCGAACGCGGCCGGCTCGCGCGGCTGCGCCACAAGCCCGCCGTCACGCTCGACGGCCAGCGTGTCGAGCTGCTCGCCAACATCGAGATGCCGGAAGACACCGTGGGCGCCGTCAAGGCCGGCGCCGTGGGCGTGGGCCTTTTCCGCAGCGAGTTCCTTTTCATGGGCCGCGAGTCGTCCACGCGCCAGACGCGCCTGCCCGACGAGGAAGAGCAGTACCAGGCCTACAAGCGGGCGGTCGAGGGCATGCAGGGCATGCCCGTGACCATCCGCACCATCGACGTGGGGGCAGACAAGCCGCTGGACAGCAAGTCGTCCAACAAGCAGGAGCACCTGAACCCCGCGCTCGGCCTGCGCGCCATCCGCTGGAGCCTGGCTGACCCGGCCATGTTCCTCACGCAGCTGCGCGCCATTCTTCGCGCGGCCGCGCACGGCGAGATCCACCTGCTGATTCCCATGCTCGCGCACGCCAGCGAGATCCGCCAGACGCTGTCGCTGATCGACTTCGCGCGCACCGAGCTCGACAACCGCGGCGCGGTGTACGGCCAGGTGAAGCTCGGCGCCATGATCGAGATTCCGGCAGCTGCGCTCACGCTGCGCATCTTCCTGAAGCACTTCGACTTCCTGTCGATCGGCACCAACGACCTGATCCAGTACACGCTGGCCATCGACCGTGCCGACGAATCGGTGGCGCATTTGTACGACCCCGCGCACCCGGCCGTGCTGCGCCTCGTGGCAGACACCATCACCGAGTGCCGCCGCCAGGGCAAGGGCGTGTCGGTGTGCGGCGAGATGGCCGGCGACGTGGCCTTCACACGGCTGCTGCTGGGGCTGGGCCTGCGCAGCTTCTCGATGCATCCCTCGCGCATCCTCGCGGTCAAGCAGGAAGTGCTGCGTGCCGACACCAGCAAGCTCGAGGCCTGGGCCCAGCGCGTGCTCGAGTCCGACGACCCCGCCGCCACCATGGCGGGCTGAACGTTTTCACTCGCCCTGGCGGGCGAGTGAAAAGAATCGATACATGCCGCAACCGCGGCGAAAGGACTTGCGGGGCGCCCGCAAGCACGATCAGGTCTTCTCTTCCAACCCCGAAAGAAAGGCCTGCATCATGAAGTTCGTCTCCACCTCCGTCTCCTTCTCCCAGATCATCGCGATCAGCTCGTTCGCCATGCTCGCCGCTGCGGGCGCCAAGGCCGAAAGCTACAAGGGCGTGCAACCCGCCGTGTCGGCCAAGAGCCGTGCCGATGTGAACGCCGAAGCCGTGCGCACCGCGTCGGCACCCAACCAGAACGTGGTGCGCGGCTCGCGCGGCCCGGAGACCATGGCCGTGTCGATGGAGCGCGACCGCGTCGTCGCCGAAGCCGTGCGTGCCGCCGCCGCGCCCGACCAGAACGTGTCCTCCGGCTCGCGCGTGAACAGCAAGGTCATCTCGACCCTGCAGAACCCCGTCGACGCACGCGCCGCGGCCATCAACGCCAAGAGCAGCCGGCTGTAAGCAGCCCCTGCGCGGTTGCCACGCCCGTCGCAATCAAACGAAACACGCCGATACCCCGGCGAGAGGACTTGGCTCGGCGCACCTCGCACCATCGAGCTTCCTCCTCACCACACAACATCAAGGACTTGATATGAAGCACTGGATCAAACGCACTCTCTTCGGTTTTGCAGGCGCCGCCATGGTGGCCGGCAGCATCGCCGGCTGTGCCGGCCAACGCCACGGCTGGAGCGGCGACAGCGCCGAGTTCCGCGCGAAGATGGTCGAGCGCGTGGGCAGCAAGCTCGAGCTCGACGCCAGCCAGAAGCAGAAGCTCACCGTGCTGGCCGAGAAGCTGCAGGCACAGCGCGAAGCGATGCGCGGCGCAGGCGGCTCGGGCGACCCGCGCTCGCAGTTCAAGGCGCTGTTCGCGGGCAACAAGCTCGACCAGGCCGGCGCCACGCGACTGGTCGACGAGAAGACCGCCGCCGTGCGCAACGGCAGCCCCGAGATCATCGCGGCCGCGGCAGACTTCTACGACCACCTGAATGCCGCCCAGCAGCAGAAGGTGCGCGACTTCATGGACCGCGGCGGACGCCGCTGGAGCCATCGTGGCTGACCTTGATTCACCCTCGGTCTTCGCGCACTTCGTGTCGCTTCGCCAACCCTCTTCCAGGGGGCGACACCCGTGGCCCGGCGAAGCCGGTTCCACGGTGTCTCGCGAACAGAGCCTCGGCGCCGCGGGCGGCGTGCGGGGGCTGCTGCGGCTCGAAGGCACCGTGGTGCTCGGCGTGGCCCTTGCTGCCTACGCCCAGTTCGGCGCGGGCTGGGGCGTGTTCGCGCTCTGGCTGCTGGCGCCCGACCTCTCGCTGCTGGGCTACCTCGCGGGCCCGCGCGTGGGCGCGGCGCTCTACAACGCGGCGCATTCGTACGTCGGGCCGGTGCTGCTGCTGGCGCTCGGCGTGTTCGCGGCCCTGCCGTGGGCGGTGGCCGGCGGCCTCATCTGGCTGACCCACATCGGGCTGGACCGCGCACTGGGCTACGGGCTGAAGTACGCCGCGGGCTTCGCCTTCACGCACCTCGGGCGCATCGGCCGGGCCGATCCATGGTGAAGCGCGCGATGCCTGTGTTTCCTTCGCGGCCGCGCACGGTGCACCCGGCGGCTGTCATCACCTGGGCCGTGCGATGCCACCCGGTCTGATGGTCAGCGAAGTCATCCGCCATTTCCTTGCCAGGAGGCACAATCCCGCCATGCCGCGCATCCTGCTGATCGACGACGACGAACACCTCGCCGCGCCGCTGACCACCTACTTCGCACGCTTCGGCTGCACGCTCGACAGCGCGGTGCGCCCGAGCGAAGGTCTCGCCAAGCTGCGCGCCGGCCATTACGACGCCGCCATCCTCGACGTGATGCTCCCCGAGATGGATGGCTTTGCGCTGTGCCGCGAGATCCGCAAGGAAAGCGACATTCCCATCGTCATGCTCACCGCCCGCGGCGAGGTGATGGACCGCGTGGTCGGCCTCGAACTGGGCGCCGACGACTACGTGCCCAAGCCCTTCGAGCCGCGCGAACTGGTGGCGCGCGTGCAGACCATCTTGCGGCGCCAGCGCAGCGCACCGCCCGCGGCCGCCGGCACGCAGCAGCGTGTGTTCGACGGCCTGTCGATCGACCTCGACCGGCGCCAGGTGCTGCGCCACGGCGAGCGCGTGGAGCTCACCGGCACCGAGTTCGAGCTGCTGGCGCTGCTGGCGGCCGAGCCCGGCAAGGTGTTCAGCCGCGACGACATCCTCAACCGCCTGCGCGGCCACGAGGCCGAGCTCTATACGCGCGCGGTCGACATCGTGGTGAGCCGCCTGCGCAAGAAGCTGGAGCCGCTGGACTGCATCAAGACGCTGCGCAATGCGGGCTACGCGCTGGCCGTTGCGCGCAGCGAGCCTGCATGAGCGCCGCGCCGGGCCGCCCCAAGCAAGCTCGCACCGCAGCGCGTAGCGCGGAGGTTCTCCGATGAGCGCCGCGCCGGGCCGCCCCAAGCAAGCTCGCACCGCAGCGCGTAGCGCGGAGGTCTTCCGATGAGCTTGAACCGCAGGGACCACCGTGCGGTGATGCGCGAGATGCGGCAGCGCATGGCCTGCCGCGAGGACATGTCACGCGAGGAATGGCGCACGCAGTGGCACGCCCGCTGGAACGAGAAGGTGCAGGGCAAGCGCCGCTGGCGCCGCTCGCTGCGCGTGCGGCTGGTGCTGATGTTCGTGATGCTCGCGCTGGTGATGGCGGCGGTGTTCATGGGCGGCATGAAGAAGTCGTTCTCCACCGGCTGGGCCGAGGCCGCCAAGCCCATGCTCACCGACTACACCGACCGCCTGGTGGCCGAGATCGGCACGCCGCCCGACGTGGCGCGGGCGCAGGCGCTGGTGGCCCGGCTGCCCATCACCATCCGCATCGTCGGCCCCACGGTCAACTGGGACTCCAACCCTGGCGGCGCGAACGGCCCCGGCGGCTGGATGCACGACCGCGACGACGTCTTCGGCGGCGACAAGTGGTTCATCCGCTCCACGGCCGACGGCCACCGCGTGATCTTCGGCTGGGCGCCCAAGCTGTGGCAGCTGGCGCCGCGCGTCATCGGCTGGGCCACGCTCGCCCTGCTGCTGTCGTGCGTGCTGCTGGCCTATGCCTACGTGAACCGGCTGCTGCGCCCGCTGATCGACATCCGCGAAGGCGCGCAGCGCTTCGGCCGCGGCGAGTTCGCACAGCCCATTCCCGTGCGGCGCAACGACGACCTGGGCGACCTCGCGGAGCGCATCAACACCATGGCCGACGACATCCAGGCCATGCTCGACGCCAAGCGCGGCCTGCTGCTCGCACTGAGCCACGAGCTGCGCTCGCCGCTCACCCGCGCCCGGCTCAATGCCGAGCTGCTGCCGGCCACGCCCGAAGGCCAGCCCGAGCGCGAGGCGCTGCTGCGCGACCTGAACGAGATGCGCGACCTCATCAGCGACCTGCTCGAAAGCGAGCGCCTGGCAAGCCCGCACGTGGCGCTGCTGCGCGAGCCGGTCGACCTGTCCGTGCTGATCCGCGAGACGGTGGCCGAGATGCCCGATGCGCAGCACGTGCACCTCGACCTGGCCGAAGGCCTGCCCCCGCATGCCGTCGACCGCATGCGCATCCGCCTGCTGGTGCGCAACCTGCTGGACAACGCGCTGCGCTACAGCACCGACGCACCTCGGCCGCCCTGCGTGTCGCTGCGCGCGGTGCTCGACGGCAGGAAGCAGGGCGTGGAGATCGAGGTGCGAGACCACGGCCCCGGCGTAGGCGAAGAGCAGCTCGAGCGGCTGACCGAGCCCTTCTATCGCACCGACGGCGCGCGCGCGCGCGCCACCGGCGGCGTGGGCCTGGGCATGTACCTGTGCCGGCTGATCGCCGAGGCGCACGGCGGCGAGCTGACTGTGCGCAACGCCGGGCCGGGGCTGCAGATCATCGTCCGGCTGGCTTGAGCGATCGGGCGGCGGGGGCTGTCGCCTGCGCTACCAGCCGTGACGGGGGGCGCGGCTACGATGCGCCTCCCAGCCCGCATCGGCCCATCAAGGAGACACCATGAGCAGCCCCCTCACCAACCACCAGGTCCGACTCGCCAAGCGCCCCGAAGGCGCCGCCACCCGCGAGAACTGGAAGTTCACCACCGAGCCCGTCGGCGAGCCGGCCGAGGGCGGCGTGCTGGTCAAGACGCTGTCGCTGTCGCTGGACCCCGCCATGCGCGGCTGGCTCAACGACGCCAGGAGCTACATCCCGCCGGTGGCCATCGACGAGGTGATGCGCGCCGGCGGCGTCGGCCGCGTCGTCGCCTCGAAGAACCCCGGGTTCGCGGTGGGCGACACGGTGTACGGCACGCTGGGCGTGCAGGAATACATCCTCATCGCGCAGGAAGACCTGAAGCGCAACGGCCTGGTGAAGATCGACCTGAACGTCGGCACCATCGGCCAGTGGCTCAACGTGCTCGGCATGCCGGGCATGACCGGCTACTTCGGCCTGATGGACGTGGGCCAGCCCCAACCCGGCGAGACCGTGGTGGTGTCGGGCGCGGCCGGCGCCGTGGGCCAGACCGTGGGCCAGCTCGCCAAGCTCAAGGGCTGCCGCGTGGTCGGCATCGCGGGCGGCGCGGCCAAGTGCGAGTGGGTGGTGAAGGAGCTGGGCTTCGACGCCTGCATCGACTACAAGGCCGGCGAGGGCGCGGTGCGCGCGGGCCTGAAGGAGCACTGCCCCAAGGGCGTGGACGTGTACTTCGACAACGTCGGCGGCGAGATCCTCGACCACGTGCTGGCCAAGCTGGCGCGCAAGGCCCGCATCATCATCTGCGGCGCCATCAGCCAGTACAACAACGCGAACAGCATGCCCTCGGCCGGCCCGCGCAACTACCTGAGCCTGCTGGTGAACCGCGCGCGCATGGAAGGCATCGTGGTGTTCGACTACGCCGACCGCTATCACATCGCCATCGCCGAGATGGCCGGCTACCTGAAGGACGGCCGCATGAAGAGCAAGGAAGACGTGGTGAAGGGGCTCGACACCTTCCCCGAGTCGCTCAACAAGCTGTTCGCGGGAGAGAACTTCGGCAAGCTGGTGCTGGAGGTGGCGCAGGCCTGAGCGGCGTCTTTCAGTTGCCGGTCTTGTTCGGATCGCGCCAGGCGCGCTCGAACGGCAGCCGCCACGCATGCGGCGCAATCAGCTGGTGCACCGGCTTCGGCCCCCATGAGCCCTGCTCGTAGAGCCGCACCGGCGGCGGCGATTCGAGCAGCGCGGTCGACACCTCCCACAGCCGCTCGATGCCCTCGGCCGTGGTGAACAGCGTGCGGTCGCCGCGCATCGCGTCGAGTATCAAGCGCTCGTAGGCCTCCAGCACCTCGCCGGCCATGCCGGTGTCGCGCATGGCGAACTGCAGGCTCAGCTTGTCCAGCCGCATGCCGGGGCCGGGGCGCTTGCCGTAGAAGGACAGCGACATCTTCGAAGCGTCCGCCAGGTCGAAGGTCAGGTGGTCGGGCCCCTGCGCGCCCACGCCCGAGCCCGGTGGAAACATGCTCTTGGGCGGCTCGCGGAACGCGATGGAAATGATGCGCTGGCCCTCGGCCATGCGCTTGCCGGTGCGCAAATAGAAGGGCACGCCGGCCCAGCGCCAGTTGTCGATGTGGCACTTCAGCGCAATGAAGGTCTCGGTGTCGGAGTCGGGGTCCACGCCTTCCTCGGCGCGGTAGCCGCTGTACTGGCCGCGCACCACGTCGGCGGGCCGGATCGGCTCCATGCTGCGAAAGACCTTGTTCTTTTCCTCGCTGATGGGCGCGGGCTCCAGCGCGGTGGGCGGCTCCATGGCCATGAAGGCCAGGATCTGGAACAGGTGCGTGACCACCATGTCGCGGTAGGCGCCGGTCTGTTCGTAGAAGCCCGCGCGCTTGCCCAGGCCCAGTGTTTCGGGCACGTCGATCTGCACGTGGTCGATGAAGTTGCGGTTCCAGATGGGCTCGAACAGCCCGTTGGCGAAGCGGAAGGCCAGGATGTTCTGCGCCGGCTCCTTGCCCAGGAAGTGGTCGATGCGAAAGATCTGCTCTTCCTGGAACACCTCGTGCAGCTTGCCGTTGAGCGCGACGGCGCTGGCCAGGTCGGTGCCGAAGGGCTTTTCCATGACGATGCGCGAGCGCTCCACCAGCCCGGCCTCGCCCAGGGTGCGCACCACGGTCAGCGCCGCGCTGGGCGGCACGCTCAGGTAGTGCAGGCGCCGGCACTCGGTGCCCAGCGAGGCTTCGGCGCGGTCGACCGCGGCGCGCAATGCGGCGGCGCCGGCCGACAGGGGCACGTAGTCGAGCGTGGCGGCGAAGGCTTCCCAGTCGGCGGGCTGGGTCTTGCGGCTGCCGAACTCGTCGAGGGCCGCGCGGGCGGCGGCGCGAAAGCCGTCGACGTCGAGTTCATCGAGGGACACGCCGATGACGCGGCAGCCCGGAATGAAGCCGGCGCTGCACAGGTGGAACAGCCCCGGCAGAAGTTTTCGCCTTGCCAGGTCGCCGGTGGCGCCCACCAGGACCACCACCTGCGGAAAACGCGGACCGACACCGGGAGGGATCTTCGCCATGTTGTCACCTTGGAGCTGTTGTACCCGGGCCCCAAGCGATTTCGGTGCCAGCCCTGGCGCCGGCGGTGCGGGTCAGTCGGTGGCGGGCCGCATGGGCACGTCGCCCAGCGCCTCGTCGTCGCGCAGGCCGTGCGCGGCCTTCAGCAGTTCGATCGACATGCCGTCGCTCTGGCCGGCAAAGCCCTTGGCGACGCCTTCGAGCACCGTCGACAGGCCGACTTCGCCGTCGGCACGGGCGTCCATGCTCACGTTCAGCACCCGCGCCGCCATCTGGCGGTAGGTGACGGCGCCCGCGCTCTCCAACGCGGCCACCAGGTCGAGGTACAGCGCCAGGTTCAGGTCGAACACCAGCTTGGGCGTGATCTCGAAATCCTCGTTCTTGTTTTGCATGGGTGTGGCTCCTTTTTTTCCTGAGCCTCCACTCTAGCCACAAAAAACGGCCGGGCTCGTCGGATACAGCCTGATTCAGCGTGCGCGCGTGCCCATGATCGCCGCCGAGATGATGAGCAACGCCGCGAGCGCAATGGTCCAGGTCAGCGGCCGGCCGGTCACCAGCAGCAGCAGCGCGGTCGAGCCCAGCGGCGTGAGGTAGCTCAGGATGCCGATCTGGCGCGCGTCGCCGCGCTTGAGTGCCGCGTCCCACGCGAAGAAGGCCGCGCCCAGCGGGCCCAGCCCGCACACCAGGAGCAACAGCCCGTCGCGCCCCGACAACGCCACCGAGGGCTCGAGCACTGCGTGGCAGGCCAGCGACAGCACGCCCGAGACCAGCCCGAACAGGCCGATGGCCGAGGTCGGGAAGGGTGCGACGCGTTTCGTGCCGAGCGAGTAGCTGGCCCACACGAAGGCCGAGGCCAGCGCCGGCAGGAAGCCCCAGTAGCCTGTGGAAGTGGCCGCGCCGCCGCCCGCGCCGAGGATCGCGGCGGCCGCGCCCGCGAACCCCAGCAGTCCCGCCACCAGGTGCAGCGGGCGCAGTGTCACGCCCGGCAGCAGCGCCGGCGCCAGCACCACCATGAGCAGCGGCCAGAGGTAGTTGACCAGGTTGGCCTCGACCGGCGGCGCGTAGCGCAACGCGATGAACAGCAGGAAGTGGTAGCCGAACAGGCCGTACACGCCCAGCGCCAGCGTGCGCGGCGGCACCGTCCAGGCGCGGCGGTCGCGCAGCACGAGCGGCCAGCTCGGCACGCTGCCGATGACCAGCGCCAGCCCGGTGAGCAGGAACGGCGGCAGGTGCGACAGGGCGGTGCCCAGCGAGGCGAGGGTGGTCCAGAGCGCGATGGCGAGCAGGGCATAGACGGTAGATGACATGGGCCGCGAGACTACGCGATCCGGTCCGCGCTTTTTCGGAGGCCGCCGTGCGCCCACCCCGGCGCTCTTCCGGGAGGGGAGGGAGAAATACACAGCGGACGGCGCGCGACCGGTTTTGCTCCTTCCCCTCCCGGGGGAAGGCTGGGATGGGGGCAAGCCTTCGATCAGGCGCCGCGCTTGTTCAGAGGCCGTCGTGCCCCCACCCCAGCCCTCCCCCGGGAGGGGAGGGAGAAAGACAAAGACAAGCGCTTCAGCCCTTTTCTGCGTCCCGCACCGGCCGGCCGTTGACCTTCACGGCCTCGACCACGCGCCCCTCGCCCGCGGCCAGCGGCTGGGCATGGCCCTCGGCGCGCACCTTGTCGCCGACCTTCAGGCCCAGCCGCGCGAAGCCGTCGGGCCGGGTGTGGACGAAGTCGCCGGTGTCCAGCACCACGCCGTTGGCCTCGCCATGGCGCGCGTAGTTGAAGCGTGCCACCGTGCCCGCGATGTCCGCTTCGGCGTCCGTGTGGCGCGGTGCCTGGCCGTCGACCGAGGCGAGCCGCTCGAAGCGGTAGACCGTGTGCCCGGCCTCGCCCTTGGGGGAGGGGCCTTCTTCGGTGCCCTCGATCACCAGCGCCTGGCCGGCCTGCAGGCCCGCGAAGGCGGACGCGGCGCCTTCGTCGTGGCGGTCGAACACGAACTGCGTGAGCACGCCGTCGGTGTCGATCAGCACGCCTTCGACGCCGCCCTTGGGGCTGTACACCAGGTGCTGGAAACGGCCTTCGACCGACCAGACGTCCAGGGTGTCATGGGTTTCGTGAGGATGTGGCATGGAATGAAAGTCCCTTGTGAGAGTGGTTGTGGAACAGGAAAAAGCGCGTTTCAACCGAGCCGCAGCAGCACCGCAGACGCCGCGCACACGATCAGGAAAGGAATGCTGATGCGGTGAAACTCGCGCAGCCCGTGCGGCACCTTGGCCAGCCGCAGCGCGATGAGGTTCGCGAGCGAGCCCAGCACGCAGCCGAAGCCGCCCACGCTCACGCCTGCCGCCAGCGCGGGCAGGTCGTGCACGTAGCGGTCCAGCAGGATGGTGGCCGGCACGTTGCTGATGAACTGCGAGGTGACGATGGCCGCCAGGTACGCGCGCCAGCCTTCGGCAATGGGCCACTGCCCCACCAGCGCGGCCACCGACGGCAGCTCCGCCAGCTGGCGCAGGTCCACGAACATCAGCGCGATGATGGCCAGCAGCGCCCAGTCCACGCCCAGCAGCACGCGGCGCTGGAACAGCAGGTAGGCGACGAACACCACCGCCAGGCCCGCCAGCAGCCAGTGCCGGTCGAGCGCGACGACGAAACCCACGAACAGCACGCCGGACAGCGCCAGCAGGCGCGGCTGCACCGGCGCGGCCTCGGCAGAGGGCTTGAGCGCGATGGCCGTGCGCGGCACCAGCAGCCACACGGCCACGAACAGCCAGAACAGCATGACCAGCACGGTGGGCGCCATCATGGCCATGAAGCCGCCGAAGCTCTCGCCGGTGCGGTGCCACAGGTACAGGTTCTGCGGATTGCCGATGGGCGTGAGCGCCGAGCCCGCGTTCACCGCCAGGGCCTGCAGCACCACCAGCCGCGCCAGCGGCAGGTGCGCTTGGGTGGCCAGCACGCGCGTGAGCGGCACCAGCAGGAACAGGCTCACGTCGTTGGTGACCAGCGCCGACAGCACGGCGGCGGTGGCGGTGAGCAGCAGCGCGAGCTGGCGCAGGTTGGTGGTGCGCGCCAGCAGGCGCTGGGCGGCCGCCTGCAGCATGCCGCTCTTCTCCACGCCCTGCGTGATGGCGAGCAGCCCGGCCAGCGCGCCCACGGTCTGCCAGTCGACCAGCTTCAGCCAGTCCATCGGCGCGCGCGGTCGCAGGAAGGCGAACAGCACGGCGACCGCCACCAGCACCCAGAGCAGGCCGTTGCCGCCGCCTTCGTGGGGCGGCGGGCTCTGGCTGTCCGCAAGGGCAGATGAGGAAGAAGGGGGCAGGGCGGACACGGTGTCTTTGGTCATGGAGCGGCGGGGGTCAGTGCGGAGTCGGTGGGCGCGTTCGCGATCGAACGGCGCCGGTCGCGAGTTTCCGGCATGGCCAGTGCGAACAGCGTCAGCGCACAGGCCGCGACGCCCGCCAGCATCACGAAGGCCGTGCCGTAGCCGGCCAGGTGCGCCACCGTGCCCGCCACCAGGTTGCTGAGCGCCGCGCCCAGCCCCACGCAGGCCGCACCGATGCCCAGCGCAAGGTTGAAGTGGCCGCTGCCGCGCGTGAGGTCCCCGATCATCAGGGTCAGCATCACGCCGAAGATGCCCGCGCCGATGCCGTCGAGCACCTGCAGCGACAGCAGCGCGGCCGGGCTGTCGGCCAGCAGGTAGAGCAGCCCGCGCACCGGCAGCACCGCGAAGCCGACGAGAAAGAGCGGCTTGCGCGCCAGCCGCGGCGCCCAGCGCCCGACCGCCAGCGCGATCGGAATGGTGACCAGCTGCGTGACGATCACGCCGCCCGACAGCCACAGCGTGGCCGAGGTGCCGGCCCGGCTGCCGACCTTCTGCGCCACCAGCGTGAGCATGGCGGCGTTGGCCAGGTGGAACAGGAAGGCGCAGACCAGCAGCACGACCAGGCGGCGGTCGTACCAGCGGGCGGTGGATGGCGCGGCGCCGGCCTCGCGGTCGGCATCGGCATCGGCATCGGCGCCGCGCGCCAGCCGCGGATCGACGTCGCGCTGGCGGATCAGCATGGCAGCCACCACCGTCGGCAGCGCCATCGCCACCGCGTAGAAGAACATCGCATGCGGACCGAAGGCGTGGCCGACCCAGCCGGTGCCCAGCGCCCACAGCACCGTGCCGCCCGCGGTGATGGCCGCGTTGCGGCCGACGCGCGCGTCCAGCCCGGCGCGCCCCACCATGCCCAGGCTGGTGGCCGCGATGGCGGGCGCCACCAGCGTGCCCGCCGCGCCGATGAGCGACTGGCCCGCCAGGATCACGCCGTAGCCCGGCCAGTTCGCCATGACCACCAGGCACGCCGCGATGAGCGCGATGGCCCCCGCGATCCAGCGCGGCTTGTGACGCACGCTGTCGATCAGCGCGCCGGCCGGCGCCTGCACCACCAGGCCCACCAGCGCCGAGACGAACATCACGGTGCCGATGCGTTGCGGGTCCCAGGCCAGCGTGCCGGCCATGAAGACGATCAGGAACGGCCCGACGCCGCCCTGGATGTCGGGCGCGAAGAAGGCCAGTGCGTCGAGCGCGCGCAGGCTGCGGCGCGACGGTGCGGGGGTGGCGGCGTCGGTGGTCATGGCGGGCGGGCCTGGCGGATCAGGACGCCGGCAGCGGGGCCGGGGGCGCCATC
>NZ_CEEDFC010000016.1:0-172576 GCF_979254005.1 Variovorax sp. AC103 | reverse complement strand
CCTCCCGCCCCACCCCCTCCAGACCTCCTGCGAACCGCACCTCGCCAAGGCTTTGGCCGTGCTGGACGCGCTCGGCCCCGAAGGCATCGAAACCCTGCGTCGTCCCATGGGCGTGCTCGTGTACCGGCTGGGCAAGCTGCTCTGTGCCGCCGAAGCGCCCACCCTGCCGGTCGGCGCGCTGCTCGAACAGGACCTGGAGGCCAGCCTGCAAATCTATCCCGCGCTGCAATGGCAGGAGGCCGGCCTGCGCAAGGCAGCGGGCGTGCTCACGCAGGTGCTGGCCGACCTGGGCCGCCACTGCATCGCAGCCAGCGCCGTCGCAGACGCCACGGCCATGCAAGGCCACGGCGAGGCGGGCAACACCTGGGGCCGGCCGCTGCCCTTCCTGCCGCTGTATCGCGCGCTCGGCGCCTTCGCCGTGGCCTTTCCGGTGCGCCCCGACTCGCGCTGCTACGAGATGCAGCCCGGCGAAGAGTCCGCGGTGCATGCCGGCGGCGACGACAAGCCCAAGGTGCGCAGCGACGCGCATCGCAGCTTCGCCACGCTGCTGGACGCCTGCGACTACCAGGTGGGCTTCTGGCAGGCGCCCTTCAAGTCGGAGCTGGCCTTTGCCGTCAACGGCATGCCGCTCATCGGCAACCCGGCCCCCCGGCCGTTGCGCAAGGGCGACTGCCATTGGCGCAAGCCGAAGGGCAGCCTCTCCGCCGACCTGGTGGTCGTGCCGCCGGGCCACCCGTCGCCGGGCGCGGCGCAGGTGACGCATGCCGTGGAGCTGAAGCTCACGCCCGACTCGCTGGGACTCAACCAGAGCCAGGCCCTCGTCGACATGTTCGGCCGCGACCGGTTCCACGTGCTCTACGCGCCCGGCATGCGCGGCCGCGACCATCTGCCCGCACCCGAGCTGCAGCGCTGGATCGACGCCCTGCGCACCGACGCCGGCGCCACGGCCACGGTGCCAGCCAGCGATGCGTCGGGCCCGCCGCAACCGCCCGCCACCTGGCGGCTGGCCATGCACGCCTCGGCCTACTTTCAGGTGCGCTCCAAGGCCGACGCGGGCCGGCTGGCCTTGCTCATTCCGCAGTTGCACGAGGAGTTCCAGGCGCTCACCGGCCACGCGCTGACCCGCTACATGGGCCTGCGCAGCGGCGCCGTCGCGCGCAGGGCGCACACGCAGGCCGACATCGAAACGCACTTCCTCAAGCATGCCGACGACACCGTCTCGCTCGAAGCCTTCGACGCCCCGACGAAGGAAAGCTCGTCGCAGTTCGAGTTCCAGGCGCTCGCGCGGTGCCGCCGCGCGCGCCTTGCCAAGGCCGCGCCCGGCCTGGACTACCTCGCACTGCACTTTCCGCTGGCGTTCTGGAAGGCGCGCAAGGACGAACTGCGCGCGTGGTGGCTGGGCGCATTGCAACGGTTGCAGCCCGAGCAGGCCTACATGGGCCTGGGCATCGGGCGCCCGCCGGTGCTGGAGCGCTATGCGTTCCAGCAGGTGGCCGAGTTCGCCCTGGCGCAACGGTTTCTCGGGCTCGACGTGGACAAGCCCTTCTTCATGCGCTCCAGCAGGCCCGACGGCATGAGCCTGGAGGGCGGCATGCGCACGCCGAGCTTCGGGGTGCTGGTGTGCGGCGACCACGCCACCACCCTGGGGGGCGTGAATGCCTTGCAAGGCCGGCTGGGCCAGGTGCCGGGCCTGCGCGTGCAGCCGTGCATGGAAGGCCGGGGCCTGTGGATCGAGGCCGGCGACGCTCCTGCGCTGCACCCGGTCGAACAAGGGGTGCCCGAGCCCCTGCGCGCACTGGCCGAAGCGCTGAAGCCGGTGCGCCTGCCAAGGCTCTGGCTGGTGAGCCATCCGCCCAACACGGCGCGCGAGGACATGTTCACGCCCGCCACGTCGGCGCGCTGGCTGCGGCGCTTCGATGCCGACGGCGACTGGCCCGCCGCCGGCCCTGCAGCAGGCCCTACAGCAGGCCCTACAGCAGGTCCTTGAGCTTCGCGCGCAGCCGGCTGATCGCCTGGCTGTGCAGCTGGCACACGCGCGACTGGCTCACTTCGAGAATGGCGCCTATTTCCCGCAGGTTCAGCTCTTCCTCGTAGTACAGGTTCAGCAGCAGCTGGTCGCGCTCGGGCAAGGTTGCAATCGCGTCGACCAGCTGGTGCCTGAAGCCGCTTTCCAGCAACTGCTCCAGCGGGTCGTTGCTCGCGCGTCCGTCCTTTCGCGATTCCTGCGAATGCGCATCGAGGAAGGGGTTGTCGGCATCGTCCTTGGCGAAGTCCTCGACGTACAGCAGCTGGCAGCCCTGGATTTCCTGCAGCAGCGACTGGTACGCCTCCAGGTCCATCTTCAGCTCCTTGGCGATCTCCCCTTCGGTGGGCGAGCGCCCGAGCCGGTGGCCCAGCGCGTGAATGGCCTTCTCGACGCCACGCGCCGACTGGCGCAGGCCGCGCGAGCCCCAGTCGTTGGCACGCAGCTCGTCGAGCATGGCGCCGCGGATGCGCTGGCTGACGAAGGTCTCGAACTGCGCACCGCGGTTGTCCTGGTAGCGGCTGGACGCGTCCAGCAGGCCCAGCATGCCGGCCTGGATCAGGTCGTCTAGCTCCACGCTGGCGGGCAGCTTGGACATCATCTGCAGCGCGATGCGGCGCACCAGCGGTTGATGCTGCGCCAGCAGGTGCGATTTGTCGATGGTTCCCTGTGCGGTGTACACGGCCGTCCTTGTTCCGTTGATGGGGTGGTCGGCGCGTCAGGCGGCCTGCAGCGGCACGGCCGCGCGCCACGGCCAGCGGCCCACGTCGTCGGCCAGGCGCCGGAAGTCCACCGCGGCCGCGCTGGCGGGAAAGGCCTCGGCAATGGTCTGCTTCAGCCGCCACGCATCGGGAATGCGCGCATCGAAGCGCACCAGCCCGGCGGGCAGCAGCGACAGCGCGAGGTAGCGGCTGCCGGCGTTGGCGAGGTTGTTCATGATCTGCTGCGCGCCGTCGATATCGACCACGCCGTTGATGAGAAAGCGCAGCTGCTTCAGCCCGTGCGCGTAGTGCAGGTTCTTGATGCCCGCATAGGCCGAGGTGATCGACGCCGGATGCGGCTTGAGCACCAGCAGCAGGTCGTCCGCGTCCCGCGCGAGCGGCGACAGGCGCCCCTCGCGGTCGAAGGCCGCGTCGACGATGACCACGCCGTCGGGCCACAGCGCGCGCGGGTCGGTCGTGTCCGGCGCCACGCCGGGCGGCGCGGGCAGCACGTGCACCCCGCACCCGGCCTGCACGTCGGCCCCGTCCAGCGTCAGCCGATGGCTGGCGACGTCGGCCAGGCTGCCGAGCGGATCGATCGCCCAGACCTCGCAGGCCGAGCCTTCCTTCGGGCAGTGTTCATCCAGCAGCAGCACGCTTTTGCCCTGCTGGACCAGGGCCACGCCCAGGTTCATGGCGGCAGTGGTGCCGCCGGCGCCCTGCCCCATGCCGGCGACGGCGATCACGCGCGTGGGCTTCGGCGCCAGCAGGCGCCGCAGTCCGTCCGCCTGGTCGGCGACCAGCTTGCTCATGCGGTTCTCCTCATCGGCCCAGCGGCTCCAGCGCGCGCGGCGCCTGCACGGGCGCCGTCGATTCGGTGCCCAGCGCCTCCAGCAGCAGGAAGAGCTTGCCCACCCCGGCATACAGCGCGCTGCCGCTCATGAGCCGTCCGTTGCGCGCGGGGCGGGCCGTCAGCTGGCCCAGCAGCGTGCGCGTGCGGTCGGCCCATTCACCCTCGGCGTGCAGCAGGCGCCACACGGTGGTGGTCACCTGCCCGGCGATGAGCAGGCGCTTCATGTTGTCCGGGTCGCCCAGCTCGCCGATGCCGCCCACCAGCTGCACGCCGTCGCGCAGCAGTCGGAAGCAGGGCTCGGCCTCGTTGGCCCAGCCTTGCCATTGCGCGAGCTGGCGCGCCGTCACTTCGGCGCCGGCGTTCGACAGCGCAAAGCCCAGCGCCAGCACGTTGCCGGTGCGCGCGTCGAGCGTGCGGGTGGCCACGCAGCGCAGCGCGGGCATGGCGCCGCGCTCGATGCCCGCCGCCGCGGCGGCGGCGTTGAAGCGCAGCACCACGTCGACGTGCGCTTCGCATTGGAGCGCCGGCTTGCCGCGAAAGCGCACCGGCCGGCCTTCGCCGAATTCGAGATCCAGCCGGGCCAAGGTGTCGGGCGCGCCGGTGCGCGAATCGATCACGGCGGTGGAGCCCGGCGCGCGCGCCAGCCAGCGCTGGCCGGCGGCCTGCCACTGCACCATGGCCTCGATGCCGGGCAGGCGCGTGAGCACGTGCACCATCGTGCGGGCGCCGAAGTCCTGCTGGCGCAGCCAGGGCGCCTGGCGCGCGCCCGGCTTGCGTGCCGGGTCCTTCATGCCGCGCGTGGCGGCGGTGGCGAGCCACTGGTTCGGGGCGGCGAGCGGCAGGCCCGTGCGGTCCGACAGCAGCAGGCTGCCATGGCATTCGTAGGCGTCGCCGCCTTCGTTGGAGCGCAGGCCGATCTGGCCCGACAGCGCCAGCACGTAGGTCTCGCAACCCGCGGCCACTTCGCCGCGCGCATGCACCGCGAGGTCTTGCAGCACGGCCTTCTGGCCGGTCTCGGCGTCGCCCGCCTGGCGCCAGAGGCCGCGTGCGCGATCGAAGCCGATCTGCGCACCGGACAGCGCGCCGGCGGCGGTGGCCAGCTCCTGCGCGTCGTGCGCCATGGCGCGGATCAGGTTCTGGTACTTCAGCCGCAGGCGGTCGGTCTCGCCCTGCGCCTGCACCACCTGCGCCGACGGGCCGGCGCCCGCGGGTTCTTCCTGCAGGTCGCTCTCGGCCGGCACGAACAGCGGGTTGTGCTGGCGCGGCTGGAACACGCTGTCCACGAGTTGCGCGCGGTCGGCCTGCAGCAGGTTCTCGGGCACCTTCTGGCCGCTGGAGATGTAGTGCACCGGCAGGCGGTGGCGAATGACGGTGTCGATCAGCGCGCCCGGGTGCGTGGACTCGTCGACCTTGGTGAAGATGCAGCCGGTCAGCTCGTTGCCCTGGCGGTAGGCATGCACCACCTCGTTGAGCGTGTCGCCGTGACTGGTGGCGTTCAGCAGCAGCAGGCGCTTCACCGGGCGCGGGCTCTGGCCCAGCATGGCGATCTGCTCGGGCACCGCGCGGTCGCGCTGGCTCATGCCGACGGTGTCGATCAGCACCATGTGCTTGTCGCGCAGGTCCTGCAGCACGAGGTGCAGGTCGGCCGCGTCCTTCACGGCGTACACCGGCACGTTGAGGATCTGGCCGTAGATGCGCAGTTGCTCGTAGGCGCCGATCCGGTAGCTGTCGGTGGTGACCAGCGCGAGCTTGTCGGCACCGAAGCGCATCACGCAGCGCGCGGCCAGCTTGGCGGTGGTGGTGGTCTTGCCGACGCCGGTCGGGCCCATCAGCGCATAGACGCCGCCTTGCGCGAACAGGGCGTCTTCGTCTTCGTGCACAGGCACGGCGCGAATCAACTCGGAGCGCACGTAGGCCATGCCTTCGGCGTAGCTCTGGCCGGTGGGCAGCTTCTCGAGCATGGCCTTGGAGAGCTTTGCGCTGAAGCCGGCGCCGAGCAGCGTGCGCAGCAGGCGGCCGCGCACGGGGTCGCGGCGCTGCTTGTCGTTCCACACCACGCTGGCGAGCTGCTCCTCGATCATGCCGCGCATGGAGTGCAGTTCGTTGAGCACCGTGTCGGCGGGCGCGGTGGGCACGACCGGGGCCACGGGCGCCATGGCGACCGGCGTCAACGGCACGGCGCGCGCCACGGGCGCGACAGGGGTGACGGCTGCCACCGGTGCGACAGGCGCGACCGGAGCGGCAATCGCAACCGGCACCGGCACCACAGCCGCAGGGGCCGAAGGAGCTGCGGGGGCCAAGGGGGCCGCAGGCTTCACAGGCGAGGCGTCGCCCACCACCTGCTGCATCTCGCCCTCCACCATGGCGACGATCTCGACGCCCTCCGGCGCCACGCGGTGGCTGAGCACGATGGCGTCGGCGCCCAGCGCCTCGCGCACGAGTCTCAGGGCTTCGCGGCTGGTGGCCGCGACGAATTTGCGTGCGGTCGTGCGCACGTCGGTCTGCTGGGAATTCAAACGCGTCCTCCAATGGCGGCAGTGATCTTGATGGTGCGGGAGTCAGGAATCTCCGCATGCGAAAGCACCTTGAGCTGCGGCAGGCTGCGCCGCAGGAAACGCGACAGCAGCACGCGCAGCGCGTGCTGCACGACCAGCACGGGCGCAAGGCCCAGCTGTTCCTGTCGAACGATGGCGGCCTGCGCCTGGCGCAGCAAGTTGTCGGCAATGCCGGGCTCGATGCCGCTGCTGCTGGTCAGCGCCTGCTGCAGCACGCCGTCGAGCGAGCCGTCCAGGCCGATGACCTGCATCTCGGTCTCGCCCGGGAACAGCTGCTGCGTGATGGCGCGGCCCAGGGCCAGGCGGGTGAGCGTGGTCAGCTCGGTCGGGTCCTTAATGGTCGGCGCATGCTCGGCCATCACGTCGAGGATGGTGCGCATGTCGCGGATCGGCACCTCTTCGTCGAGCAGGTTCTGCAGCACCTTGTGCAGCGTGCTGAGCGACAGCACCTTGGGCACCAGGTCCTCGGTGAGCTTGGGCGCGGTCTTGGCGATCTGGTCGAGCAGCTGCTGCACTTCCTGGCGCCCGAGCAGTTCGGCGGCGTGCGTCTGGATCAGGTGGTTCAGGTGCGTGGCCATCACGGTGCAGGCATCGACCACCGTGTAGCCGTACACCTGCGCCTGCTGGCGCAGGCTGGCGTCGATCCACACCGCCGCCAGGCCGAAGGCCGGGTCGCGCGTGGGCGTGCCGGGCAGCGAACCCGTCACCTGGCCGGGGTTGATGGCCATCCACTGGTTCGGGTAGGCCTCGCCGCGGCCGATCTCCACGTCCTTCAGGCTGATGATGTACGTGTTGGGGTTGATCTCGAGGTTGTCGCGGATGTGCACCACCGGCACCAGGAAGCCCACCTCCTGCGCGATCTTCTTGCGGATGCTCTTGATGCGGCCCAGCAGCTCGCCCTGCTGCGACTGGTCCACCAGCGGAATGAGCCGGTAGCCGACCTGCATGCCCAGCGGGTCGACCATGGCCACGTCGTCCCAGGTGGCCTCGGCCATCTCGGCCGCGGGCGACACGCTCGCGGCCTGCGCGGCGGCCGCAGCCTGCTGCGCGGCCTCCTGCGGCTTGCGCAGCAGCAGGCGGCGGCCCAGCCACACCAGGCCGCCCGCGATCAGCAGGAACGCCAGGTTCGGCATGCCGGGAATCATGCCCAGCAGGCCGACGATGCCGGCCGTGAGGAACAGCACCTGCGGGTTGGAGAAGAGCTGGCCGGTCAGCTGGCTGCCGACGTCCTCGTCGGTGGTCACGCGCGAGACGATCACGCCGGCCGCGGTGGAGATCACCAGCGCCGGAATCTGCGCCACCAGGCCGTCGCCGATGGCCAGCAGCGTGTAGGTCTTGCCGGCGGTCGAGAAGTCCAGCCCGTGCTGCAGCATGCCGACCACCAGGCCGCCGATGATGTTGATCACCATGATCAGCAGGCCCGCGATGGCGTCGCCGCGCACGAACTTGCTGGCACCGTCCATGGAGCCGTAGAAGTCGGCCTCCTGCGCCACCTCGGCGCGGCGCTTGCGCGCCACTTCCTCGCCGATCAGGCCGGCGTTCAGGTCGGCGTCGATGGCCATCTGCTTGCCGGGCATGGCGTCGAGCATGAAGCGCGCGCCCACCTCGGCGATGCGGCCCGCGCCCTTGGTGATCACCATGAAGTTGATCAGCACGAGGATGATGAACACCATCACGCCCACGGCGAAATTGCCGCCCACCAGGAAGTGGCCGAAGGCCTCGATCACCTTGCCCGCGGCGTCGGGGCCGGTGTGGCCGTGCATCAGCACCACGCGGGTGGACGCCACGTTCAGCGACAGGCGCAGCAGCGTGGAGAACAGCAGCACCGCCGGGAAGGCGGCGAAGTCGAGCGCCTTCATGGTGTACATGCTCACCAGCAGCACCATCACCGACACCGCGATGTTGAAGGTGAACAGCAGGTCGAGCAGGAAGGGCGGCAGCGGCAGCACCATCATGCTCAGGATGAGGATGATGAGCACCGGGCCGGCCATGCCCTTGAACTGCGAGCCGGAGAACGTGTTCGGCGGCAGTCGCAGGAAAGTTGTCAACGCGTTCATGCGGCTTGGGATTCCACGGGTTGGGCTGTGTCGGTGTATTGAAGGTCTGCGGGCACCTGCAGGTCGGTCGGCGTGCGGGGCGCGTCACCGCCGTCGCTCTTCCAGCGCTTGAGCTGGTACACCCAGGCCAGCACCTCGGCCACGGCTGTGTACAGGCCCGCGGGAATCTCCTGCCCCAGCTTCGTGTGCTTGTAGAGCGAACGGGCCAGCGGCGGTGCCTCCAGGATGGGCACGTTGTGTTCCTTGGCCATCTCGCGGATGCGCGCCGCCACCAGCTCGGTGCCCTTGGCCACCACGCGCGGCGCGCGCATGTCGCTGTCCATGTACTTCAGCGCCACCGCGAAGTGCGTCGGGTTGGTGAGCACGATGTCGGCCTTGGGCACCTCGGCCATCATCCGGCGGCGCGCCATCTGCTGCTGCTGGCGGCGGATCTGCGCCTTGATCTGCGGATCGCCTTCGCTTTCCTTGTGTTCCTGGCGCAGGTCTTCGCGCGACATGCGCAGCTTGCGGAAGTAGCTCCACAGCTGGAAGGGCACGTCGATCGCGGCCACCAGGAAGAGCGTGGCGGCGATCAGCGCGCAGTGCTTGGCCACCAGCACCATGGCGTGCGGCAGCGCGTAGTGCGCGGGCTGCGCCATCAGCGCCATCAGGGCTTCGATGTCGCCCGACACCACCCGCCACGCCACCCAGCCGATCAGCGCCGACTTGGCCAGCGCCTTGACCAGCTCGGCCAGCGACTGCGCGGAGAACATGCGCGCGATGCCGGCCAGCGGATTGAGCTTGCCGGCCTTGAAGGCCACCGCCTTGCCGGAGAACATCCAGCCGCCCAGCATCAGCGGCGCGACCACCGCGGCCACGACCATCATGGCGAACCACGGGCCCACGGCCATCAGCGCCTGCATCGCCATGAGCCCGGTCTGGGCCAGCATGTGCTGCGGGTCGAAGGCGCTGGCGCGGTCGAACTGCAGGCCCAGGCGCAGCGCGCCGTTCAGGCTCTGGCTGAGCGAATCGCCGGCGAGCCACAGCCCGGCGCTGGCGGTCGCCAGCATCACGAACGTGGTGAGTTCGCGTGAACGGGCAACGTTGCCTTCCTCGCGCGCCTTCTCCAGGCGCCGCTCGGAGGCGGGTTCCGTTTTTTCGAGATCGCTTTCCTCAGACATTCATGCTCCGGATGGCGGTGGCGGAATACGCCTTGCCTAGAACCAAATTATTGAATTTGGTGGTCCGGAACAATCTGCCGATCAGGGCCCTGATCGCCCTGCTCTTCGCTTAATCAGCGCGGCCCGGCCGCGGCTGGCCGGGCGCTTCGGGGCGTCAGAAGCCCAGGCTCTCCAGCAGGTCGTCGACCTGTGCCTGGTCGGTCACCGCGTCGGGGTTGCCCGGCTTCACCTGGGGGCCGTTCTGCAGGCTGTGCGCGGCCTCGACGCGCTTCTCGGGGGGCGAGTTGTCGATGAGCACCTGGAGCAGCTGCGTCTCCACGTCGTTGACCACTTCCATCATCTTCTTGATGACCTGGCCGGTCAGATCCTGGAAGTCCTGCGCCATGAGGATTTCCATCAGCTGCGAGTTGATCTCGCTCGCGCGCTGCGGCACCTGGTTGAGGTAGCCGCGCGTGTCCAGCACCAGTTCGCGCGCATGGTCGAGCTCGATCGGGTTCTCGAACCACTTGTCCCAGCGCTGGCTCAGGCCCTTGGCGTCGGCGGCCAGCGCTTCCTGCAGCGGCTGCGCCACATCGATGGCGTTGAGCGCCCGGTGCGCCGCGCGCTCGGTGGTCTCGGCCACGTAGCTCAGGCGGTCGCGCGCGTCCGGAATCGCCTGGGCGGCCTTGGCGACCTCCTTGTCGAGGCCCAGCTCGCGCAGGCCCTCGCGCAGCTGGCGCGTCAGCTGGCCGATGCGGCCCAGCAGTTGTTCGGCGGTGTTGGTGGAGTCCGCAGCCTCCGTCGCGATCTGGCTCATGTCACGCCGCTTCCTTGGCAAGTTTTTCGAAGATCTTGGTGATCTTTTCTTCCAGCGTGGCGGCGGTGAAGGGCTTCACCACGTAGCCGTTGGCACCCGCCTGCGCGGCCGCCACGATGTTTTCCTTCTTGGCCTCGGCCGTCACCATCAGCACCGGCAGCTTCTTCAGCTCGGGGTCGGCGCGGATGGTCTGCAGCATGGTCAGGCCGTCCATGTTCGGCATGTTCCAGTCCGACACCACGAAGCCGAAGTTGCCCCCGCGCAGTTTCTCGATGCCGGCCGCGCCGTCCTCGGCCTCGTCGACGTTGAGGAACTCCAGCTCCTTCAGCAGGTTGCGCACGATGCGGCGCATGGTCGGGAAGTCGTCCACAACCAGGATTTTGATGCTCTTGTCGATCACGATATTTCCAACTCCAACAGGTCTTTTTTCAAACTCGGTTCGCACGTTCACCGAACGTGCGCAGATGCGCCAGAACACGGCGGCTCACTTCACTCAGGGGGGACACCTCGTCCACCGCGCCCAGCGCGATGGCTTCGCGCGGCATGCCGAAGACCACGCAGCTCGCTTCGTCCTGGGCCAGCGTGTGGGCGCCGGCGCGCTTCATGCGCAGCAGGCCCTCGGCACCGTCCTTGCCCATGCCGGTCAGGATGATCCCGATGGCGTTCTTGCCGGCATGCTTGGCCGCGGAGTCGAACAGCACGTCGATGGACGGGCGGTGACGGTTCACCGGCGGCTCCTGGTCGAGGTGCGCCACGTAGTTGGCACCGCTGCGCGCCAGCGACAGGTGGAAGCCGCCCGGCGCAATGTAGGCATGGCCCGGCAGCACGCGCTCGCCGTGCTCGGCTTCCTTCACGTTGATGCGGGACAGGCCGTCCAGGCGCTGCGCGAACGAACGCGTGAAGCCGGCCGGCATGTGCTGCGCGATCATCACCGCGGGCGAATCCGGCGGCAGCGGCTGCAGCACTTCGCGAATGGCCTCGGTGCCGCCGGTGGACGCACCGATGATGATGAGTTTCTCGGTGCTCAGCAGCGGGCTGCGCAACAGCGATTCCTGCGGCGCGTCGGCACCTGCGCCATGGCCCGGGCGCGCGGTGGCGTGCCGGCTCGGCAGCAGCCGCGCACTCGCGGCCGTACGGATCTTGCCGGCAATGAGTTCGGTGTAGTTGAGCAGCCCGTCGCGCACGCCCAGGCGCGGCTTGGTGACGAAGTCGATGGCGCCCAGCTCGAGCGCACGCAGCGCGATTTCAGAGCCGCGCTCGGTCAGCGACGACACCATCACCACGGGCATGGGGCGCAGGCGCATGAGCTTCTCGAGAAACTCCAGTCCGTCCATGCGCGGCATTTCCACGTCGAGCGTGAGCACGTCGGGGTTGGTGACCTTGATGAGGTCGCGCGCCACCAGCGGATCGGCTGCGGTGCCGACCACGGTCATGTCGCTCTGGCTGTTGATGATCTCGGTCATCACGCTGCGGATCAGTGCCGAGTCGTCGACGCACAGCACCTTGATTTTCTTGACGCTCACCGGTTTCCTTTGATTGCGGCCGCCGGCGCCACACGGGCGACCGGCAGGGGGGCCGTTCGTTGCAGATCGGGCGCGGTGCGCAGGCCGGTGAGCCCGCGCAGCAATTCGCCTTCCACGCTCTGTACTTGCTGAACCTCCGTCTGCGCGCGCAGCTTGCGCACGATGGCCTTGCCGGTCGAGGGCAGGAAGCACACGCGGCGCGCATGCGGTCCGCGCAGGTCCTGCGCGGCGATCTCGATGCGTTCGTCGCGCAGGTAGCGCAGCACGAAATCCGCATTGCGGTCGCCGATGTTCAGCGTCGTCATGTTGGCCAGCACGGCGCCGCCGCCGAACACCTTGGCCTGCAGCCGGTCGCGCCGCGCGCCCACGCGCACCAGCTCGCGGATGAGCACGTCCATGGCGTAGGCGCCGTAGCGCATCGATTCGGTGGCGTGGCGCCTGGGGGCCCCGGGACCCGCCTCGCCCTCGTCGGGCAGCATGAAATGGTTCATGCCCGCCACGCCCGCTTCGCGGTCGTGCAGGCAGGCGGCCACGCACGAACCGAGCACGGTGCTCAGCACGGTGTCGCTCGAGGTCACGTAGTACTCCGACGGCAGCAGCTTCACGGCCATCAGGCCGACGTCGCGGTCGAAGTAGTGATGGGTCGCCACCGCTCCCGGCGCGCCCACATGGGTGGCACTCATGGCAGGCCCGGGGTGCGCGCGCGCGCCAGCTCGTACACGGTCTGCCCCAGCGGGCGGAACGCCGGGTTGACCAGCGACGCATTCTCCGAATGCCCGGCGAACAGCAGGCCGCCCGGCTTGAGCAGCGGCGCGAAGCGGTCGAGCACCTTCTTCTGCGTGGGCTTGTCGAAATAGATCATCACGTTGCGGCAGAAGATCGCGTCGACCGGCTCCTTCACCGACCACGAACTGTCGAGCAGGTTGAGCCGCGAGAACTTCACCAGCGCCGCAACTTCGGGGCGCACGCGCACCTTGCCGGCATTCGCGCCCGTGCCCTTGTTGAAGAAGCGGCGCAGCCGCTCCGGCGCCAGGGCGCGCACCTGCTCGGTGGTGAACACGCCGGTCGCGGCCTTGGCCAGCACCGCGGTGTCGATGTCGGTGGCGATGATGCGCGCGGAGGCCGCCTTGTCGCCCAGCGCCTCCATCAGCGTGATGGCCAGCGAATAGGGCTCCTCCCCGGTCGATGCCGCGGCGCACCACACCGTGACCGGCTGCTGCGCGCGGCGCACGTGGTCGGCCAGCGTCGGAAAGTGATGCGCCTCGCGAAAGAACGAGGTGAGGTTGGTGGTGAGCGAGTTGATGAACACCTGCCACTCGTCCCCGTCCTGGCGCTCTTCCAGCCAGTCGAGGTAGGTGGCGAACTCGGGCACCTGCAGCTCGCGCAGCCGCCGCGAGAGGCGGCTGTACACCATCTGGCGCTTCTGCTCGCCCAGGGCGATGCCGGCGCGGCGATGGATGAGCGTGCGGATCCGCGAGAAATCGCTGTCGGTAAAAAGAAACTCGGAGTTCACGGCAGCCTTGGAAATGTGGCTTTCAATGTACATAGCAGCCGCCGTTTCCAATGCGCCGATCAGACGCACCAAAGCCCTGTACTTTCCGGGGCGTGGGCGCCATCACGGTCACGGTCATTTCACGGCCCCGACGCGGCAGGACCCGCGTCCTGCGACCACACCAGGGCCGACAGCTGCGCCGCGTTGACCTGCGAGGCGCTCACGAACAGCGCTTCGGACAGGCGCGAGGCCTCGCCGTTGTCCAGCTCGCAGGCCTCTGCCAGCGCCACGAAGGGACCATAGAGCCCGCCGCGCGACAGAATGGCCTGCTGCACCGCCTCGGTGAGCTGCACCTTGCGCAACACGCCTTCCATCGACACCCCCAGCAACTGGTCGAGCAGCGAGAACATGCCGGCCACGAACAGGTTGTCGGACTCGCCGGGCGGCAGCATGCCCTGGCCCATGAGCTCGACGAAACGCCCGCGCAGAATGGCCTTCTTCATCATGAAGGGCGAGCCCGCCTTGTTGCTGGTGGCCAGCAGCAGCGACAGCCAGCGGTACAGCGGCGAGTAGCCCAGCATCGTCACCGCGTGGCGCAGCGAATGGATCTCCACCGCCACGCCGACCGACGGCGAGTTGATGTAGCGCAGCAGCCGGTAGGTCAGCGCGGCGTCGTGCTTGAGCGAGGCCTCGATGGTGCGCACGTCCTCGTTGCGCTGGATCATCTGCATCAGCTGCACGATGAGCAGCGACTCGGGCTGCAGCGCGTCCTCGGCCTCGCGCACCGGCGGGTTGCCGAAGGTGCCGTCGATGAACACGTTCACGCGGCGCGCGATGCAGGCCTCGTACTCGTTCCAGTTCTTCACGCGCGCGGCGATGAGCTCCACCGGCGGATGGCCGAGCAGCATTTCCTGGCGCATGCGCGACACGGTCGCCACGTCGGTGGCGTCCACCTCGAAGTGGGTGACGATGGCGCGCAGCTCGGGATCTTCGGGCAAGGACTGCGCGCCGCACAGCATGAAGCCGAAGCCCTGCTCGCGCAGGAACATCAGGATGGAGCGCATGTCGGCGTCCAGCAGGTCGTCCGGCCCCATGCACAGCACCACGTTGTTCGCCGGCAGCGACTGCAGCTCGCTCTGGAACAGCGCGTCGACGGCCACGTCGACGAACAGCACCTGCGGTCCCAGCAGCCAGCCCCTGTTCTCGGGGTTGAGGTGCACGGCGAGCGTGTCCATCAGCGCCTTGACGCCAGCGGCCGGCGACGCCGTGCGCGAGCCGGGCTCGTCGCCCGGCGCGCGCCACGCCATGCGGTAGCCGATGACGCGGCGTTGTGCATCGAGCAGCATTTCATAGGCCACGTGGCCGTTGGCACCGGGCTCGCTGGACACCAGCGCGGCACCCGAGGCGGCGTTGCCGTTGGTGTCCCCGGAACCGGAACGTCGGAAGAAATCGAAACGCATTCAGCTGTCTCCGTCTTGTGTGGGCGTCACAGGGCGATGGCGTCGGTCCTCCGGGCAGCCCCCGCCAGCGCGACCGCGCTCGCGGCCTGCGCGCGCTGGATGCGCGGCATGGCGCCCACGTCGATGATGAAAGCCACGCTGCCGTCGCCCAGGATGGTGGCGGCCGAGATGCCCGGCACCTTGCGGTAATTGGTCTCCAGGTTCTTCACCACCACCTGGTGCTGGCCGAGCAGCTCGTCCACCATCAGCGCGAAGCGGTTGTCGTCGGCCTGCACGATCACCAGGATGCCCTGCGTGGGCTGGGTCTGCGCGCCGCTCACGTCGAACACGCGGTGCAGCTCGATGAGCGGCAGGTACTCGCCGCGCACCCGGATCACATGGCCGTCGGCGGTGATCGAATGCAGGTGCTCGGGCAGCGGCTGCAGCGACTCGATGACGTAGCTCAGCGGAAGAATGTAGGCCTCGGACCCCACCTTGACCGACATGCCGTTCAGGATGGCCAGCGTGAGCGGCAGGATGATGCGCGTGGTGGTGCCCTGCCCGCCGCGCGAGTGGATCTCCACATGCCCGCCCATTTCCTGGATGTTGCGCTTGACCACGTCCATGCCCACGCCGCGCCCGGAGATGTCGGTGATCTGCTCTGCGGTGGAGAAGCCGGGCGCGAAGATCAGTTGCCACACCTCCTCGTCGGGCATGGTCTCGCTGACCGCCATGCCCTGCTGCAGGGCCTTGGCGAGGATGCGTTCGCGGTTGAGGCCGGCGCCGTCGTCGCTCACCTCGATCACGATGTTGCCGCCGTGGTGCTGCGCCGACAGCAGCAGCTGGCCGGTGGCGTCCTTGCCCTTGGCCAGGCGAACTTCGGGCGTCTCGATGCCGTGGTCCAGGCTGTTGCGCACCAGGTGCGTGAGCGGATCGACGATGCGCTCGATGAGCCCCTTGTCGAGCTCGGTTTCCTTGCCGTAGGTGTCCAGGCGCACCTGCTTGCCCAGCTTGGCGCTGACGTCGCGGATCACGCGCGGGAAGCGGCTGAACACATAGTCCATCGGCATCATGCGGATGGACATGACCGACTCCTGCAGGTCGCGCGCATTGCGCTCCAGGTGGCCCAGGCCGCTCAGGAAGCGTTCGTAGGCCACGGGGTCGAGCATGGTGGCGGCCTGCGTGAGCATCGACTGGGTGATGACGAGTTCGCCCACGAGGTTGATGAGCTGGTCGACCTTCTCGACGTCCACGCGGATGGAGCTGGACTCCTTGGCGCCGGCTGCCGCGGGGGCCGCGGCGGCGGCCTGCTTCACGGGCGCCTCGGCGACCAGCAGCGGTTCGGGTTCAGGCTCGGGTTCGGGCGCGGGCTGCGCCACGGCGGCGGGCGCCTCGACGGCGGCCACGGCCTGCGCAACCTCGGGCGCGTCGCCGGTTTCGCGCGTGATGTCGATCTGCGACTCGTCGATGACGAAGCAGCACACCGCCACGATGTCGTCCGGGTCGCAGGTGGTCTCCAGCAGGATGGTCAGCTGGTCGCTGCTGCGCGTGCGCGAGCGCACGGTGCCCAGGTTGGCCAGCTCGCCGGCCAGCAGCTCGCATTCGCTGTCGGACAGGCGGGCGAAGCGGATGCGCAGCACCCCGTCTCCCGCCGCTGCTGCGGCGTCCACGGGCGCGGGCGCGGCGGCAACGGGCGCTGGCGCCGGTGCGGGCGCCGGCACCGGCGTGCGCGCGGCCAGCGGCTTGGGCGCCGCGCTGCCGTCGCCGCCGTTTTCCTGGGCGAGCTGCTGGAGCACGCCGCAGATGTGCGCGACCATGTCGGGTTCCGGCTCCTTGCCGGCCTGGTAGGCGGTGAGTTGTTCTTGCAAGGCGTCCTTCGTTTCCAGAAAGGCATCGATCATCGAAGCGCTCAGGACCAGTTGCCCGTGGCGGGCGCGGTCCAGCAGCGTCTCGAGCACGTGCGTGGTGTTGGTCAGGGCTGTGAAACCGAACGTCGCGGCGCCTCCCTTGATGGAGTGCGCCGCGCGGAAGATGGCGTTGAGCTGTTCGCTATCCGGCGACTCGACATCGAGCGCCAGGAGCAGTTGCTCCATCTCCGCGAGAAGCTCGATCGCTTCGACGAAGAATGCCTGGGTGAATTGACTGAGGTCCATCTCTTGTGCTCCGGGCCTGCGCTCTCACGCCTGCCGCATGTGATTTCTTGTCGTTGTCATGGCGACGCGGGCGTCGCCTTGGGAGCGGGTGCGCCGGGCACGTTGCCCACGCGCGTGCCCACGGGTTCGGTGCTGTTCTCGTGCTCGATGCGTTCCTGCGTACGGCGGTTGAGCAGGATGATGCTGATGCGCCGGTTGATGGGGCTGCGCGGGTCGGCCATGTCCAGGTGCATGCTGTCGGCGAGGCCGATCACGCGCAGCACCTTGCCCTCGGTCATGCCGCCGATGACCAGCTCGCGGCGCGAGGCGTTGGCGCGGTCGGCCGACAGCTCCCAGTTGCCGTACGAGCGGTCGTTGGTGTAGACGATGGCGTCGGTGTGGCCCGACAGCGTGATCTTGTTGGGCAGCAGGTTCAGCGCAGGTGCCAGCTCGCGAAGAATGGCGCGCATGTGCGGCACCACGCGGGCGCTGGCCAGTTCGAACATCGGGCGGTTCTCGGTGTCCACGATCTGCAGGCGCAGGCCTTCGGTGGTGATGTCGATCAGGATCTGCGAGCGGAACTGCTGGAACACCGGGCTCTTGGCGATGAGCTCTTCGAGTTGCTGCTTCATCTCGGCCAGGCGGCTGGCGTCGGCCTCGTCCTCGCTCGTGGTCTCGGTGTTCCTGACCTCGCCCTCGACATGCATCGGGTCGGCGCCGCCGCCGGAGATCATGCTGGAGCTCAGGCTGGCCTTGTCGCCGCCGTTCATCGCCACGCGCAGCGGCATGCGGAAGTGCTCGGCAATGCCGTCACGCTGCTTCGGGCTGGAGATGGACAGCAGCCACATCACCAGGAAGAACGCCATCATGGCCGTCATGAAGTCGGCATACGCGATCTTCCAGCCACCGCCATGGTGGCCGCCGCCGTGCGCCTTGTGCACGTGCTTGATGATGATCCTTGGCTTGCCTTCGCTCATGGTGGCTCTGTCGTTCGCTCGATTGCAGGGGTATCGGGTCGGGCGGCGCGTCAGCGCGCCTTGACTTCGCGAACGTGGTCATCCAGTTCGGAGAAGGACGGGCGTTCGGTCGAGAACAGCACCTTGCGGCCGAACTCCACGGCCAGCTGCGGCGCGTAGCCATTGAGGTTGGCCAGCAGCGTGACCTTGGCGCACTGGTAGATCTTCATGCTCTCTTCCACCTTCTGCTCGATCAGCGAGGCCAGCGGCGACACGAAGCCGTAGGCCAGCAGCACGCCCAGGAAGGTGCCGACCATGGCGTGGGCGATCAGCGCACCCATCTCGGAAGGCGGCAGGTTGGCCGAGGCCAGCGCGTGCACCACGCCCATCACGGCCGCGACGATGCCCAGCGCCGGCAGCGCGTCGCCCACGCGGGCCAGGCTGTGGCCGGGCACCATGGCCTCGTGGCGGATGGTCTCGATCTCGTGGTCCATCAGGGCCTCGATCTCGTGGGCGTCTGTGTTGCCGCTGATGACCAGGCGCAGGTAGTCGCTCAGGAACACGGTGATGCCCTCGTGCCCCAGGATGTTCGGGTAGCGCGAGAAGATCTCGCTCTGCGCCGGGTTCTCCACGTCGGACTCCAGCTTCATCATCCCTTCCTTGCGGGCCTTGGCGAGCAGCTCGTACAGGAGCGCCATCAGGTCCATGTAGAGCTGGCGGTTGTGCTTGGAGCTGCGCAGCAGGAGCGGCAGCTCCTTGATGGTCGCCTTGATGGTCTTGCCGTTGTTGCCCGCGATGAACGCGCCCAGCGCGGAGCCGCCGATCATGAGCAGCTCGATCGGCTGGAACAGGACGCCGAAGTGCCCGCCCATGAGGGCGTAGCCCCCGAACACGCAACCGATCACCACGATGTATCCAACCAGAACCAGCACGGGCTACCCCTATCGCCCTGAGGCGTCAATTCATTCAATCCCCGAACGTCCGCAAGACGGGCGCGGGGGTACTTTTTCTAGCTTGCGCCGCCGAGGTCCAACGCTGGCCCTGCGGCCACCAACCCACCGAATCCGCTCAGCCGCACTTCGGCGAGCTTGGGCTTGCGTGCCTTGCCCGCGCGCGAAGGCGGACGGCACAGGACACACACGTATCCGTTCTTGTGATCGTGCGCATGCGCCACGAAGTGGCCGCCGCACCGGCTGCAGGGGCTCAGTTGCAGCATGTCGCTGTCGAAGAAGCGCACCATCGTCTCGGCGCGTGTGAAGTCGAGCACGACCTCGCCGCCCTGGGAGGACACCTGCTCCACATAGAGCCGGTAGGCCTTGATGAGCGCGGGCAGTTCGTTCTCGTCCGCCTCGTCCAGCATGAAGCGGTAGATGTTGTAGAACATCGACGAATGAATGTTGGCCAGCCAGGTCATGTACCAGTCGGTCGAGAACGGCAGCAGGCCCTTGGGCGGCGAAACGCCCTTGAGTTCCTTGTACAGGCGGATCAGTCGTTCCCGGCTCAGCGACACCGCCGCTTCGAGAAACTGCAGGCGCGCGCCGAGTCCGATCAGCTCGACGGCGAGCTGGACTTCACGGACCTCGCCAAGGACGCTCTTGCGGGTGGTCATGCAGCCGCCACGCCCGCGTCGCGCATCTGGCCCTGGGCCTGGATCTGGCGCGCCGCCATCAGGATCGACATGTGAGCCTGCTGCAATGCGGGCTCCTTGCCTTCTCCCACCACCGCGAACATCGGGCGGTCGTCCAGCCTGAAGCTGCACAGCAGGAAGTTGGAAGCCGCCAGCTTCACGATCTGGCTGAGCGACATGTTCGCCAGCAGATCGGCGAGCTCGCGCCCCACGCCCAGCCGGAACATGGCTTCCGCCCTGTCCTGCTTGACCAGTTTCTGCGCGAGCAGCATATAAGCCAGGTTTATTTCGCCGATTTCCTTGGAAATCACGCCGCCTGCATTGAAATTACCGTTTTCCATCTCTTGTTCCATTTCCGTTCCTCAGTCCACCAAAGGTTCTAATTGACCGTGTATACATTCTATACACAAAGTTTTACACTTTGAAGTACTTTGTAAGAGATGGCGACAAAAAAAGTAGGAATCGTCCGACAAGGCCTCCGCGCTCTCCCTTTGAGAGCGGTTCGCCGGCGTCGGAAACTGGGTAACCCAAAACATGCAACCAGTGGTTACAAACAGACGTTTTCGGGAATAATTTATTCATTTCAGTTTGCGAATTAATAAAGACTATGGGCATTCGGCCATTGAATGAACTGCTGAATTTGCTATTCAGATTCCGTTCATCGGAATGTCCATGACTTTGCATTGATCGCACCCGGCTAATTCTGTTCACGGCCTTCCAGGCCGTAGATCCACGCCATGACCTCGGCCACCGCCAGGTACAACTCGGGCGGGACGTGCTGGTCGAGGTCGACCTGCATCAAGAGCTTCACGAGGTCTGCCGACGAGTGCACGTACAGGCCGTGCGCGCGCGCCTCGCGCATGATCGATTCGGCCGCCACGCCGTAGCCCTTGGCCACGACGACGGGTGCCTTGGTCTTGTCGGCGTACGACAGCGCGATCGCGCTGGGCCGGTTCTCCATGGCGTCGTTCAGGGCCGTGCTCATGCGGCCTCCGCCATGGCTTTTTCCGTGACCTGCAACTGCTGCAGCTGGAGGCCCGCGGCCTCGAAGCGTTTCGCGAGCTGGCCCGCGTCGCCGCGCAGCCGCTCGGTGGTGTTGGCTTCGCGCGCCGTCAGGTGCGCCTGCACCGCCGCGCCCGCGAGGCTCAGCCGCAGGTCGACTTCGCCCAGGCGCGGCAGCGACAGCGACACCGTGGTCGACCAGCGGCGCTCGGCCTCCGGTGCCGAATCCGCGCCTTCGCGGGCATCGTGCCTGTCCTGTTCCTGCTCGATGGACCAGCGCATCGGCACGTCGGGCCAGGCCTGGCCGCTCCAGCGGAAGGCGGCGCTGGCAAGCAGGTCGAGCTGCTGGTGCACGAGCGTGACCGCCTGCGGATGAATGACTTCGGTGCCGCGCGCGGCTTGCGCCACGGCGGCGCTCTCCGACGAACGCGCGATCTCGCCGGCGCGGTGCGCGGGCATGTCGCCGTCCAGGGCCGTGCGGGCCGGTGCGCCATCGCTCTGGCCGTAGGCCGCCTGCAGGCGCAAGGCATCGACCGACACGGCCGATGCCGCAGGGTCCGGCGCCTGCGCCGCGCCGGGCTGTGCCGCGGCATGGGTCGAAGGCACAGTCGCTGGTGTGTGCGGGCTGGGTGCGGCGGCGCGCGGCAGCTCACCTTGCGCCACGGCGGAAGCAGCCTGCGGTGCACCGGCCGGCAGCAGCACGTCGACGGCATCCGCCGCGGTCGCGGTCGCGGTCGCGGTCGCGGTCGCCGTTGCCGTCGCTGCCGCATTCACCGGGGCGGCGGCCGTGTCGGGGCGCGCAACCAACGGCCCCGCCCAACGCGCCTGAGGCTCGCGCGCCATCTGCGCCAGCGTGCGGGTGCCGGTGGCGAACTCCGCCAGGTGCGCTTCGTAGAAGAGCCCGCTGTCCGACACCGTGCGCGCCAGCGCGCCGGCCAGTGCCGCGGCGCTGGCGGGTTGCTGGCCCGATGCCAGCAGCGGCGCCGCGCCGCGCACCGGCCCCGGCTGCGCCTGCAGGTCGGCCAGCACCGCGCCGATGACGCGTGCCGCCACCGACAGCCGCGTGGCCACCGACGACGGCGCACCACCGCCGGCATGCACCGCGCCGCCGGTCAGCGCACCCGGTATCTGCCGGTCGAGCGCGGCATTGGAAGGCAGCCGCACATCGTTGTCGACCTTGCCGACGCCCACGGCCGGGCCCGGCGCGCCGATGGTCGTCTCGCCCTTGATGCCCAGCACGTCGAGGCGCGGTGCGAGCCGTGCGGCCAGCAGTGCGTCGATCAGTCCGGCAAGTCCAGTCATGGGCGTGGCATCTCGGGTGGGGGTTCAGGCGGGCTCAGGCGAATACAGCCAGGCTCAGTGCGTCTGCCCGTAGGCGCGCCCGAGGCTCTTCTGCTTGTGGAGATGACCCATGCGGTCGATCAGGTCGTCGAGCTGCGGCTTGATCAAGCCGGAGACTTCGGCCTGGTCCGTGCGGATGCGGTCGAGCAGGCCGAGCACGCGCTCGATCTGTATCGCGTCCAGCATTTCCAGCGGCTCGATGGCGCGCAGGCGCTCGACCAGCGCCGAGCAGCGGGTCTCAAGCTCGGGCAGCTTGCCCCATTCCTTGGACCGTGCCAGCACCAGCATCTGCGCGACGCTGGCTGCAAGCTCCTCATAGCAATGAACGACCTCACTCCGGACTGCCATCTTTTTCACCTATCCCTGTTGTCTTGTAGTTACGGCCGCGTCTCAGCCGCGGTTCCGGTCGTCGATCTCCCGCCAGGCGGAAGCGACGTTTTCGAGCAGCTGCCCTGCTTCGTCCAGCGCCTGCACGTCGTTGTGCAGGTTGGCCTGGAACAGCCGCCGCACGACGTAGTCGTACAGCGCGGACAGGTTGCTCACGAGTGCGGCACCGGCCTCGCCGGCTGCCTGCGCATCGAGTCCGGCCTTCAGGCCGTTGTCCACGATGCCGATGGCCTTGGAGATCGCCTGGCCCTTGGCCTCGATCTCCCCGGCCGCCATGTGGTGCCTCGCCATGCCGATGGCGGTCTTGGCGCCGTCGAACAGCATGACGATGAGCTGGTGCGGCGACGCGCTCATCACGCTGGTTTCCACGCCGACGCGCGCATAGGCGCCGGCGCCGGTGCGGAGGTTGTGAGGGGTGTACATCGCTGCGGCTCCAGGTCTTCGTTGTCTGTCTTACTTGCTGCTGCTCGACATCGCGTCGAACTGCTGCGTGAGATAGTTCTTCGTGTTGTTCATGCTGTTGATCAGCACGTCCAGCTGGGTGAACTGGGCCTTGTAGCGGGCAACCGTCGAGTCCACGCGCGTCTGCATGGCGTCGTACTGGGTGTCGAGCTCCTTGATGGTGGAGGTCACGCCGTCGCTGGCGACCTTCAGGGCGCCGGTGTTCAGGTCGGTCACCAGCGCGTCGATCTGCTTGCCGTAGCCACCGGTGCTGCCGGTCGCGCTGGAGAAGAGGTTCGCCACGCCCTTGAGGTTGCCGGCCAGGGCCTTGTCGAGCTTGGTGGCGTCGATGGCGATCGTGCCGTCCTTCTGGAAGGCCACGCCGATCTCGGTGAGCACCTTCATGTCGTTGGTGCCGCCGTCCTGCGGCGTGGTGAGCGCCTGGCGGATGCGCGTCTGCAGGTTGCGCAGCGTGCTGTCGCCGACCAGGGCGGCCGCCGTGTTGGTGTCGGCGTCGTACGAGGTCAGCGTCTTGGCCGTGCTCTGCAGGGTGTTGTAGGCATTCACGAAATCGGTGATCGCCGACTTCACGCCCGCCGTGTTCTCCTTCATCGACAGGCCCGTCTTGCCGGTGTTCACCAGCGTGATCGTGGCGCCCTGGATGGCTTCCTTGACGGTGTTGGTGGAGCTGGTGACGTCGATGCCGTTCACGTTGAGCTTGGCGTTCTGCGCCACCGTCGTCTGCTTCAGGTTCTGCGTGCCGGCCGGGTCGTTGTTCAGCAGGTTCTGCAGCGGCGCGTCGCCGGCCACCGAGATGCGCATGCTCGACTTCTCGCCGGTCGTGGAAGACGTCAGCACCAGTCGGTTGGGCGTGCCGCTGCCGTCGTTCACGATGCTGGCCGTCACGCCGGCGTTGGCGCCGTTGATGGCGTTGCGAATGCCTTCCAGCGTGTTGTTGGTGGGGTCGATGGTGATCGACTTGGCGGGCTGGCTCGCGTCCGCGGTGAACGTGGCGCCGGAGTACTGGCCGGTGGCGGCGTTGAGCGTGCCGCCCGTGACCTGGCCGAAGTCGATGGTGATCTTGCCGTTGCCGATGGGCGTCTTGGTGTCGGCCTGGCCCGCGGCGATGACCGTCTGCGCCTGGGCGAGCTGCGTCACGTCGATGGTGTAGTTCCCGGCCGCGCTCACGTCCGTGGCCGATGCGGACAGGATGCCGCTGACCGTGGGCGTGCCGGTCACGCTCTGGAACAGCGTCGGGTCACCCAGCTTCTTGGCGGCGGTCTGCAGCGTGCTGAGCGCGCTCTGGATCGTGCCGTAGGCGGACAGCTTGCTGGTGTAGCTCTTGGCTTTTGCCTGCAGCGCCACGAGCGGCTGGCTCTCGGCGGTCTGGAGTTGCGTGAGCAAGGAGGCGAGGTCGAGGTTGGCGCCTACGCCCAGGCTGCTGATCGTTGCCATTTGAATTTTTTCCTGATTGCTGCGTTTGCAGATGAAGATTCGGATGCGGCCTCAGGCCGCGTGGTCCACCAGCAGGCCCTTGCCGTCGCTCACGAGCTTGGCGATGCGCACGACTTCCTCGTTCGGAATCTGGCGAATGACTTCCCCGCTGGCGCGATCGATGACCTTGACGATGAGCTTGTCGGTGTCCTTGTCGACCTCGAACTGCAGGCCGACCTCGCGCAGCGCGAGCGCCGTGTTCACCTGGTGAACCGCCTGCTCGACCTGCACCGGCGTCGCCTCCTCCTTGGCGTCGGCCTTGGCACCCGACGGCGTACCGCGCAGGCTCATGCCCGTGGCGCCGCCCAGGAGCATCTGCGTCCAGGGACTGTCCTTCACGGGATTTGCGGGCACGGGGTTCGACATCTTTTCCACCTTGTTCTTTGCTGTATTCGCTGTGCTCTGCGGCCTCGCCTTCGGGCATGGCCGCAGAGGACAGCGCAGGCGCTCCCGGCTTGCGTCCGGGTACCTGCACCGGCCGGACCCCACCCTTTCGGGAGGGGTCCGGCGTTTCTTTGCTTCTAACTAGCCTTGATCGATCAACGCAGGAGCGACAGCACGCCTTGCGTGGTCTGGTTGGCTTGCGACAGCACCGAGGTGCCGGCTTGTTGCAGGATCTGCGCGCGGGTCATGTTCGACACTTCCACGGCGTAGTCGGCGTCTTCGATGCGCGAACGCGACGAGGACAGGTTGGTCACCGTGGTGCCCAGGTTGGCGATCACCGAGTCGAAACGGTTCTGCACCGCACCCAGCGAGGAGCGCAGCTTGTCGACCTTCGACAGGGCGGCGTCGAGTGCCTTCAGCGGATCGACGGTTGCCTTGGCATCGCTCACTGCGTTGGTCGTCAGCTTGCCGGCCTTGGCCGAGTCGGCGTACACCGTGCTGCCTTGCGCGTCGGTCACCACGCCGTTGGCGTTCAGGTTGATCGATTCAGCGGCGGTCGTCGTCAGGCCGCTCACACCGATGTAGGCACCGGTCACGGCGCCGCCGGCTGCTGCCACTGCGTAGGCCGTCGTCGCACCTGCGCCGTCGATGTCGATGGAACCAGCGCCGCCGTTGATCTTGGCAGCCACTTGGTCGGCCGAAGCCTTCTCGCCGGCAACCGCGAAGGTGCTGGCGCCGGCTGCTGCCGTCACCACCGTGTACGAAGCGCCGGTTGCGCCGATGGTGATCGAGTCGCCAGCAGCGGACATGCCGGTGGCTTGCTCGAGCACTGCCGCCAGCGTGGCGCCGGTGGTCGCGCCAGCGCCCGTCTTGGTCAGGTTCTTCGAAGCGTCGAGGTACAGGGCCGAGCCGTCGGCAGCGTCGGTCATGGTGCCGTTGCTGTCGATCTTGACGTCCATCGAGTGGGTGCCGAGCTTGACCGTGGCGGTCACGCTGGTGCCAGCCGGCGGGGTCAGGGATGCGAGCGTGTTGGCCTGGCTGCGTGCGGCTTCCGAAGCGGTGTAGCTCTTGGTCGCGGCGCTGTAGGTGTACGTTGCGCCGCCGGTCGAGGTGACCGTGCCGCCGTTTTGCATCTTGGCCAGCACGTCGTTGGCCGTGGCGCCGTTGGCGGCGGTGGTCAGCGTGCGGGTGTAAGGCGTGACGCCGTTGGTGGTCGTGCCTGCGGCGAAGCCGGCGATCAGGAGGTCGGACGCGCCGGCAGCCTTGTTCTTCGAACCGGTGTTGTTGACGTTGAAACCGTCCAGACCCAGGGTCTTGGCGCTGATTTCTTGCAGGTCGATGTCGATGGTTTCGCCATCGTTCGCGCCGACTTGAACGGTCAGCTTGCCAGCGTCAGCCGACAGAACCTTCACGCCGTTGAACTGGGTTTGTTCCGACACGCGGTTGATTTCGTCCAGGCGTTGGCCGATTTCCGACTGGATCGAGTCCAGGTCGGTGGACGAGTTCGTGCCCGTGGCGGCTTGCACCGACAGTTCGCGGATGCGTTGCAGGTTGTTGTTGACTTCCGTCAGCGCGCCTTCGGTCGTTTGAGCGATCGAGATGCCGTCGTTGGCGTTGCGCGTTGCTTGCGTCAGGCCCTTGATGTTGGCCGTGAAACGGTTGGCAATGGCTTGGCCGGCAGCGTCATCCTTGGCGCTGTTGATGCGCATGCCCGAAGACAGGCGCTCGATGGCGCTGTTCAACGCCGACTGCGACTTGTTGAGGTTGTTCTGCGTGACCAGCGAGAGGCTGTTGGTGTTGATGACTTGCGTCATGTTGGACTCCTGATTGACAAAGGTTGTGTGACTCCGGCCATCGGCCGTAACGCTGGACCCGCTTCCGCTGTGAGACTCAAGCCATCGTTGATTTAGTTATCGGCGAGTGCCTTCAAACCTTTAGGGCCGCGCACAAAAAAGTTGCACAGGGGCCCGCGAGTCACCCAACCCAGCCCTCAGGCCTGCAGGTTCATCACTTCCTGATAGGCGGTGACCAGGCGGTTGCGCACCTGCAGACCGGTCTGGAACGCCACGTTGGCCTTCTGCAGGTCGACCATCACGTCGTTGAGCGCCACGCCGGGCTTGCCCAGTTCGAACGACTCGGCCTGGGCGTAGGCGCTTTGCTGCGCGCCGCTGATGTTGGCGAGCGAGCGCTTCAGCTCGGCAGCGAAGCCGCCGGCCTCCGCGGGGGCGGCCGCGCCCGAGGACGGGCCGATGCCGGTGTTGAGCGCGGTGACGCGCATCTGCTGCAAGACGGATTCGATGGCGCTGATCGACATGGGATCTCTTCTTCCTGTGTGAACACTTCTGCGTGACTTGACAAGGAGGACGCAAGGTCCTCCGGCTGGCCTGCAGCGTATCAAGGGAAGACCCCGATTCAAGCGCGCAACTGAGGGCGAAAACCCCGGCTGTTCGGGCATTCGAATTCCCATGCACTGTTGACAATCGTCGCGAAACGAACATGCCGTGGACGACTTCACCGGCACTCCGGAATGAACTCTCAACACCGAAATCTCTCTCCAAACATGGCACAGGACCGTAGCGGCCACCCCGGCGCCACCAAGGTGCACGCATGAGCACAGCCGTGCCCACGGGCGACCTGCCCACTGCCGGGACGGGTTCCGGCAACGGCCTCCCCCCCTTCCTGGAGCGCATGCGCGCCCAGCCCAAGCTGCCGTTGATCGTGGGCGGCGCGGCCCTCGTGGCCGCGGCCGCCGCGTTCATGCTGTGGAGCCGCGCGCCCGACTACAAGGTGCTCTACACCAACGTGTCGGACCGCGACGGCGGCGCGATCATCGCGTCGCTCCAGCAGATGAACGTGCCCTACAAGTTCGCCGAAGGCGGCGGCGCGATCCTGATCGCGGGCGACAAGGTGGCGGAAACGCGCCTGAAGCTCGCCGCGCAGGGGCTGCCCAAGGCCGGCGGCGTGGGCTTCGAGCTGATGGACAACCAGAAGTTCGGCACCAGCCAGTTCGCAGAACAGGTCAACTACCAGCGCGGGCTGGAAGGCGAGCTGGCGCGTTCCATCGAGTCGATCGGCACCATCGAGGCGGCCCGGGTGCACCTGGCGCTGCCCAAGCCCTCGCTGTTCGTGCGCGACCAGAAGAAGCCCTCGGCCTCGGTGGTGCTCACGCTCATGCGCGGGCGCAGCATCGACGAAGGCCAGGTCAGCGCCATCGTGCACATGGTGTCCAGCAGCGTGCCCGACCTGGACGCCAAGAGCGTCACCGTGGTCGATCAGCGCGGCAACCTGCTGTCTTCCGCGCGCGGCACCGACCGCGGGCTGGACGTGAGCCAGATCAAGTACGCGCAGGAAATCGAGCAGGGCTACATCCGCCGCATCGAAGCCATCCTGCAGCCGCTGGTGGGCGCGAGCAACGTGCGCGCCCAGGTGGCGGCCGACATCGACTTCTCGGTGGTCGAGCACACCGACGAGAAGTACAAGCCCAACCAGGACCCGTCGCAGGCCGCCATGCGCAGCCAGCAGAGCAGCGAGTCGGCGCAGCACGGCAGCGGACCGCCGGGCGGCGTGCCGGGCGCGCTGTCGAACCAGCCGCCGGTGAACCCGACCGCGCCGATCGTCGGCCCGCGCGCACCGAATGCGCCGGGCACGCCGCCGCCCGGAACGCCGGGTGCGCCTGGCGCACCGGGTGCGAATGGCGCCACGGCCGCGACCACCTCCACCGCGGCCGCCGCCACCGGCCCGAGTAGCACGCGCAAGGACACCACCACCAACTACGAGCTCGACCGCACCATCCGCCACGTGCAGCAATCCGCCGGCGGCGTGAAGCGCCTGTCGGTGGCCGTGGTGGTGAACAACCGCGACAGCGTGGACACGGCCGGCAAGACCACCAGCCGCGCGCTGACGCCGGCCGAGGTGGAGCAGATCCGCAACCTGGCCAAGGAAGCCATGGGCTTCAGCCAGGAGCGGGGCGACTCGCTCAACGTGGTGAACAGCGCCTTCGCCCGCGATGCCGACAGCGGCCCCGCACCCGAAGTGCCGTTCTGGCGCGACCGCGAGAACATCGAGATCGGCAAGACGCTGGGCCAGTACCTGCTGTACGCACTGATCGCCCTGTTCGCCTGGCTCGCCGTGCTGCGTCCGCTCATGCGGCGCCACGCGCCGCCGCCCCCGGCACCCGCACCGGTCGAGGAGACGGCCGATCTCATCATTCCGAGCGCCGCGCTGGACGCCGCCACGCCCTCGCCGGAAGACAGCCTGCGCGAACGCGAGGCCAACCGCAAGAAAGCCGACATGGACTATGCGCACGCGATCGCCGACAAGGACCCCAAGCTGGTCGCCACCCTGATCCAGCACTGGATGAACACCCATGAGTAACGAACTGGGAACCCGAAAAGGCGCCATCCTGCTGATGGCGCTGGGCGAAGACCGCGCCGCCGCCGCGCTGCACCAGCTGCCCACCTCCGAGGTGCAGACGCTGGGTCTCGCGATGTCCAAGCTGAGCTCGGTCTCCAAGGAAGAGCTGGCCGAAGTGCTGGCCGAGTTCCGCCAGGAAACCGAGCAGCTGTCGGCACTGCACCTGGGCTCGACCAGCTACATCCGCGCCGTGCTGAAGAAGGCGCTGGGCGAGGACCGCGCCAGCAACCTGCTGGAAGACATCCTGCAGCCCGACGAGCCGCACGGCGGCATCGAGCGGCTCAACGAGCTGGAAGCCGGCGAAGTGGCCGAGCTCATCCGAGACGAGCATCCGCAGATCCTGGCCACGCTGGTGGTGCACCTGGACCGCATGAAGGCCTCCGAGGTGCTGGAGAAGCTGCCCGCCCGCCTGCGCCACGACGTGATCATGCGCGTGGCCACCTTCGGCGGCGTGCAGCCCTCCGCGCTGACCGAGCTGACCGACGTGCTCACCGAGATGCTCGCGGGCCAGGGCCTGCGCCGCAGCCGACTGGGCGGCGTGCGCACCGCGGCCGAGATCGTCAACCTGATGAGCACCGCGGTGGAAGAAGAAGCCATCGCCCATGTGCGCGAACACGACGAGGCGCTGGCCCAGCGCATTGTCGACGAGATGTTCGTGTTCGAGAACCTGCTGGGCCTGGAAGACCGCAGCATCCAGCGCCTGCTCAAGGACATCGAGAGCGACTCGCTCATCATCGCGCTCAAGGGCGCGCCGATGGAGCTGCGCGACAAGTTCCTCAACAACATGTCGCAACGCGCCGCCGAGACCCTGCGAGAAGACATGGAACTGCGCGGCCCCGTGCGCGTGTCGCAGGTCGAGGCCGAACAGAAGACGATCCTGCAGGTGGCCCGCCGCCTGGCGGAATCCGGCGAGATCGTGATTTCGGCGCCTGGCACCGATGACTTCGTCTGACCGCGGCGCCCCGGGCGCATTCACCGGCGCGAGCGAGCGGCTCGCCGCCATCCACGCCGCTGCACGGCAAGCCGCAGCGGGTCCCCTGCCGGGCATGACCGGCAGGCCGGCCCCGCCCGCGCTCTCCGCCTGGGAGCGCTGGGAGATGGGCACGCTCGACGGCAAGCCCTCGGTGCCCGCGAGCCGCAAGGCCGCCGCCGCCGCCGAGTTCAACCGCAACGGCAACCGCAGCGCCGCGCCGCTCTCCCCGGTTCCTCCGCCCGCGCCCCCGGCGCCCCGGGTCGACCTGGCCGAGCTGGCGCGCATCCGCAAGGACGCGCGCACCGCCGCCGAAGCCGAAGGCCGCGCCGACGGTCTCGCCGAAGGCCGCAAGGCCGGCCACACCGAAGGCCTGGCCGCCGGCCTGGCCGCCGCCAGCGCGCATGCCGAGCGCCTGCGCGCGCTCACGCTGTCGCTGCCCGACGCACTGCGCCGCGCCGAGGGCGAACTGACCGACACCGTGCTTGCGCTCGCGCTCGACGTGGCGCGCCAGGTGGTGCACCGCACGCTGAAGGCCGAGCCCGAATGGGTGCTGCCGCTGGTGCGCGACCTGCTGAACACCGAACCCGCCCTGCGCGGCGAGCCGCGCCTGCTGCTGCACCCGGACGACGTGGCGCTGGTGAAGAACAGCCTGGGCCACGAGATCGAGGCCGCCGGCTGGCTGGTGCGCAGCGACGACACCCTGGCGCGCGGCGGCTGCCGCGTGCAGTCCGCCAACGGCGAACTCGACGGCACGCTGGAGACACGCTGGAAGCGCGTGGCCTCGGTGCTGCGCGAGAACGCCTCCGACGGCGGCGAACCCTCCTGAACGCCATGCGCGAGACCCCCACGATGCAGACCGCCACCGCTATCGCCGCCGCGAACGCCAACTCCCATCTGCACAAGGTGCGCGCCGCGCTGGACAAGGCGCGCGAGGGCGTCGCCCAGTGCACCACCACCACCGCCTCGGGGCGCCTCACGCGCGCCGTCGGGCTGGTGCTCGAAGCGGTGGGCCTGCAGCTGCCCGTGGGCAGCGACTGCCTGATCGAACTGCCGCCGGGCAATGCGCAGCGCTACGCCGAAGCCGAAGTGGTCGGCTTCGCGGGCGACCGCCTGTTCCTGATGTCGCAGACCGAAGTGGCCGGCCTGGTGCCGGGCGCGCGCGTGTTCGCGCGGCCGGTCACCCTGGAGCCCGGCATGGGCGGCGCCGGCGGCAACGCCCACACCAAGCGCCTGCCCGTGGGCGAAGGCATGCTCGGGCGCGTGGTCGACGCGGCCGGCCGCCCGCTCGACGGGCTGGGCCCGCTGGACTTCGCGCGCAAGGTGCCGCTGAGTTCGCCGCCGGTCAATCCGCTGACCCGCGCGCCCATCGATTCGGTGCTCGACGTGGGCGTGCGCGCCATCAACGGGATGCTCACCGTCGGCCGCGGCCAGCGCATGGGCCTGTTCGCCGGCTCCGGCGTGGGCAAGAGCGTGCTGCTGGGCATGATGGCGCGCTACACCAGCGCAGAGGTCATCGTCGTCGGCCTGATCGGCGAACGCGGGCGCGAGGTGAAGGACTTCATCGAGAACACGCTGGGCGAAGAGGGCCTGGCCCGCGCCGTGGTGGTGGCCGCGCCGGCCGACAACTCGCCGCTGCTGCGCCTGCAGGGCGCGGCCTACGCCACCTGCCTGGCCGAGTACTTCCGCGACCTGGGCAAGGACGTGCTGCTCATCATGGACTCGCTCACCCGCTACGCCATGGCGCAGCGCGAGATTGCGCTGGCCGTGGGCGAGCCGCCGGCCACCAAGGGCTATCCGCCGTCGGTGTTCGCCAAGCTGCCCGCGCTGGTGGAACGCGCCGGCAACGGCGCGCGCGACGCGCAGGGCCGCGGCGGCTCCATCACCGCCTTCTATACGGTGCTGTCCGAGGGCGACGACCAGCAGGACCCGATCGCCGACTCGGCGCGCGCCATCCTGGACGGGCACGTGGTGCTCTCGCGCACGCTGGCCGAAGCCGGGCACTACCCCGCCATCGACATCGAGGCGTCGATCAGCCGCGCCATGACGGCGCTGATTCCGCAGACGCAGTTCGACAGCGTGCGCCGCTTCAAGCAGATGCTCTCGCGCTACCAGCGCAACCGCGACCTGATCAGCGTGGGCGCCTATGCCCCCGGCCACGACCTGCAGCTGGACCAGGCCATCGCGATGTACCCGCGCATCGAGTCCTTCCTGCAGCAGTCGATGCACGAGCGCACCGGCTACGAGGACTCCATCGCGCAGCTGGACGGCCTGTTCACGCCCGAGCGGCGCGCCTGAGCGGCCTGCCGCACGCCAAGCACACCCGACATCACGCAAGGACTACTTCCATGACCCGCAAGCTTCCCCTCGGCATGCTGATCGACCTGGCCCACACGCAGACCGACGACGCCGCGCGGCGCCTGGGCACGCTGCAGAGCGCGCACCTCAGCGCCAGCCAGAAACTCGAGCTGCTGCTGCAGTACCGCCAGGACTATCACAACCAGCTCGACGCGCTGATGCGCGACGGCCTGCCCTCCTCGCAGTGGCGCAACTACCGCAACTTCCTCGGCACGCTGGACGGCGCCATCGAGCAGCAGCGCGCCATCGCCACGCAGACCGAGACCCGCCTGGACAACGGCCGCATCGACTGGCAGCAGCAAAAGCGCCGCCTGAGCTCCTTCGACACCCTGGCCGAGCGCGTGCGCGCCCAGGAAATGATGGCCGAGAACAAGCGCGAGCAGCGCGACAGCGACGAACGCGCGGCGCGCAAGTTCTTCGACCGCGCCTCGCACCCGACCCTTTGAATTCCCAGGAACCGACATGCCATCCATGATCTCGCCCCCCGTCTCGCCCAACGGCGCCAGCCAGTCCGTGTCGCAGGCCGGCGCGCGCAACCGCGGCGCGGACGAAGCGCAGGGCCAGGGCTTCGGCGCCGCGCTGGAGCGCTCGCGCGCCAGCAACGGCAACCAGCGCGCCCGGACCACGGACGATGCGTCGGGCGCCACCGCCACGGCCGCAGAGCGCAAGCCGGTGCGCAAGCCCGGTGCCGACGAAGACACCAAGGACGCGCTGCCCGCCGACCCGAACCTCGCCTTCCTGGCGCCGGCCCACACGCCGCTGCACGCACTGACCCTCGCGGGGCGCGCGGCGGCCAAGGGCGCGGGTGCCGGCGAGGCGGCCGACGCAGCCAAGGCGCTCGATGCGGCCCAGGGCGCCGCCGCGGCGGCGGACATTCCCGCTGACGCTGCCGCGGCCGCGGCCGACCCGCTCGCCAAGGCCCAGGCGCCCCTGTCGGATGCGGCCACCCTGGCCGCGAACGCCAAGGCCACGCCCGAAGCCGACGCCGACGCGGCGGCCAAGGACGCCGCCAAGGACGCCACCAAGCCCGCTGCGGCAGCCGGCACAGCCAACGCCCCGCGCGACGCCGACACTGCGCCGACCGCCTCGCTGCAGGACATCGTGCGCGCCGCCGTCGCGGCACAGGCCATGGGTGCAGGCACTGCAAAGCCCGCGTCCACCCCCGCAGGTCCGGCCGCCGGCGCAACCGCGGCCGGCCGCGCCGGTCCGCGCACCGCCGTGAGCGCCACCACCGCCGAGCAGCTGGCAAGCGCCGCACAACCGAAGGCCCCCGAGGGCACGACGGCGGCCATCGCCGCCGCGGCAGCCGCCGTGCCGGCCGCCACCAACGCCCCCGGCGCGGACACCGATGCCGACACCCAGGCGGGCGTCGCGCCCTTCTCGCTGCAGCAGCCCGCCGCCACCGCGGCCTCGGCCGGACGCAGCGACGAGACCGCCGCCGCGCGCCCCGCGGTGCACACCATCGCTCCCGAGGTCGGCAGCGACAAATGGGGCCCTGCCCTCGGCCAGCAGCTGGCGCGCATGAGCACCACCGGCCACCACACGGCCGAGCTCAACCTCAACCCCGCCGGGCTCGGGCCGCTCAAGGTCACGCTGTCGCTGGGCGACAACCAGGCGCAGGCCCTGTTCGTGTCGGCCCATGAAAGCGTGCGCAAGGCCGTCGAGGCCGCGCTGCCGCAGCTGCGCAGCTCGCTGTCGGAACAGGGCATCACCCTGGGCCAGGCCTCGGTCGGCGCAGACACCCGCCAGGCCGGCGGCCAGGACGCCGCGTTCGCGCAGCAGCAACAACAGCAGCAGACCGCCGCACGGCAACAGGCCGCCAGCTACCCCGGTGCCGGCCGTGCCGCCGCCGTCGTGGCGGCCGCGCCCGTGACGGCCGCTCGCGCGGCGCCTGCCGCCCACGCGAGCGCGGGGGTCGACACCTTCGCCTGACGCCCGCCCTCCCCTCGGCGGCGCCTGCCCGGCGCCCGCAATGACGGATATGAAACGCCTTTGTGCGCTTGTTCGACCGTTCGTTGCCGAGGGACTTCGCAAAGAATAGACCGGACCCGCAACCCCGCATCACCATGGCTACCTCCACTCCCGCAGCAACCGCTCTCCCGAATCAACCAGCCCCGCGCCGCTCTTCCAAGCTGGTGATCGGGCTCGTGATCGCCGTCGGCCTCGCGGCCGTCGCCGCCGCCGCGTACACCTTCGTTCCCCGCTTCATGAACGCGGCGCCCGCGGCCGAGGAGCCGGCGAAGGCCGCCGCGCCGGAAAAGCCGATCTTCCTGATGCTCGAGCCGCTGACGGTCAACCTGCAGTCCGAAGGGCGCAGCCGCTTCCTGCAGATCGGCATGGCGCTGCGCGTGCCCGACGAAAAGACCAAGGCGCAGATCGTGGAGTACATGCCCGAACTGCGCAGCCGCCTGCTGATGCTGCTGTCCAACCGCACACCCGACACGCTGGTCACGCCCGAGGGCAAGGCCAAGCTGGCGGAGGAGATCCGCACCGCGCTGAACACGCCGCTGGCCGCCGGGCAGCCCCCGCTGGGCATCTCCAACGTGTCCTTCAACACCTTCGTGGTGCAGTGACCCCCCTCTTCGGACAAGCGACCCATGGCGTATGAACAGGTGCTTTCGCAGGACGAGGTCGATGCGCTCTTGCAAGGCGTCACCGGCGAAGTCGACCAGCCGGCCGCCCCGCCGCCGCCCAAGGACGGCCTGCCGGCCTACGACCTCGGCGCGCCCGACCGCGTGGTGCGCAACCGCATGCACACGCTGGAGGTCATCAACGACCGCTTCGCGCGCGGCCTGCGCAGCGCGCTGCTGAACTTCATGCGCCGCAGCCCCGACATCTCGGTGGGGCCGGTGCAGATCCAGCAGTACGGCGAGTTCGTGCGGCACCTGCCGGTGCCCGCGAACATCAACATGATCCACCTGAAGCCGCTGCGCGGCACGGCGCTGTTCGTGTTCGACCCGAAGCTGGTGTTCCTCGTGGTGGACAACCTCTTCGGCAGCGACGGGCGCTACCACGTGCGCGTGGAAGGCCGCGACTTCACGCGCACCGAGCAGCGCATCATCAAGCGCCTGCTCGACCTGTCGCTGCAGTGCTACGGCGACGCCTGGCAGCCGGTGTTCCCGCTGGACTTCGACTACGTGCGCGCCGAAATGCACGGCAAGCTCGCCAACATCGTGGCGCCCAACGAGGTGGTGATCAACACCACGCTGCAGATCGAGTTCGGCCCGGTGGGCGGCTTCCTGCACGTGTGCATTCCCTACTCGATGATCGAGCCCATCAAGGACCTGCTGTCCAACCCGATCCAGGACGAGGTCGAGGTCGACAAGCGCTGGGTCAAGCAGATGTCGCGCCAGATGCAGGCCGCCGACGTCGAGCTCATTGCCGACTTCGTGACCATGCCCTCCACGCTGGGCGAAGTGATGAAGCTGCAGACCGGCGACGTGATTCCCATCGAGCTGCCCACGACGGTGCTCGCCAAGGTCGGCGGCGTGCCGGTGATGGAGTGCGGCTACGGCACCTCGAACGAGCGCTACGCCTTGCGCGTGCAACACATGATCTCCCACCAAGACAGCGATTTGAAGAACGACCATGACTGACAACACCTCTTCCGCCAGCAGCGACGCGGACGACTGGGCCAGCGCGCTGGCCGAACAGACCGCGGCCACCCCAGTCGCCGCTCCCGAACCCACCGTGGCCCCGGCCACCGCGCAGGTCTTCCAGCAGATCCACGACGCGCCGTCGGTGCCGTCGAGCACCACCGCCGTGGACATCGCGCGCGTGCTCGACGTGCCCGTGCAGCTCACCGCCGAGATCGGCCGCACCCGCATCACCATCAAGAGCCTGCTGCAGCTGTCGCAGGGCTCGGTGGTGGAGCTCGACGGCCTGGCCGGCCAGCCGCTGGACGTGCTGATCAACGGCTACCTCATCGCCCAGGGCGAAGTGGTGGTGGTGAACGAGAAGTACGGCATTCGCCTGACCGACATCGTCACCCCGTCCGAGCGCATGCAGAAGCTCGCCCGTTCATGAGCCTGCGCCCCCACCTGCATGCGCTGCGTGCGCTGCCCGCATGGGCGGCGGCGCTGTGCACCCTGTGCGCGCAAGCCGTGCACACGGCGCACGCCGCGCTGCCCACCGTGCCCACGCCCGTGCATGAAGCGCAGCCGGCCGCCGTCGGTGCGTCGGGCCTGCTGCAGGCCGGCTTCGGCATGGCGGTGGTGGTCGGCCTGATTTTTCTGTGCGCCTGGCTGGCGCGCCGCTTCGGGCTTCAGCGCCTGGGCGGCGGCCACCTGGTGAAGGTGGTCTCCAGCGCCGCGCTCGGCCAGCGCGAACGCGTGGTCGTGGTCGAAGTGGGCGGCCAATGGCTGGTGCTGGGCGTCACGTCCAGCCAGGTCAACATGCTGCACACGCTGCCGGCCCAGGCACAGCCGGCCTCCGGCACGGCGGGCACGCCCGCCGCCATGAACAACCCTGTCGAACTCTTTGCCCGGAAGCTGCGCGAATCCCTCTCGGGCAAGACGCATACCGCCCCATGACGCATTCCGCATTGCGCCGCGGCCTGCGTGCCGCGCTGCTGCTTGCCGCCGCCGCGCTGCCCGCCGTGGCCTGGACCCAGGGCCTGCCCGGCATCACCAGCACGCCGGGCCCCGGCGGCAGCCAGACCTGGTCGCTGAGCGTGCAGACCATGGTGCTGCTGACCTCGCTCACCTTCCTGCCCGCGCTGCTGCTGTCGATGACCAGCTTCACGCGCATCCTGATCGTGATGGGCCTGCTGCGCACCGCCATCGGCACGCAGACCTCGCCGCCCAACCAGGTGCTGGTGGGGCTGTCGCTGTTCCTCACCTTCTTCGTGATGGCGCCGGTGCTCGACAAGGCCTACACCGACGCCTACGTGCCCTTCTCCGAGAACAAGATCAGCGCGGACAAGGCGCTGGAGCGCGGCATCGCGCCCTTCAAGACCTTCATGCTCAAGCAGACCCGCGAGAGCGACCTGGCCCTGTTCGCGCGACTGGCCAAGGTGCCCGACATGCAGGGCCCGGAAGAGGTGCCGCTGCGCATCCTGCTGCCGTCCTTCGTCATCAGCGAGCTGAAGACCGCCTTCCAGATCGGCTTCACCATCTTCATTCCGTTCCTCATCATCGACCTGGTGGTGGCCAGCGTGCTGATGTCGATGGGCATGATGATGGTGCCGCCCGCTTCCATTGCGCTGCCCTTCAAGCTGATGCTCTTCGTGCTGGCCGACGGCTGGCAGTTGTTGATCGGCGCATTGGCGCAGAGCTTCTACCTTTAGGTACGCCGAGATGACCCCCGAATCCGTCATGACCATGGGCCACCGGGCCATGGAGATCTCGCTGCTGCTGGGCGCCCCGCTGCTGCTGGTGGCGCTCGTCATCGGCCTGATCGTGAGCATCTTCCAGGCCGCCACGCAGATCAACGAAGCCACGCTGTCGTTCATTCCCAAGCTGCTCGCGGTGTTCGCGACGCTGGTGATCGCCGGCCCCTGGATGCTCGACCGCATGCTCGACTACATGCGCGCGCTGTTCGCCGGCATTCCGCAGCTGGTGGCGTGACGCCGTCGATTCTTTCCGTCACCTCGGGCCAGCTCGAGGCCTGGATGGTGGCCTTCCTGTGGCCGTTCGTGCGCATGCTCGCGCTGGTGAGCACGGCGCCGATCTTCGGCGAGGCGTGGGTGCCGCGGCCGGTGAAGGTCGCGGTCGCAGTCATGCTGACCTTCGTGATCGCACCCACGCTGGGCACCCTTCCCGCCGTGCCGGTGGTGTCCGCCGGCGGCCTGTGGATCATCGTGCAGCAGGTGCTGGTCGGCGCGGCCATGGGCTTCTCGATGAAGCTGGTGTTCACCGCCGTGCTGGCCGCGGGCGAGTACATCGGCCTGCAGATGGGCCTGTCGTTCGCCTCTTTCTTCGACCCCATGAGCCACGGCAGCACCATGGTGGTGTCGCGCCTGCTGAACATGCTGGCGATGCTGATCTTCCTGGCGCTGGACGGCCACCTGCTGATGGTGAACGCGCTGGCCGACAGCTTCGGCACGCTTCCGATCGCCGATGGGCCCTTGGCTTCGGGCGGCTGGCTGTTCCTGGTGCTGGCCGGCGGCGACATCTTCGCCAGCGGGCTGATGCTGGCGCTGCCGCTCATCACCGCGCTGCTCACGCTGAACCTGGCCATGGGCATCCTGAACCGCGCGTCGCCGCAGTTCAGCATCTTCGCCGTGGGCTTTCCGCTCACGCTGCTGGCGGGCATCTTCATGCTGCAGCTGCTGATGCCGAACCTGGCGGCGTTCCTGGAGCCACGCTTCGCGGAAGCCATCTCGAACATGCTGCGGTTCACGCAGGGCTTGCGTCCGTAGAACTGCAAGGCCCTGCCTTCTTCACTTAGAGGTAATTGAACAGGGCGATGCTGTTGAGCTTGGCGAAGGTCATCTGCGTGGCCTGCAGCGACGACTGGCGCTGGTAGAACTCCGCGATGGCGCTGTACGGGTCCAGGTCCTCGATGCTGGAGCGGTAGCTTTCTTCCTGCAGCTTGCTGGCCGCGCCGGCGGTGTCGAGCGCGTCGATCTCGGTCTGGCGCGAGCCCACCGACGACAGCACCGTCAGCACGTTGTCGTGCGCGTTCGTGACCTTCACGTTGGCCGTGCTCAAGGCGTTCTGCAGCTTGGCCTGGGCCGCCGCGCCACCGCCGGTCAGCGGGGTGCGCAGCGCCGACACCAGCTCGCCGATGCTTGCGAAGATGTCGGTGCCGGCGTTCTTCGCGGTCGACACGTCGAAGCTGTCGCCGTTGGCCGGCGTGCCCTTGAAGCTCATCTGCACGCCGCCGAACGAGATCGGCTGGCCTTCGGCATACGCGCCGCCGGCCACCACAACGGGCGGCGTGTCCTTGGTCGACACGGAGTAGTTGCCACCCGTGAAGCTGATGCTGAAGTCCTTGCCGTAGTTCGCATCGGTGGCGTCCTTCACGCCCACCGCGCCGAACACGCCGGTACCGGTATTGCCGGCCGCGCCCACGGTCACGTAGCCTGCACCGCCCTGCACCGTCTGGAAGATGCTGCGGCCGTCGTCCGAGGTGGACAGCTGGCGCGCCACGTCGACCTGCATCAGCCGCTGGCCCTGGTCGCCCACGTACTGCACGCCGCCGCCGGACGCCGCCACGAAGGGCGGCGAGCCGCTCTTGAAGCCGGCGAACAGGAACTGGCCGTTGCCGTCGTCCGAATTGGCCACGCCCACCAGCTGGTCGAGCGCGCTCTGGATGGTGGTGGCGAGCGAGGCGCGGTCAGCGTCCGCCAGCGTGCCGTTGCCGGCCGCCACCGTCAGGGTCTTGATGTTCTGCAGGATCGAGGTCACCGAGTTGAGTGCGTTCTCCTCGGTCGACAGCGACAGCGACGCGCGCTGGCGGCTGGTGGCGTACTGAGCGTTCTCCGACAGCGTCTGCGTGACGCCGAGGGCGCGGGCCGCGCCGACCGGATCGTCGCCGGCCGTGAGGAACTTGGAGTTCGTGGCCAGTTGCTGCTGCACACGGAACAGCTTCTGCTGCTGCTGCCCCATGGCGCTGACGTTCTGGTCGTAGAAGGATTGGGTGCTGATGCGCATCGCGGTTTCCTGGATCGGTACGAAATGAAGGCTCAGTTGCTGATGCCGAGGATCGCGTCGAAGATGGTCGAAGCGGTCTGGATCACCTTCGCGTTGGCCTGGTACATCTGCTGGAACATCAGCAGGTTGGCGGTTTCCTCGTCCTGGTTCACGCCCGAGATCGACTGCTGGCTGGCCTTGATCTGGCCCGTCACGCTGTCTTGCGTGGTGGCCGCCACCTTCACGGCCATGGCACGGTTGCCCACCTCGCTCACCAGCTGCGAGTAGGCGCCGTTGAAGGTTGCCGTGCCGCCGGCCATGAGGGTCTTGCGCTGCAGCGCGCCCAGCGCCAGGGCGTTGCTGTTGTCGGACACGCCCGAGGTGTTCTTGCCGATGGTGAAGGTGTCGCCCTGCGCAGGTGCGCCGGTCATGCCGACGGTGATGCCGTCGAAGCTCATCTTGGCGCCAGCCGTGTAAGGCACGGGCGTACCGGCCGCATAGCTGGTGCTGGTGCCGTTGGCCAGGGTCACGGTGACGGCCGAGGTGGCGGGGAAGCCCGAGAAGCTGCCGGTGGCGGCGTCGTAGCTCAGCGTCACCGGGCCGGCCAGCGGCGTGCCCGGGTAGCTGGCGTCCACGGTGGCGGCGCCCAGCGCGCCGCTGCCCTTGTTGCCGGCGGTGTTGCCGGTGACGATCGGCGACGCGGCGGCCACCTTGGCCGGGTCGAGCGTGAGCACGTCGAGGTCGCGCGCGCCGGTGCGCGTGGGCTGCACCAGGAACGAGTCGCCGGCCTGCGCGGTGCCGCTGGCGGCCGTGAGGCTGACGCCGTCGAAGGTGATCGGGAATGTGGTGAAAGTGCCCATCGACGTTTTGTCCGAAAGCCGGGTGACCGAGTAGGTGAGCGTGCCGGCCACATCGGTGACGCTCACGTTGTAGTCGCTGGTCGTGAGCTGCGAAGCGTTCGAGACCGTGGCGCCGAATTCGAGGTTGCCCGTGTTCTTTGCGTTGGGCAGCGCACCTGGCACGGCCTGCGTGAAGAAGTCCTTGCCCAGCGCGCCGTTCAGGTCCACGCCCAGCTTGTGCTGCGCATTCACCGCGTCGGCCACCGACATCGCAAGGCGGCCGATGGCGTTCTGCGACGGAATGAGCGTGTCGCGGCGAAAGCTCATGAGCCCGCCCAGCACGCCGCCGGTGATGGCGCTGTCCGACAGCTCGGAGGTGTTGCCGGCAAAGCCCTGCAGCGCCACCGCCTTGCGCGACGGATCGGCGGCGGAATTCACCGCCACCATCTGCGAGGCGTAGTCGCCCACCACCAGCGACTGGCCGGTGGCGATGAACACGTTGTACTTGCCGTTGTCCTGCTGCAGCACCTTCACGTCGACCACCTGGCTCAGGTCGCTCACGAGCTGGTCGCGCTGGTCGAGCAGGTCGTTGGGCGGCTGGCCGCCGGCCATGGCGCTGATCTGGCTGATCTGCTGGTTGAGGCTGGCGATCTTGGTCGCGTAGGTGTTGATCTGGTCCACGCTGCCCACGATCTGCTCGTTCACCGAAGAGTTCAGGTCCGACAGGTACTGGTCGGTCGCGCGGAACTTGCTGGCCAGCGCCTGGGCCGAGCTGATCATCTGCTGGCGCGCGGCCGGGTCGGCCGGCGTGTTGGCCACACCCTGGATGCTGGTGAAGAAGCTCTGCATCAGCGGCGCGATGCCCGAGGTCTTGTCGGCCAGCAGGGTGTCGATGCGGTTGATCTGCACGCTGTTGGTGGCCAGCGCGGCCGAAGCCGACTGCGCCGTTCCCAGCTGCGCCGTCAGGTAGCGGTCGTAGCTGCGCGAGACGGTCGTCACGTTGGCGCCCGAGCCGATGAAGCCCGAGCCGCTGGAAATGGCACTGCCGGTGGCGATTTCCGCCACTTGCCGGCTGTAGCCGGCGGTGTACACGTTGGCGGTGTTGTGGGCCGTGGTCATCAGCGCGGTGCGAGCGACGCTCAGACCGCTCAGACCTGTGTAGAACAAACTTCCGGACATAAGGCTTTACCTGTCGATGGTGTGTAGGGGTGGCACCGAGTCACTGTCTTTTCGATGCCTTGTTCTCTCTATCGGCAGCATCGGCCGAAAGTTGAGGGTCAGAACTCGCTCCAGTCGCCCTTGGCGTCGCCGGTCATGGACAACTGCGGGGCCGCGGCGGCGCCGGGGGCACGCCGTGCGGGCAAGGGCGGGGCCGCACGCCGCGGCGCGGGCCTCGCCACCTTCGGGATCGGGGTGATGGGCGTGAACGCCGCGCGGGGAGAAGCCACGGCGTTGCGGTCGAGCTTGAAGACGCTGACGGCCTGCACGAGGCTGCCGGCCTGTTCCTGCAGCGACTGGGCTGCGGCCGAGGCTTCTTCGACCAGCGCGGCGTTCTGCTGCGTGACCTGGTCCATCTGCGAGATGGCCTGGTTGATCTGCTCGATGCCCGAGGTCTGCTCCTGGCTGGCCGCCGTGATCTCGCCCATGATGTCCGTCACGCGCTTCACGCTGCCCACGATCTCTTCCATCGTGCGGCCGGCTTCTTCCACCTGCTTGCTGCCCTCTTCCACCTTCTCGACCGAGTCGCCGATGAGGGTTTTGATTTCCTTGGCGGCGGCTGCGGAGCGCTGCGCGAGGCTGCGAACCTCGGATGCCACGACGGCGAAGCCGCGGCCTTGCTCGCCAGCGCGCGCCGCCTCCACTGCGGCGTTCAGCGCCAGGATGTTGGTCTGGAACGCGATGCCGTCGATCACGCCGATGATGTCCACGATCTTCTTGGACGACGCATTGATCGAGCCCATGGTGCCGACCACCTGCCCGACCACGTTGCCGCCGCGCACCGCGACCTCGGACGCCGACACGGCCAGCTGGTTGGCCTGGCGTGCGTTGTCCGCGTTCTGCTTCACCGTCGAGGTCAGCTCTTCCATCGAGGCGGCCGTCTCTTCGAGCGAACTGGCCTGCTCTTCGGTGCGCGACGACAGGTCCTGGTTGCCCGAGGCGATCTGCCCCGACGCCGTGGCGATGGTCTCGGTCCCAGCGCGCACTTCGCCCACCACCTTGGCCAGGCTGGCGTTCATCTCGCGCAGCGCATGCATCAGCTGGCCCGCCTCGTCGCGGCTCTCGACCACGATGTCCGCGCTCAGGTCGCCGGCGGCCACCGTCTCGGCCACCGTCACCGCACGGCCCAGCGGACGCACGATGCCCAGCGTCAGGCGCCACGCGAACAGCGCGCCCAGCACCAGCGCAATGGCCGACAGCACCAGCAGCAGGGTCTGGCCGCTCGCGTGGTCGGCAAGGATGCTCTTGGACAGCACGTCGATCCTGTCACGCTGGTACGCGGCGAGTTTGGCCACGGAATCTTCATAGACGGCGAGGCCCGACGCGAACTGGTTGTCCGCCAGGGCAGTGGCTTCGTCGCTCTGGCCCGCGAGCTTGAGCTTGTTGAGCCTGTCGCTGATTTCCAGGACGACCGCGCGCGCATCGGCCACGCCGACGTAGAGCTTCTTTTCTTCCGGCGAGGTCAGCAGCCCTTCGAGCTCCTTCTGCACGGGGTTGATGCGGTTCGAGCTTTCGGTGCGCGCCTTGGCGAAATAGGCCACCACGGTCGGGTCCGTGGACTTCACCATCGCGTACGAGCGCACCACGGTCGGCCCCAGCAGGTTGGCCCACTGGTTGGCCAGGCGCTCCTTCACGAGCGCGTGCGCAATCATCTCGTCCGTGGACTGGCCCACGCTGGCAAGGCGCAGAAAGCCGGTGCCGGCAATCACCGCCATCAACAGCAGCATGGCCGCGAAGCCAAGGCCCAGGCGGGTGCCGATTTTCAGGTTCTTCAAACTCATTTGATTTCTTCTCTTTCAGAACTGCAGCGAATCCCACCGCGGGATGCGGCGTTGTCGATTCGTTATCGGCACAGGCCCGCCGGTCTTGAGCCCTCGTGTCTCTTGGCTCGCTTGTCTCTTAAAACTCTGTCCAGTCGCCCTTGGCGTCGGCAGCCACGGCCAGTCGCGGCGCGGCGCCCTTGGCCGGTTCGTGGCGCGCAGGCAGCGCCTTGGCCGGGCGCTTGAGCGCCGACTGGGAAGCGGCAACCGCCTTGGCGGGCCGGGCGATGGGCGTGATGCGTGTGAAGCCGGTGCGCGCGACCACGGCGTTGTGGTCGAGCTTGAAGATGCTGACGGCCTGCACGAGGCTGCCAGCCTGTTCCTGCAGCGACTGGGCGGCGGCCGAGGCTTCTTCCACCAGCGCGGCGTTCTGCTGCGTGACCTGGTCCATCTGGCTGATGGCCTGGTTGATCTGCTCGATGCCCGAGGTCTGCTCCTGGCTCGCCGAGGTGATCTCGCCCATGATGTCGGTCACGCGCTTCACGCTGCCGACGATCTCGTCCATGGTGCGGCCCGCTTCAGCGACTTGTTTGCTGCCCTCTTCGACCTTCTCCACCGAGTCGCCGATCAAGGTCTTGATTTCCTTGGCTGCTGCGGCCGAGCGCTGCGCCAGGCTGCGAACTTCGGAGGCCACCACGGCAAAGCCACGGCCTTGCTCGCCGGCGCGCGCCGCTTCCACGGCCGCATTCAGCGCCAGGATGTTGGTCTGGAACGCAATGCCGTCGATCACGCCGATGATGTCCACGATCTTCTTGGACGAGGCGTTGATCGAGCCCATCGTGCCGACCACCTGCGACACGACGCTGCCGCCCTTCACAGCCACTTCCGAAGCCGACACGGCCAGCTGGTTGGCCTGGCGCGCGTTGTCCGCGTTCTGCTTCACCGTCGAGGTCAGCTCTTCCATCGAAGCGGCTGTTTCTTCCAGCGAGCTGGCCTGCTGCTCGGTGCGCGAGGACAGGTCCTGGTTGCCCGCCGCAATCTGGCCCGACGCCGTGGCAATGGTCTCGGTGCCCGAGCGCACCTCGCCCACCACCTTGGCCAGGTTGGTGTTCATGTTCTTCAGGGCCTGCATCAGCTGGCCCACCTCGTCGTGGCTGTCCACGCGAATGTCCGCGCTCAGGTCGCCCTGCGCCACCGTCTCGGCCACCACCACCGCCCTTGCCAGCGGACGCACGATGCTGCGCGAGATGAAGAAGGCAAAGATGCCGCCGCACACCACCGTCAGCACGGTCAGCAGCAACTGCAGGTTGAAGCTCTTCAGGTTGGCGGCGTCGATGTCGTGGCTCATGCGGTCGATGTCGCGCCGCTCGATCGACAGCAGCTCCAGCACGCGGCTCTCGTAGGCCTTGGCGGCCGGCTGAAACACGTCCTTGAACGCTCGCGCCGTGTCCACCGCATTGCCGCTCGACTTGGCCTTGCCCACCTCGTCCTTGGCGGCCTGGTACTTCGCACGCAGCTCGACGATCGACTTGTAGGTCGCCTTTTCCTCGTCGGTGAACAACAGCGGCTCCACCTTCGCCATGGTCTCGCTGCCCTTCTTCACGCTGTCGGAGATGACGTCGGAAAAGGTCGCGGGCAAGGTCTCGTCGGTGGTGCGCGCGATCATCGAGGTGCGTGCAATGGCCGCGTAGGTCAGCACGTACCAGTCGGAGATGAGCCGTTCCTTGGCGAGCGGGCTCTGCATCATCAACCGCGTGGCTTCCGCGTTGTTGCGCGCGGACACCAGCGCGATGGCGGTCGAGATCACGGTCAGGCCGAGCACGATGGCAAAGGCCAGCGTGAGGCGTCGGGCGATGCGAAGATTGGCGAGGAAGTTCATGGGGTGCCTTCAGGCGAATGTGCAGGCGGGGGTCAGGCGGTGGCGGCGGCCTCGACGAGGCCCATTTCGTCGCTGGACATCAGCCGGTCGATGTCCACCAGGATCAGCATCCGCTCGTCCAGCGTGCCCAGCCCGATCAGGTAGTCCGCGTCCAGCACCGAACCCATCTCCGGCGCAGGCTTGATCTGCTCGCCCGTCAACGTGATCACGTCCGACACGCTGTCCACCACCATCCCCACCACCCGCCCGCCGATGTTCAGAACGATCACCACCGTGAACTGGTCGTACGTCGGGTCGCCCAGCTTGAACTTGATGCGCATGTCGATGATCGGAACGATGATCCCGCGCAGGTTCACCACGCCCTTGATGTAGTCCGGCGCGTTCGCAATCCGCGTCACCGCGTCGTACCCGCGCAGCTCCTGCACCTTCTGGATGTCGATGCCGTATTCCTCTTCGCCCAGCTTGAAGGTCACGACCTCCAGGCGGGCGGCGACGGCGGCGGCGGACGATGCCGAGGCGGCTTGTTTCAATGGGTCTTTTGCCTTGTTGAGCATGGGGTCTTCTCCGGGTTGAGTCTGTTGAATGTGAGTTGGATTCGCGGTGCGCGCGCTTCAGGCGGCCAGCGCGGCTTGCGAGGCCTCTGCGACTTCGGCCACCTGGCTCGCGTCGCCGCGGAACACGCGCACGGCCTTCACGAGGCCGTCGGCCTGCTCCTGCAGCAGTTCGGCCGTGGCCGTGGCTTCTTCGACCAGCGCGGCGTTCTGTTGCGTGACCTGGTCCATCTGGCTGATGGCCTGGTTGATCTGTTCGATGCCGGAGGTCTGCTCCTGGCTGGCGGTGGTGATCTCGCCCATGATGTCGGTCACCCGCTTCACGCTGCCCACGATCTCCTGCATCGTGCGGCCGGCCTCCGCCACCTGTTTGCTGCCGGCCTCGACCTTGTCGACCGAATCGCCGATCAGCGTCTTGATTTCCTTGGCGGCGGACGCGGAGCGCTGCGCGAGGCTGCGCACTTCCGAGGCCACCACGGCGAAGCCCTTGCCTTGTTCACCTGCGCGCGCCGCTTCCACGGCCGCATTCAGCGCCAGGATGTTGGTCTGGAACGCGATGCCGTCGATCACGCCGATGATGTCCACGATCTTTTTCGACGACGCATTGATCGAGCCCATGGTGTCGACCACCTGCGACACGACATGGCCGCCCTTCACCGCGACTTCCGATGCCGACACCGCGAGCTGGTTGGCCTGGCGCGCGTTGTCCGCGTTCTGCTTCACCGTCGAGGTCAGCTCTTCCATCGACGCCGCCGTCTCTTCCAGCGAACTGGCCTGCTGCTCGGTGCGCGAGGACAGGTCCTGGTTGCCCGAGGCGATCTGGCTGGACGCCGACATCACGCCGGCCACGTTCTCGCCCACGTCCGAGACGATGGCGAAAAGATTGGCGCTCATCTGGTTCAGAGCACGCAGCAGCCCGGTGATTTCGTCGCCGCGCCGCACCTCGAAGCGCGCGAGGTCGCCGCCTGCGATGGCACGGGCCACGTGCACCGCCTCGTCCAGCGGACGGAACACCGTGCGGCCGAGGAACCGGCCCAGGCCCAGCCAGGCAAGCGCGGAGGCCGCGCCGCAGGCCGCGATCAGCCCAGGCAGGCTGCCGTGCGCGCCGGCGGAAGCCACCAGCCGCGACGCTTCCATCCAGCCCGCCAGACCCAGGCCCAGCGAGAGCACGGCGGCCACTGCCGTGGCGCCGGCCACGCGGCTGCGCACCGGAATGCGGCGCAGCCGCGCCAGCGGGTTGCGCCAGCCGCGCTGCACCACCTCGCCCTGCAGGAGCTCGATGTCATTGGCGCGGCCTTCGCGGATGCGGGCGTACAGCGCGTCGGCTTCGGCCACTTCGGCACGCCCGGGCTTGCTGCGCACCGACATGTAGCCCTGCACGCGGCCGTTGCGCCGGACGGGCGTGACGTTGGCCAGCACCCAGTAGAAGTCGCCGTTCTGGCGCCGGTTCTTGATGAGGCCGGTCCAGGGCAGGCCCTGGCCCAGCGAGGCCCACATGTCGGCGAAAGCCTCGGCCGGCACGTCGGGGTGGCGCACGATGTTGTGCGCCTTGCCCATGAGGTCGCCCACCGCGAAGCCGCTGGCCTCCACGAAAGCCGGGTTGACGTAGGTGATCCGGCCCTTCAGGTCGGTGCGTGACACCAGGGCGGCGCCCGGTGGGAGTTCGTATTCGATGCCGGTGATCGGCAGGTTGACGCGCATGTCGGTGTTTTCTGTGTCAGGCCAAAGCCAGCTGTGGGTTGCCGAGGCGGAACACGCCGACGACTTCCGAAAGACTGCCCGCCTGTTCCTGCAGCGACTGGGCGGCGGCCGAAGCCTCCTCGACCAGCGCGGCGTTTTGTTGGGTGACCTGGTCCATCTGGGTGATGGCCTGGTTGATCTGCTCGATGCCCGAGGTCTGCTCCTGGCTGGCCGCGGTGATCTCCCCCATGATGTCGGTCACGCGGCGCACGCTGCCCACGATCTCGTCCATGGTGCGGCCCGCTTCGGCCACCTGCTTGCTGCCTTCGGCGACCTTGTCGACCGAGTCGCCGATCAGCGTCTTGATCTCCTTGGCTGCGGCTGCGGAGCGCTGGGCCAGGCTGCGAACTTCGGACGCCACCACGGCAAAGCCACGGCCTTGTTCACCGGCACGCGCGGCTTCCACCGCTGCATTCAAGGCCAGGATGTTGGTCTGGAACGCGATGCCGTCGATCACGCCGATGATGTCCACGATCTTCTTGGACGACGCATTGATCGAGCCCATGGTGTCGACCACCTGCGAGACCACGGTGCCGCCCTTCACCGCCACTTCGGACGCCGACACGGCCAGTTGGTTCGCCTGGCGCGCGTTGTCCGCGTTCTGCTTCACGGTGCTCGTGAGTTCTTCCATCGAGGCCGCCGTCTCTTCGAGCGAACTGGCCTGTTCTTCGGTGCGCGACGACAGGTCCTGGTTGCCTGCCGCGATCTGGCCCGAGGCCGTGGCAATGGTGTCGCTGGACTCCTTGATCCTTCCGACGATCGAGGTCAGCTGCGCCTGCATCTGCTTGATGGAGTGCAGCAGGCTGCCGTCGCGCGCCGTATCGGCGTCGACGGCCATCGACAGGTCGCCGTTCGCGATGCGGCTGACCACGTCGGCCGCATAGACCGGCTCGCCGCCCAGCTGGCGGCTCAGCAGGCGCGCGACCAGCACGCCCAGGCCCACGCTCGCCGCAATGCCGGCCAGCGCCAGCACCACCATCATCAGGCGCGATGTCCTGTAGGTGTCGCCGGCGTGCTCGGCGCTGAGCCTGGCCAGCTCCTTGCTGTGCGCGACCATGCCCTTGAGCACTTCCTCGACGCCGCGCGATTCCTTCAGCAGGCGGGTGCTGTCTTCGGTCACCTGGTTGTCGAACTGCGAGCTGTCCAGCGGCTGCTTGAACACCAGCGCCACGAAATCGCTCATGCGCTTGGTCAGAGGGCCGATCAGGGCCTCGTACTGGCCGTAGAGCTTCTTGCCTTCCTCGGTCTCCTCGAAGAAGGGCTTCACCTCGCCGGCGCGCGCCGCCAGGCTTTCCATGGACGCCTTGAGTTCGGTCGCCCCCGCGTTGCGTTCGCCGCGCGTGCCGGCCGACAGCAGCGTGACCTGTGCACGGCTGGCGTACAGCAGGTGGATGTTGGCTTCCTGGACCGCCTGGAGCGCCTGCAGCTCATTGGCGTACAGCCGCTGCGTGGCGTCGCTGATGCGCCCCATGTGATAGATGCCGAGCGCGCTGACGGCCGCGCCGATGGCCGCGACCACGAGAAAGCTGAGGATCAGCCGGACAGTGACGCGGAGATTCTGGAACCATTGCATTTCTTTTTTTCCTTGTTTATGGAGCGAGTGCGGTGAACTGCGGGTGCTGCGCCGAGCCGTTGGCGCGGCTGCTGTCCAGGCGGAACACGCCCACCACTTGCGACAGGTTCCCAGCCTGTTCCTGCATCGATTGCGCGGCAGCCGAGGCTTGCTCGACCAATGCGGCGTTCTGTTGCGTCGCCTGGTCCATCTGGCTGATGGCCTGGTTGATCTGCTCGATGCCCGAGGTCTGTTCCTGGCTGGCCGCCGTGATCTCGCCCATGATGTCCGTCACACGCTTCACGCTGCCCACGATCTCTTCCATCGTGCGGCCGGCTTCCTCCACCTGCTTGCTGCCCTCTTCGACCTTCTCCACGGAATCGCCGATCAGCGTCTTGATTTCCTTGGCCGCTGCGGCCGAGCGCTGCGCCAGGCTGCGAACTTCGGAGGCCACGACGGCAAAACCACGGCCCTGTTCGCCGGCGCGAGCAGCTTCCACCGCTGCGTTCAATGCCAGGATGTTGGTCTGGAACGCGATGCCGTCGATCACGCCGATGATGTCCACGATCTTCTTGGACGACGCATTGATCGAGCCCATGGTGCCGACCACCTGCCCGACCACGTTGCCGCCGCGCACCGCCACCTCGGAGGCCGACACGGCCAGCTGGTTGGCCTGGCGTGCGTTGTCCGCGTTCTGCTTCACGGTGCTCGTGAGTTCTTCCATCGAGGCAGCTGTTTCTTCCAGCGAACTCGCCTGCTGCTCCGTGCGCGACGAGAGATCCTGGTTGCCGGAGGCGATCTGGTTCGACGCGGTCGCGATCGTGTCCGTGCCCATGCGCACTTCGCCCACCACCTTGGCCAGGCTGGCGTTCATCTCGCGCAGCGCATGCATCAGCTGGCCCGCCTCGTCGCGGCTCTCGACCACGATGTCCGCGCTCAGGTCGCCGGCGGCCACCGTCTCGGCCACCGTCACCGCACGGCCCAGCGGACGCACGATGCCCAGCGTCAGGCGCCATGCGAACAGCGCGCCCAGCACCAGCGCAATGGCGGCCAGCACCAGCAGCATGGTGCGTCCGCTCTTGAATTCGGTGTCGATGCCCTGGGCCGTTGCGTCGATCTTCTCGCGCTGGTGGTTGGCCAGCGCCTCCACGGCGCCGCTGTAGACAGCCAGCGCCTCGGTGAACCTGGTGTCGACCAGCGTGTTGGCTTCGGCCTGCTGGCCGCTTTCCTTGAGCTTGTTGAGGACGCCCACCGTCTCGAGCACCACGGCGCGCGAAGCCGCCACCTTGGCATAGAGCGCCTTTTCCTCGGGCGTGCTGAGCATCGATTCGAGCTTCTTCTGCGCCGGGCTGATGCGCGCAGAGCCGGCGGCCTGCGTCTTGGCAAAGTAGGCGGCGATCTCTGGGTCGGTGGTCTTGACCATGGCGAAATTGGCCACGGTGTTCGAGCGGAGATTCGCGAGCCATTCGGTCGCGAGCCGCTCCTTGACCAGCGCCTGCCCCACCATCTCGTCGGTGGCGTTGCCCACGTGGGTCAGCCGCAGCACGCCGATGCCGGCGATGAGTGCCATCAGCAGCAGCATCACCGTGAAGCCGAAGCCCAGGCGGGTACCGATTTTCAGATCTTTCAAACTCACAGCTCTATTCCTTCCGTCACAGGGCGACAGGGCCACCGCGGCAATGCCGTCATCCTGTTATCGGCAACGGGCCGCCAGACTTGAGACCTTTGTTCTCAAAAGGAGGAAAGATCGGCGACGCACGCACAAAACCGCCCGGCTGCGCGTGCGCTGCGGCGTTTTCCAGCGTGAAGACGCTGACGGCCTGCACCAGGCTCCCGGCCTGCTCCTGCAGCGACTGGGCTGCCGCCGAGGCTTGCTCGACCAATGCGGCGTTCTGTTGCGTCGCCTGGTCCATCTGGCTGATGGCCTGGTTGATCTGCTCGATGCCCGAGGTCTGCTCCTGGCTCGCCGCCGTGATCTCGCCCATGATGTCGGTCACGCGCTTCACGCTGCCCACGATCTCCTCCATCGTGCGGCCGGCTTCCTCCACCTGCTTGCTGCCCTCCTCGACTTTCTCCACCGAGTCGCCGATCAAGGTCTTGATTTCCTTGGCTGCTGCGGCCGAGCGCTGCGCGAGGCTGCGAACCTCGGATGCCACGACGGCGAAGCCGCGGCCTTGCTCGCCAGCGCGCGCCGCCTCCACTGCGGCGTTCAGCGCCAGGATGTTGGTCTGGAACGCGATGCCGTCGATCACGCCGATGATGTCCACGATCTTCTTGGACGACGCATTGATCGAGCCCATCGTGCCGACCACCTGCCCGACCACGTTGCCGCCGCGCACTGCGACCTCGGACGCCGACACGGCCAGCTGGTTCGCCTGGCGCGCGTTGTCCGCGTTCTGCTTGACGGTGCTCGTGAGTTGTTCCATCGAGGCAGCAGTCTGTTCCAGCGAGCTGGCCTGCTCTTCGGTGCGCGACGACAGGTCCTGGTTGCCCGAAGCGATCTGGCTCGACGCCGTCGCGATGGTGTCCGTGCCCGTGCGCACTTCGCCCACGATGCGCACCAGGCTGGCGCGCATGGTTTCCACGGCGCGGGTGATCACGCCGATCTCGTCGCGGCGCTGCGAGGATAGCCGGCCCGACAGGTCGCCGCCGCCGATGGCCGCGACATGCGCGCTCAGCGCGCTGATGGGGCGCACCGTGCGCCGGATGAACGCCACCAGCCCGAAACCCAGCACCAGCGCGGCGATCGCGATGCAGCCGCCCAGCCATGCCAGCTGGCGGCGCAGGCCGGCCATCACCTCGTCGGCCGGCACCTCGGCCACCACCAGCCAGCCGGTGGCTTCGCTGCGGGCGACCGACGCATGGTGCGCGCCCGCAGCGCCCGGCGCCAGCACCGCCGGTGCGTCGTCGATCCAGAAGGCGTCCCCGCCCTTCAGGCGCTCCAGCCATGCATTGGCATCGCCCTTCAACACATCCGACAACGGCTTGCCGGCCGCGCTGGGATGGAACACGAGCGTGGGCTCGGGCGCCGCGCCGGGGCCGCCGGCGCCCGCTCCAGCCGGGTTGACGATGTACAGGCCGCCCTGCGTGTAGATGCGCGTGCCCTGCACCGCCTCGGCGAAGGCGGCCTGCTGCTGCGAGATGTCCAGCCCGATGTAGAGCACGGCCACCACGCGGCCGGCCGCGTCGCGCACCGGCTCGTACACCGTGATGTAGGGGCGCCCGAACAGGGTCACGCGCCCCACGAAGCGCTTGCCTTCGCGCAGCAGCGCATAGGCCGCGCTCTTGCGGTCGAGCAGCGTGCCCACGGCACGCTCGCCGTTTTCCTTCTTCACCGAGGTGGTCACGCGCCGGAAATCTTCGCCCTGCGCGACGAACACGGTGGCGTTGGCACCGGGGAAGTCGCTCGCGAAGCGGTCGACCTCGCTGGTGCTGGCGGCGTCGATGGGCGTGCCGTCGCTGGAAAGGAGGCCCGAGGCATCGAGCGCCAGCGTCTGCGCGAACTGCCGCCGGAACACGCCGAAGGCGTTGCCGGCGGTCGACTGCATGGTCTGGTCGAAGATGTCCAGGGACCGCGCGATGGCCTCCGCCTTCGCGTTGGCATATTGGGCGGCGCCGCGCTGCTGCTGCTGCGACGCCAGTGCATAGAAGACGCACAGCATCAGCCCCGTGACCCCGAGGATTGCCACACCGGCGCGCATGCTCAGCGTGCGCGCGAGCGATACAAAGGCGGGCGGCGGTGCGTCGTGTGGCGGCGCACCAGGTCGTTCGAGGCTCATCGGTTCTCTTTCAGGTCAAGGGAACGGCCCCTGCTTCGCGGCCGGACGCCGCGGCATCGCCGTGTTCCTGTATCGGCATCGCAGCGCCGGAGTTGAGGGCCTTGTTCTCAAAACTCGGTCCAGTCGCCTGGGGTGTCGCCGGCCATGGCGAGTTGCGGGGCGGACGCGGGCTTGCGATGGGCAGGCAGCGCCTTGGCCGCCGGCCGGACCGTCTTCGAGACGGGGGCGGCGGGCCTGATGGGGGTGATTCGGGTGAAGCTCGGGCGCGCGGGCGCCCGCTCTTCACCGCCCAGCTTGAAGACACTCACGGTCTTCACCAGGCTGCCGGCCTGCTCCTGCAGCGACTGGGCTGCGGCCGAGGCCTCTTCCACCAGCGCGGCGTTCTGTTGGGTCACCTGGTCCATCTGCGAGATGGCCTGGTTGATCTGTTCGATGCCCGAGGTCTGCTCCTGGCTGGCTGCCGTGATCTCGCCCATGATGTCGGTCACGCGCTTCACGCTGCCCACGATCTCTTCCATCGTGCGGCCGGCTTCTTCCACCTGCTTGCTGCCCTCTTCGACCTTCTCCACCGAGTCGCCGATCAAGGTCTTGATTTCCTTGGCTGCTGCGGCCGAGCGTTGCGCCAGGCTTCGAACTTCAGATGCCACGACGGCGAAGCCACGGCCCTGTTCGCCTGCGCGAGCAGCTTCCACCGCCGCGTTCAGCGCCAGGATGTTGGTCTGGAACGCGATGCCATCGATGACACCGATGATGTCCACGATCTTCTTGGACGATGCGTTGATCGAGCCCATCGTGCCGACCACCTGCCCGACCACGTTGCCGCCGCGCACTGCGACCTCGGACGCCGACACGGCCAGCTGGTTCGCCTGGCGCGCGTTGTCCGCGTTCTGCTTGACGGTGCTCGTGAGTTGTTCCATCGAGGCAGCAGTCTGTTCCAGCGAGCTGGCCTGCTCTTCGGTGCGCGACGACAGGTCCTGGTTGCCCGAAGCGATCTGGCTCGACGCCGTCGCGATGGTGTCCGTGCCCGTGCGCACTTCGCCCACGATGCGCACCAGGCTCTCGTTCATCGCCTTGAGCGCGGCCATCAGCCGGCCGGTTTCGTCCTTCGAATGCACGTCGATGCGCGAGCTGATGTCGCCTGCGGCCACCTTCTCGGCCACCTGCACGGCCTCGCTGATCGGGCGCGTGATGGTGCGCGTGATGAACCACGCGATGGCGGCGCCCGCCAGGACGGCCAGCGCGCCCAACGCCAGCATCAGGTTGCGTGCCCACGCGTAGCCGGCGCCGGCTTCGTCGTTCGCCGCGCGGGACAGCCGGCTTTCGTGCGCGTCCAGCTTGTCGAGCTCCGCGAGCACGGCCTTCACGGCCGGCTGGAACTTGGTGATGAAGAGCATCGTCGCTTCGTCGTTCTTGTTCTGCAGCGCCAGCTCCGACAGAGCGGCGTTCAGCGGCACGAGCACGCCCACCTTCTCGTCGATGCCGGCCAGCAGCGCCTTGCCCGCGGGCGTGGCGAGCAGCTTGACCAGGACCTCGCGGGCTTCGGAGAAGCGGTCTCGCGCGCCGGAGATCTTCTTGGCTTCCTCGCGCATGGCGGCGTCGTCGCTCAACAGGATGAGGTTGCCGTCGAGGATGGCGATGTCGCGGATCGCGTCCGCCATCTTGTTGACGGCGGCCACCTTGGCGTTGTTGCCGGTGACGATGCCGTTCAGCCGCTGCTGGATGTCGGCCATCGATTCGAGGCCCAGGCCGACCAGGCCGGCCAGCAAAAGGAGCACCGCGGCAAAGCCGATGCCGAGGCGGGTGCCGATTCTGAGATTGAGGATGGAGTTCATGGAGGATGTCAGGAGTCGCTTGCTTTTAGATTCTTGAAAACGCGGTCGAGGCGCTGGGACACCAGTTCGGCGTCGCGCGACGAGCGGGCAATGGAGCGGGTGACGCACCAGGCAACGAGCACGCCGGCCAGCAGCGCGGCAACGCCCAGGCCGAACACGGCGTGGCGCGCCCACTCGAAGCCGGCACCGGCCTTGAAGCCAAGGCTCAACGCCGCGGCCAGCACGAACAACGACACGGCGAAACCGGTGCCCAGGCGAAGGGCGATCTTGGGACTGAGACGAATGCGCACGGCTGCTTCAGGCCCCCAGCAAGACGGGTTCGTCGGCGTCGAGCTTGAACGTGCTCACAGCCCGCATCAAGTCGTCGGCCTGTTCCTGCAGCGACTGGGCGGCGGCCGAAGCCTGCTCCACCAGCGCGGCGTTCTGCTGCGTGACCTGGTCCATCTGGCTGATGGCCTGGTTGATCTGCTCGATGCCCGAGGTCTGTTCCTGACTGGCCGAGGTGATCTCGCCCATGATGTCCGTCACGCGGCGCACGCTGCCGACGATCTCGTCCATGGTGCGGCCGGCTTCGGCCACCTGCTTGCTGCCCTCGGCGACCTTGTCGACCGAGTCGCCGATCAGCGTCTTGATTTCCTTGGCGGCGGACGCGGAGCGCTGCGCGAGGCTGCGCACTTCCGAGGCCACCACGGCAAAGCCTTTGCCCTGCTCGCCGGCGCGTGCGGCTTCCACCGCCGCGTTCAGCGCGAGGATGTTGGTCTGGAACGCGATGCCGTCGATCACGCCGATGATGTCCACGATCTTCTTGGACGACGCATTGATCGAGCCCATGGTGCCGACCACCTGCGACACGACATGGCCGCCCTTCACCGCGACTTCCGATGCCGACACCGCGAGCTGGTTGGCTTGGCGTGCGTTGTCCGCGTTCTGCTTCACCGTCGAGGTCAGCTCTTCCATCGAGGCGGCTGTTTCTTCCAGCGAGCTGGCCTGCTGCTCGGTGCGCGACGACAGGTCCTGGTTGCCTGCTGCAATCTGTCGCGAGGCGACCGCGATCGAATCGGTCGAGGCCTTGATGCGGGTCACCAGGTCGGTCAGCGTGTCTTCCATCTCGCCCATGCCGCGCAGCAGCCGGCCGAAGTCGCCGCCGCGCTCGGTCTCGAAGTCCTTGCTCAGGTCGCCCGAGGCGACGGTCTCGGCAATCAGCAGCGCCTCGCCGATCGGGTCGACGATGCTGCGGGTCAGCGCCCATGCGACCACCGTGCCCACCACGAGCGAGAACATGGTCAGCGTCAGCACGTAGATGCGGCCCGAACGGTACTGCGTGTCGATGTCGGCGGCGGTGGTGTCGATGTCCTGCTGTTGCTGCGCCACCATGGCGCGAATGCTCGCGTCGTAGGCTTCCAGCGCGGGCAGCATCTGGGCGTCGGTGAGCCGGGCGGCCTCGTCGCCGCGGCCCTCGGCCTTGAGCTTGAAGATCCGGTTGCGCAGTTCGACATACTCGCCGCGCTTTTTCTTGATGTCGGCGCTCAGCGCCAGCTCGGCCGGCGTCTGCAACAGGGCCTCCAGCTTCTTCTGCGTCTCGCTGATGCTGGCGCTGGTGGCGTCGATGTTCTTCTGCAGATAGGCCTGCACCGCAGGGTCGTTGCTCTTGAGCAGCGACAGGGTGCGCACGCCGTTGGTGCTGGTGCCCAGCTGCCAGGCCGCGGCCAGGCGCTCCTTCGCGAGCGAGTGCTTGGCCATCGACTCCGTGGCCTCGCCCACGCCCTGCAGGCGCAGCACGGCAATGCCCGCGGTGATGAGCGCCAGCGCCAGCACCAGTGCAAAGCCGGCGGCCATGCGCCGCCCGATCTTCCAGTTTTTCATGTGTTGCTCCTCGCAGGCCCTTGTGTCGTTGTCGTCGTGGTTGTCTTGCTTATCGCGGCTTTCAGGCGGCCGTCAGGCGGCCATCTTTTCGACGAGGCCCATTTCGTCGCTGGACATCAGGCGGTCGATGTCCACCAGGATCAGCATCCGCTCGTCCAGCGTGCCCAGCCCGATCAGGTAGTCCGCGTCCAGCACCGAACCCATCTCCGGCGCAGGCTTGATCTGCTCGCCCGTCAACGTGATCACGTCCGACACGCTGTCCACCACCATCCCCACCACCCGCCCGCCGATGTTCAGCACGATCACCACCGTGAACTGGTCGTACGTCGGGTCGCCCAGCTTGAACTTGATGCGCATGTCGATGATCGGAACAATGATCCCGCGCAGGTTCACCACGCCCTTGATGTAGTCCGGCGCGTTCGCAATCCGCGTCACCGCGTCGTACCCGCGCAGCTCCTGCACCTTCTGGATGTCGATGCCGTATTCCTCTTCGCCCAGCTTGAAGGTCACGACCTCCAGGCGGGCGGCGACGATGTGTTGCGACTGCTGCTGCGTGTGGGCGATGCCCGCGATCTCTGTCATGGCGTTTCTCGGTAGGGTGTGGCCCGCCACGAAGCCTCGGGCAGGCGGGCGGGCCGGGTGCGGTTCAACCGAACTTCTGCATGATGCGAACCAGCTTCTCGCCGTACTTCGGATCGGTGGCATAGCCCGCGCGCTGCAGGCCGTGGGCGGCCGCGGCGGCGTCGTCGGTGGCCAGCACGTTGGCGTAGCGCGGGTTGCGCGTGATGAACTGCGCGTAGTCGGTGAAGGCCTCTTCGTACGAGCCGTAGGCCCTGAACCTGGCGCGCATCTTCTGCGGTTCGCCGTCGACGTACTCGGTGGTGGTGGTCTCGACCGTCGCGCCCTTCCAGCTCTTGTCGGCCTTGATGCCGAACAGGTTGAAGCTCTGCGTGCCGTCGTCGGCGCGGATCTCGCGCTTGCCCCAGCCCGACTCCAGCGCGGCCTGCGCCAGGATCAGCGGCGCGGGCACGCCGCTGGCCGTGCTGGCCGCCTGCGCGGAGGCGCCCATGCGGCCCACGAAGTCGTCGACCTTGCCCTGCAGCGAGGCGTCGCCGCCACCGCCCGTGCCGTTGCCTCGGCGGTCGCTGTTGAACTGGTAGACGCTCAGGTCGGCCTGCGTGCCGACGCGGTTGGTCGGCGCGGAGCCCAGCGGAATGCCCGCGTTCGGCGCATACGGGAAGCCGCCGCGCGGCTCCAGCGACATGGGCTTGGTGCCGATGGCCGCGTCGGCCTCGAAATCGGTCGGACCCGAGGGCAGCTGGCGGCGCAGCTGCGCGAGCATCGACTCGGCCAGCCCCACGCCGCGCCCCGAGAGGTTCTGCGTGAGCTGCTGGTCGAACATCGACATGTAGACCTTCTGGTCCTGGCTGTCGAGCAGGCCGCTGGAGGGCGTGGCCTCGCGCATGCTCTTGAGCACCATGTTCATGAACAGCGCCTCGAACTGCCGCGAGACCTGCTTGAGGCCTTCTTCGGGCGAGGAGCGCACGGTGTGGCGCAGGGCGTCGACGCCCTGCACGTCGAGCGCGAAGCGCTGGTCGAGCGCACCGGTGCGGCTGGCCGCGTCGGCGCCGCTCCAGGCGCTGGAGGTGGATACCGTCATTGCGTCGTCCTCAGATGATCTCGAGCTCGGCGCTCAGGGCGCCGGCCGACTTCATGGCCTGCAGGATCGACACCAGGTCCTGCGGATTCGCGCCCAGGGCGTTCAGCCCCTTCACCACGTCCGCCAGCGAGGCGCCGCCGCGCACCATCTGGATCGCGCCGCCGCCCTGGTTCACTGAAATCTGCGAGGTCTGCGCCACCACCGTGCTGCCGCCCGAGAGCGCGCCCGGCTGGCTGATGACCGGCTCGGTGTTGATCACCACCGACAGGCTGCCGTGCGCAATGGCGCAGTCGCGCACCCGAACCGCCTGGTTCATGACCACCGAGCCGGTGCGCGCGTTGACCACCACGCGGGCCGCGGCCTGCGTGGGCGTGACCTCGAGGTCTTCCAGCCGCGCGAGGAAGCCCACGCGCTGCTGCGGCTCGGGCGCCCGCACGCGGATCGCCCGCGCGTCGATGGCCTCGGCCGTGCCGGGGCCGAACTGCCGGTTGATCGCGTCCACCGCGCGCTGCGTGGTGCCGAAGTCGGAGCGGTTGAGCTCGATGGCGAAGGTGCCTTCCGCGCCCACGGGCGCTTCCACCGTGCGCTCCACCAGCGCGCCGGCCGGAATGCGGCCCGAGCTCAGCTGGTTGATCTGCACCTTGCTGCCGTTGGCCGCGGCGCCGGCGCCGCCGATCACCATGTTGCCCTGCGCCACCGCGTAGGTCGCGCCGTCCACGCCCTTCAGCGGCGTCATCAGCAGCGTGCCGCCGCGCAGGCTCTTGGCATTGCCCATGGACGACACGGTGACGTCGATGTTCTGCCCCGGCCGCGCGAACGAAGGCAGCGTGGCCGTGACCATCACCGCCGCCACGTTCTTCAGCTGCATGTTCACGCCCTGCGGGATCGTGATGCCCAGCTGCTGCAGCATGTTGTTCAGGCTCTGCGTGGTGAACGGCGTCTGCATGGTCTGGTCGCCGGTGCCGTCCAGGCCCACCATCAGGCCGTAGCCGATCAACGGGTTGTCGCGCACGCCCTGGATGCTGGCGAGCTCCTTGAGCCGCTCGGCATGAACGGGTGCAAGGCACAAGGTGCCGAGGACCGCGAAAGCCGCGGTGCGCAGGAGCGCCGAGGTGCGCGATGCCAGGATGTTTTTCATGTTCAGAATGGCATCACGTTGAGGAAGATGCGCTGCATCCAGCCCATCGTCTGCGCCTCGTCGATGTAGCCCTTGGCCGAGTACTCGATGCGTGCATCGGCCACCAGCGTGGAGGGCACGGTGTTGTTGCCCGACACGGTGCGCGGGTTCACCACGCCCGAGAAGCGGATGTACTCGGTGCCCTGGTTGATGCCCATCTGCTTCTCGCCGCTCACGAGCAGGTTGCCGTTGCCCATCACGTCCGTCACCGTGACCGTGATCACGCCGTTGAAGGTGTTGTTGGCGTTGGCGCCGCCCTTGGCGGTGAGCGTGTTGGTGCCGCTGAGCTTGGAGTCCTGTCCGTCGAGCAGGCCGCCGATGAGCTTCGGAATGACGGCGAACACGCTGGCGGTGCTGCCCGCACGGCTGGCATTCGCGCCGGAGTTCTTGGTGGCGTTGACCTTCTCGCTGATAAGAATGGTCAGGATGTCGCCGACGTTGCGCGGACGGCGGTCCTCGAACAGCGCGTTGGCGCCGGGGCCGTCCTGGAAGATCGCGCCCGGAGCGCGTCGCGGCTGCAGGGCCGCGTAGCTTTCGGCGCGCGCCGTCATCGGCTGGTGCACCAGCGGCTCGCGCGGCAGTTGCGCGCAGCCCGCGCCCAGCGCGGTGACGCACACCAGCACCAGCGCGCGAGACACCGCGCTGCCGCCCCGCACGGCCCGATGAAGAAGACGCACGCCGCTCATCACATCTGCGCCAGGCGCTGCAGCATCTGGTCGGAGGTCTGCACGGCCTTGCTGTTGATTTCGTACGAACGCTGGGTGGCGATCATGTTGACCAGCTCTTCCACCACGTTGACGTTCGACGCTTCCACATAGCCCTGGCTCAGCGTGCCCGCGCCGTCGACGCCGGGGTTCACCTGGTTGGGGGCGCCCGAGGCGTCGGTTTCGGCGTACAGGTTCTCGCCCTTGCTTTCCAGGCCGGTGGGGTTCATGAAGGTCGCGAGCTGGAGCTGGCCGACCTGCACGGTGTTGGTGCTGCCCGCCTGCACGACCGAGACGATGCCGTCGCGGCCCACGGTGATGCTGGTGGCGTTGGCCGGAATGGTGATCGCGGGCTGCACAGGGAAGCCGCTGGCGGTCACGAGCTGGCCGTCGCGGTCTTTTTGGAACGAGCCATCGCGCGTGTACGAGGTGGTGCCGTCGGGCATCAGCACCTGGAAGAAGCCGCCGCCGTTGATGGCCACGTCGGTGGGCTTGTCGGTCTTGGTGAGGTTGCCCTGCGAGTGAATGCGCTCGGTGGCGACCACGTGCACGCCGGTGCCGACCTGCAGGCCAGAAGGCAGGCGGGTCTGGTCGGACGACTGGCCGCCGCTCTGGCGCAGGTTCTGATAGACCAGGTCTTCGAACACGGCGCGGCTGCGCTTGAAGCCGGTGGTGCCGACGTTGGCCAGGTTGTTGGAGACCACGTCGAGCTGCGTCTGCTGCGCGTCGAGGCCGGTCTTGGCGATGTAGAGGGAGCGAATCATTTCTTGGGAGTCCTGCGTGTGTGGCGAGGCGGGTGGCGACTGAAGCGGGCGCGTGGGCCGCGAATCAGCCGTACGACAGCAGCTTGTTGGCCGACTGCGCGTTGGTGTCGGCGGTCTGCATCGACTTCATCTGCATCTCGAAGCCGCGCGCGTTGGCGATCATGGCCACCATGGCCTCGACCGGATTGACGTTGCTGCCTTCGATGGCGCCGCTGACCAGCGTGACGGCCTCGTCGGCCTGCGCCGGCTGCTGGCCCGCGCGCATGCGAAACAGACCGTCGTCCCCGCGCTCGAGGTCGGCGTTGTCCGGGTTCACCAGCTTCAGGCGGCCCACTTCGGCAATGCCGGTGGAGGTACCCGAGGCGGGGTCGCGCGCCGCGACCAGCCCGTTGGAGGCGATGGTCAGCGCGGAGCCGGGCGGCACGGTCATCGCGCCGTTGTCGCCCATCACCGGGCGACCGCCCATGGTGGTCAGCTGGCCGTCGGCACCGATCTGCAGGTTGCCCACACGGGTGTAGGCCTCGCCGCCGTCGGGCGTCTGCACCACCAGCCAGCCGGGGCCGCTCACGGCCACGTCGAGCGGGCGGCCGGTCTCGGTGAGCGGGCCGTGGGAAAAGTCAGCGCCGGGCGTGGTGGCGGCGACGAAGGCGCGCGTGGGCGCTTCCCCGCCGACCACGGGCACCGCGCGGAAGTTGGCAATCTGCGCACGGAAGCCAGGCGTCGAGACGTTCGCCATGTTGTTGGCGACCGAGGCCTGCTGTTCCATGATTTGCTTGGCGCCGCTCATGGCGACATACAACATGCGATCCACTGGGTGTTCCTGGTGTGAGTCGTTGGGGGGCGGTGCGTCAGCGGATGTTCATCAGCGTCTGCATGACCTGGTCCTGCGTCTTCACGGTCTGCGCATTGGCCTGGTAGTTGCGCTGCGCGACGATCAGGTTGACCAACTCGGACGTGAGGTCGACGTTGGACGACTCCAGCGCGCCGGACTGCAGCGCGCCGAGCTTGGTGCCCTCGCCCGGCGTGCCGGTGAGCGCGGCGCCCGAGGCGGCCGTTTCGGCCCACACGTTGTCGCCCTTGGGCTCCAAGCCGTTGGGGTTGGCGAACGACGACAGCACGATCTGGCCGAGCAGCTTGGTCTGCTCGTTGGAGAACTTGCCGGTCAGCGTGCCGTCGGCGTTGATCGAGAACGAGGTGAGCTCGCCCGAACGGTAGCCGTCCTGGCTGAGCTTGCTCATGGCGTTGGCAGCGCCGAACTGGGTGGTGCCCGTGAGGTCGACCTTGGCGGTCAGCGCGGCGGAGCCGTTGGCGAAGTTGAGCGGGCCGATGTTCACCGAGCCGCCGGCGGGCGCCGTCATGACACCCTTGGTGTCGAAGGTCATGCCGGTGAGGATCGGGCCGGCGCCGATCGGCGCGCCGTCGGAGGAGCCGTACACGTTCCAGGTGTTGGCCGCTGTCTTCACGAAGTACACGGCCACGTCGTGCGGGTTGCCCAGCGAGTCGTAGATCGGGCCGACGGCGTTCGAGTAGTTGAAGGTGTCGGAGTCGGCCGCGTTGAACGGCGTCTTCGTGGGGGCGCTGAGGCGCGCGTCGATGTTGAACTCGGCCTTGATGTTGCTGGTCGGGTTGGGCGTCATGGCCGCGGTCGGGATCTGGATGGCCGCCGGCGTGCCGCCGCTGATGCCGCCGCTGGCGTTCACGCCGAAGCCCGTGAGCCGCAGGCCCTGGGCGTTGGTGATGTAGCCGTCCTTGTCCTTGGTGAACTGGCCGTTGCGCGAGTACATGATTTCGCCGCTGGCGCTGGCCATGCGGAAAAAGCCCTCACCGTTCAGGATGGCCACGTCCAGCGGGCGGCTGCTCGACTGCGTGGTGCCCTGCGTGAAGTTCTGCGACACGCCCGACACCGAGGCGCCCAGGCCCACGCGCGAGCCGGCGTACACGTCCTGGAAGGTGGCGGCGGCCGACTTGAAGCCGACGGTGCCCGAGTTGGCAATGTTGTTGCCGATGACGTCGAGGTTGGCGGCGGCAACGCCGAGTCCGCTGATGCCCTGGGAAAAAGCCATGATGGTTCCTTAATTCGTTTGCGTTGGATGCGATGGATGACTCAGAGGAACAGGCGCACGTCGGCCAGGCCGATGTTGTTGCCCGAAGACAATTCGAGCGTGACGCCGTCGGTGCCCTGCTTCACCGCAGCCACCTGCGTGAAGGTGAGCGCGGTGGCCTTCACGGCAGTGCTGCCGTTGGTGGCGTCCACGGTGAAGCGGTAGGCGCCCTCGGGCACCGCGTTGCCCGCGTCGTCCTTGCCGTCCCAGGTGACGGCGTTGACGCCTTCCTTCATGGCGCCGGCGTTGATGGTGCGCACCACGTTGCCGGAGGCGTCGAGGATCTTGATGTCGACGTCGGCGGCCGTGCCCGGCAGCTCCACGGCGAAGGCCTGCGTGGCCGGGTCCTTGCCTTCTTCGGTCTTCTTGGTGGTGAGCACGTCGCCGGGCGACAGCACGTTGTAGCCAATGAGCGAGGCGGCCTGCAGCACCTGGTTGGAGCCGGTCTGGTTCACCAGGCCCGACAGCGTGGTGTTGAGCTTCTCGATGCCGCTCACGGTGCTCATCTGCGCCAGCTGCGAGGTGAGCTCGGCGTTCTGCATCGGGTTGAGCGGGTCCTGGTTGTTGAGCTGCGTGACCAGCAGCTTGAGGAAGCGCTGCTCGCTGTCTTCGTTGGAGACGCTGCCGTTGCTGGAGGCTGCGGCGCTGGTGGCGTTCTGCCCGGTGATGGACGAGGTGTCGGAGATGGCCATGGTGTGGAGGGGGGGTCTGTGGAAGAGAGGGATTACTGGCCGAGCGTCAGCGTCTTGACCATCAGCGTCTTGGCGGTGTTGAGTACTTCGACGTTGGCCTGGTAGCTGCGCGAGGCCGAGATCATGTTGGTCATCTCCTCGACCACGTTGACGTTGGGCATGGCCACGTAGCCCTGGGCGTTGGCGTTCGGGCTCTTGGGGTCGAACACCAGCCGGGGCGGCGACGGGTCCTCGACGACGCCGGACACCCGCACGCCGCCGATGTCCTGCATGCCCGAGGGAGCGACCTCGAACACCACCTGCTTGGCGCGGTACGGCATGCCGTCGGGGCCGGCCACGCTCTCGGCGTTGGCCATGTTGCTGGCGGTCACGTTCATGCGCTGCGACTGCGCGGTCATGGCGGAACCCGCCACGTTGAAGATGTTCATGGATGTGCTGGGAAACGGCATGCGTGCCTCCTGGGCTTAGGGCGCGACCGCCGAAAGCATCGACTTGATCTTGGCGTTGAGCACCGTGAGGTTCGACTCGTAGCGCAGAGCGTTGTCGGCGAAGGCGATGCGCTCGACGTCCATCTCGACGGTGTTGCCGTCGATGCTCGACTGGTTGGGGGTGCGGTAGAGCAGGTCCTTGTCGGAGGCCGTCTGCGCCTGGCCCTCGATGTGGCGCGCCGACGTGGTGGCCATCGACATCGACTGCGACGAGCGTCCGCGTTCCACGGCCTCGCTCAGGCGGGCGCTGAAGTCGAAGTCGCGCGCCTTGTAGTTGGGCGTGTCGGCATGGGCGATGTTGGCCGCAATCACCTCCTGGCGTTCCGCCCGGAGGTTGAGGGCTTCGCGGTTGAAGCGAAACGCCGCATCCAGCTTGTCGATCATGTGTGTTCCATCCGTTGAAGCGTCGCGAATGCGCAAGGCGCGGCGACAGATGGAAAGCGAGTCTATGCATGACCCGCGTTTGCAATCGTTCGAACAAAGGGGGTTTTCGCCTGCTGCTCGCACCTTCGATCGCACCGGGAATTTCTAGAATTTCCGGGCGGTGGCTTGTGCCCCCTGTACAGGACGCACCGCATTCCACGCCCCTATCCAGACGCCTCCGATGACCCTCTTCAAGCTGCGCACCCGCCTGCTGCACACCGTGCTGGCCATGCTGCCTGTCGCCTGCTGCCCGGTGTTCGCACTGGCGGCGGAGCCCGCGCAGCAGCCCGCGCAGGATGTGCCGAACCCGGCCGCGGAAGCCGCCATCGCCAGGTACCTGCAGGTGCAGACCGCCGGCCTGCCGGGCAAGGTGACGGTGCGCCTGGAAGGCCGCGGCACCGCCGCCCTGCCCGCCTGCGACGCGCCCGAAGTGTTCTTGCCACCGGGCGCGACGCCCTGGGGCCGCGTGTCGGTGGGCGTGCGCTGCCAGACCGAACGGCCCTGGACGCGCTTCGTGCAGGCGCATGTGTCGGTGGAAGGCAGCTACTTCGTGGCCGCGCGCGCCATCGACGCGGGCCGTCCGCTGGGCGCGGGCGACTTCACCGAACGCACGGGCGACCTGTCGCGGCTGCCGCGCTCGGTGATCACCAGCGCCGGCGAACTCAACGGCGTGGTGGCGTCGAACCGCATTGCACCGGGCGCGCCGTTGCGCAAGGAGCTGGTGCGCGGCGTGACCGTGATCCAGCAGGGCCAGTCCGTGAAGGTGGTGGCGCAGGGCCAGGGTTTCGTGGTCAGCACCGACGCCAAGGCCATGAGCGGCGCCGCAGCGGGCGCCGTGGTGCAGGCCAAGACGCTCGACGGGCGGCTGGTCAGCGGCGTGGCGGACATGCAGGGGCAGATCCAGCTGGCCCAGTGAGCCGAGCGGCCCCTGAAGACTTGCCGTACGCTTTGTTGCAAGCCGCTTCTAAAGTTCTTGCCCGTGCTGCCGATATATGGGTCAGCCCCTGAGGAATCACCTTGAAAATCGATCAACCCGCCCCTTCGGCCACGCCCCTTCCCCGACCGCCCGCCACGGGCGCGGCCGCCACGAGCGCCGCCGCCACCACGGCAGCAGCCGCCGCCGCGCGCCCCAAGGAAGCGGCACAGCCTTCCGCGCACGTCCACGCCATGCCCAGCGCCGTGGGTGGGAGCGATTTCGACGCCGCCCGGGTGGCCGCGATCCGCGAGGACATCCGGGCCGGGCGCTACCAGATCCGACCCGAGCGCATCGCCGACGGCCTGCTGGCCAGCGTGCGCGACCTGCTCGACGCCCCGGTCGAGGCCAAACCCGATCCGAAAGGCCGCGAATGACCGCCTCCTTGCTGACGCACCTGCGCACCGAAGCCGCCAGCATCCAGGAATTCCTGGCCCTGCTGGACCGCGAGGCCAAGGCGATGTCCGACCACGTGTTCGGCGACCTGGCGGGCATTGCCGCGGAGAAAACCCGCCTGCTGGACCGCATGGCGGCGCTGGACATCGAACGCGAGGCGCTGCAGGTGGCGCTGGGCTTCGGGCCCGGCCGTGCCGGGGGCGATGCCGCCGCGGCGGCAGACGGCAAGCCCGTGCAGCAGGCCTGGGCCGAGCTGCTGGTGCTGGCCGTGCAGGCCCGCAGCCACAACATGCGCAACGGCTCCATGGTGTACGCGCACCTCGACTTCACGCAGCAGGCCCTGCATTTCCTGCAGGCCAGCGCACAACTCTTCTACGGCCCGGACGGCGTTCGCAAGACCCAGCCGGGCGCCGGAACACGCCTCGCAGCGGGCTGAACACCGGCCCCAACCCCTGAGATCCGATGGAAGCTATCGACACGAAGAACGCCCAGGGCTCGCGCCAGGTGGCCATGGTGGGCTGCGACGAAGCCCAGACCCAGTCGTGGGGCCACAGGCTGCGCCTGATGGGCTGCACCCCGGTGCGCTTCGACAGCAGCTCCGAGTTCCTGCTGGCCGTGACCCACGGCAGCCAGTTCGGCCTGCTCCTGGTGGTGCTGAAGGACGAAGGGGCATGGCCGGTGCTGACCTCGATGTGCAAGGCGCTGCGCCTGCCGATCTTCCTGGTGGCCAATGCGCTGCAGCGCGAGCTGCTGGCGGCGGTGCTGTCGTCGGTCGACGCCGAGCCGAACGGCGCCCCCATCGACTTCGCGGTGCTGCCGGTGGACGATTTCGAGGTGGAACTGCGTGCGCGCGAGGCGCTGCGCCGCAACCAGACGCTGCTGCATCCGCAGACGGTGAGTGCGAGCTTCGGGGACTACCAGTTCCTGGGCAGCCGCAAGCTGGTGATGCACAAGGGCGAGGACATCCGCCTGAAACCCCGCGAGTTCGAGCTGGCGCTGCTGCTGTTCCGCAATGCCGGCAGGCTGCTGGAGCGCGACTGGCTGCTGGCCTCGCTGTGGATGGACTCGCGCATCGAACGCAAGAGCCGCGTGCTCGACTGCTGCGTGGCCAACATCCGGCGCAAGCTGGCGCTGCACAAGCAGAGCGAGTTCGTGCTGCATTCGGTGTACGGGCGGGGCTACGAGCTGCGCCACCTCCCGGTGACGCCGGTGCCTGCCGACACCCCGGGGCACGGCCTGGCGTTTCCCGTCACATTTCCCGCCACGCTTCCGGCCACGCTTCCGGCCACGTCCACCGAGCCGAACCGGCGCGCGGAAGCGCCGGCGCTCGCCTGGGCTTGAACCGGGCAGAACCGGCTCGAATCGGCCCGGGCCGACCGGAACAGGCCTGAATCGGGCCGGGTGGAGGTTGTCCCCGCCGATTGGGGACAACACTGGGGACAACCGTGCGAAGTTCGCGCGGAATCGTTGCCTGGCGTGGCCTGCACCACGGTGCCTGCGAAACGGGCAGCGTGGAAAACCCTCGCTGCCACCCCGCGCCAAACTCGAAGATGGGACGATCGCCGGCTTCGAGGAACCACCCCTGCGGGGCGGGTGCCTGAGCGACCTCTACCAGCGCCAGCCGACCGTCCCGACCAGTATCGGCCGCCCGCCTTAAGCCGGGCTGAAGCGCGGCGGCCGGGGGAGCGGAATTTCAGGGCTGCTTCCGGTCCGCCGGCGCAATGAGCACCATGGCGCCGTCCTGGCCGCGGCGGATGCGCAGGCGGGTACCCTCCAGCAGGCGGTCCAGCGCCACCTCGGGCGCGATCTTTCCCTTGACGCCGCGCGTGGACAGGGCCTTGACGTCCTCCACCTTGTAGATGAGCTGCACGCCCGACTGGGCGATGAAAGTGTCGAGCGCGGGCTTGAGCGCGCCGCTGTCCACGTCAAACTCGCGGGCCGGCACCGAAGCCGGCGACGGCAAGGCCAGCAGGACGCCGCTCAACGCAAGGGCCATGGCCATGTGCCGCCGGGCTCCGCCAGGGGGGGTGACGCTCTGCCTCCCGATTCGATTCATTTGGATGTGCTTCCCGCGATGTGATTTTTCTTGTGACCCTTGTGAGACGAGCCAGCCCGCGGTTTCCGGTATTTCCGTCGTGCGTTACCGGAAATCCTGTCGGCGTTCGTCTCACTGTCTGTCGCCGATCCCGGCGGCCCGTCGTCATCCATCCGGCCATTCCCAGGAGCGCTCTTTTGGTTCTCAGTGACTTGGACACCTGGTTCGTCAGCGAAGTGCTGCCGATGGAGGCCGCGCTCACGCGGTTCCTTCGCCGCAACTGGCGGGACGACGCCGAAATACCCGACCTGCGCCAGGACGTTTACGTGCGTATCTATGAATCGGCTGCCAAAGCCCTCCCCGACCTGGTCAAGCCCTTTGTCTTCGCCACCGCCCGCAACCTGCTGATCGACCGTGCACGGCGCGCACAGATCGTGTCCATCGAAATCATTGCCGACCTGGACGCGCTCGACTTCTCGGCCGACGAACTGACGCCCGAGCGCCATGCCGCGGGCCGCGGCGAACTGCGGCTGCTGCAGACGGCGCTCGACGCCCTGCCTTCGAAGTGCCGCCGCGTGGTGGAAATGCGCAAGATCGACGGCCTCTCGCAGCGCGAGGTGGCCTCGCAGCTGGGCATCACCGAAGACACGGTCGAGCGCCAGGTGTCGCGCGGCGTGCGGGCCTTGGCGGACGCCATGCTCGCCAGCGGCGTGCAGCTCGACACCAAGGCCTTCGGCCGGGCACAGAACGACAAGAGGCTCTCGCCATGACCGACGCCGAACGCATCGAATCCGCCGCCGCCGACTGGCTGGCCCGCCGCGACAGCGGCAGCTGGGGCGACACCGACCAGCAGCAGCTGGACGCCTGGATCGCCGAGTCGATCGCGCACCGCATCGCGTGGCTGCGGCTGTCAAGCGCCTGGCAGCGCGCCGACCGCTTGAGCGCCCTGCGCGCGCCACCGGCTCCGACACCGACAGCGGCGCCCGCGCCTGCGCCCTCCCCCGCAACGGTCCCCATTCCGCTGCCGGCGCGCGCCCCCCGGTTCGGCCCCTCGCCGCGGCAAGGCGGCGCACGCTGGCTGCCGCGCTTTTCCACGCAACGCATCGCGGCCGGCATGCTGCTCACGGCCTGCGCCTGCAGCTGGCTGGGCTGGCGGTACACACAAGACTGGCAGAGCGAGCACTACGCCACCGCGGTGGGCGCGCGCCAGCAGGTGGCGCTGGCCGACGGCTCGGTGCTCACGCTGAACACCGCCACGCAGCTGCGCACGCTGGTGAACGACAGCGGGCGCAAGGTGTGGCTGGAAGACGGCGAGGCCTACTTCGACATCGCGCACGACAAGAAGCGCCCGTTCGTGGTGATCGCGGGCGAGCGCCGCATCACCGTGCTGGGCACGCGCTTCGTGGTCCGCCGCCAGGGCGACCAGGTGAACGTGGTGGTGGAGGAAGGCCGCGTGCAGATCGCGTCGGCACAGGCCGCCAACGGCGTCGCGCCCACCGTGCTCGTGCGCAACCAGGCGGCAGTGGCCAACGCGGGCAACGTGCTGGTGATGCCCAAGGCCCCCAAGCAGATCGACGACGAGCTCAGCTGGCGCCAGGGCAAGCTCGTGTTCGACCAGACCACGCTGGGCGACGCGGCCACACAGTTCAACCGCTACAACACGCGCAAGCTCGTCATCACCGACGCGGCGGTCGCGCAGATCCGGATCGGGGGCAGTTTCGACGCCGGCAACATGGCCGGCTTCGTGGCGTTGCTCAAGCAGGGCTTCGGCCTGGTGGTGCAGGACAGCGGCAACGAAACAAGAATTTCGAACTAGCTTATTACCGGAATGTGACGACGCATTCGTCTCAGTGGGTACCCCAACAAATACCACGCTGTAGATCATGAATCGAATCGAGCAAAGCGCTACCCTGCCTTCCGTGCCGTCCGTGAAGAAAAGCAAACGCGTGGCCCTTCGCCCCTGGGTCATCGCGGGCAGTTGCGCGCTGATCGGCGGGCTGTCCACGCAGGCCCAGGCGCAGGGCCAGGCACAGGTGCAGGCCCTGCAGAGTTTCGACATCGCGGGCGGCGACCTGAGGAGCGCGCTGGACGCCTACGTGGCCCAGGGCGGGGTGCAGCTGATCTACAAGGTGGACGACGTGAAGGGCTTCGCCACGCGCGGCGTGAAGGGTGCGCTGGCGCCGCAGGATGCGCTCGCGCGCATCCTCGAAGGCACGCCGCTGAACACGCGCCGCGGCGACGACGGCGCCATCGTGGTCTACACCGCCGCGCCGGTGGTGACGCGCCCGACCACCGAAGAACCGCAGTCGCTCGACAGCGTGACCGTGACGGCCACGCGCCGCCGCGAGCCGGTGCGCGAAGTGCCCATGCAGGTCAACGTGATGAAGGCCGAGACGCTGGAGCGCGCCGGTGCCAAGAACCTGGCCGACTACGTGGCCGAGCAGCCGGGCGTGAACCTCACGAGCAGCGGCAGCGTGGGCGGCACGCTCACCATGCGCGGCCTGACCATGGGCCCGGTGCAGGGCATCGCGACCGTGGGCGTGTACGTGGACGACGTGGCCACCGGCCTGAGCTCGGCCGGCGCGAACGGCGGCAACACGCCGCTGGACATGGGCATGCTCGACCTGAGCCACATCGAGGTGCTGCGCGGCCCGCAGGGCACGCTGTACGGCGCCGGCGCCATGAGCGGCGTGCTCAAGTACGTGACCAACCAGCCCGACACCATGGAGTTCGCGGGCTCGGTGCGGCTCGGCACCTCGTGGACGCAGGGCGGCGGCCCCGGCTTCACGACCAGCGCGGTGCTCAACGTGCCGATCAAGGAAGACGTGGCGGCCGTGCGCTTCGCCGCCTTCACCGACCAGCTCGGCGGCAGCTACGACGCCTCGGGCCTGGCGAGTGGCCGCAACATCGACCGCGGCCACACCGACGGCGGCCGGGTCTCGCTGCTGCTCACGCCCACCCGCGAACTCACGGTGCGCCTCACGGGCACGGTGCAGGACGTGCATCGCAAGGGCCTGGGCTTCGAAGAGATGGACAAGCGCACGCTGCGCCCCTGGGGCCGGGAGCGCACGCGCCAGCTGTCGGCCAACGAATCGGTCCGCAACCTCACGCAGCTGTTCGGTCTGGACGTGGAGTACGACTTCGGCTGGGCCCGGCTGAACTCGATCACCTCCGCGCAGGACGTGAAGATCAACAACACCGTCGACGTCACCGGCCTGTACGGACCGGCGTTGAGCGCGCTGCGCGTGCCGGTGGCCTCGGTGCCGGTCAACAGCGCCGTGGAGCAGCACCGCGTCAGCCAGGAGTTCCGCCTGACCTCGCGCTCGGGCACCACCATCGAGTGGCTGGCGGGCCTGTACCTGAACCGCGAGCGCGGCAGCAACAACGGCGTCATGGACGCCAACCTGATCGGGGGCCGGGGCAGCCTCGGCCTGCTGACGTCGACGCAGTCGTCGCGCTACCGCGAGGAGGCGGCCTACGGCGACATCACCTGGAACGTCACGCCCGCGTTCTCGCTCACCGGCGGCCTGCGCCTGTCGCGCAACAACCAGAAGTACGCCAGCCGCCAGACCGGCCAGCTGGTCGGCGCGGTCGCCTCCGAGGCCGCAGGCACCTCGTCGGAAAGCCCGACCACCTACCTGGCCGCGGCCAAGTACACGCTGTCGGAGACGAGCACCGCGTACTTCCGCGCGGCCAGCGGCTACCGCCCCGGCGGTCCGAATGTGCTGAAGGCCAACACCGACCGCAACGTGGTGCAGCCGATGTACAACTCCGACTCGCTGTGGAGCTACGAGCTGGGCTACAAGGCCGACCTGCTCGACCGCACGCTGTCGCTGGAAGCGGCGCTCTACGACATCGAGTGGAGCGGCGTGCAGCAGCCCACGCGCAGCGGCGGCTTCACTTTCGTCACCAATGCGGGCTCGGCCCGCATCAAGGGCAGCGAGCTCACGCTCAACTGGAAGCCCAGCAAGGAATGGCGCTTCACCGCCAACGCCGCCGCGATCGACGCGCGCCTGACCGAGGACGCCACGGGCCTGGGCGCCAAGGCCGGCACGCGCCTGCCGCACACGCCGCGCTTTGCCACCACGCTGGGCGTGACGCGCAACTTCAGCCTCGCCGACCACCCGGCCTACGTCGGCATCAGCGCGCGCTACACCGGCAAGCGCGACGCGGGCTACCGCGGCAGCACGGCCTTGCCGAGCATCATGATGCCGGCCTATACGCTGGTCGACCTGCAGGCAGGCATCGACTTCAAGCGCTTCAGCGTCTCGGCCTATGTGCGCAACCTGACGAACCGGCGCGGCATCGTGTCGATCGAGACAGGACTCAACGCGAACCCGAACGTGGTGACCGCGGCGCTCGTGCCGGCGCGCACCATCGGCGTGAACGTCAACGTTCCGTTCTGACATGGCTGGCCTCCCACCTTTCGCGGCGCCGATGCCGCTGGATGCGGCCGCCCCTGCGGCCCTGGAAACGACCCTCAAGGCGCCCACCAGCGCCTGGTATGCACTGTCGGTGCTCATCATCGCCACCGTGCTGGGGTCGATCGACAAGGTCATCCTCACGCTGCTGACGGAGCCGATCCGCCAGACGCTGTCGCTTTCCGACACGCAGATCGGCCTGCTGCAGGGCGCCGGCATCGTGCTGTTCACCGGCATCGCCACCTTGCCGCTGGGCTGGCTCAGCGACCGCTACGACCGGCGCGTGGTGCTCGCCGCCTGCGTGGTGCTGTGGAGCGCCGCCACCGCCATGCGCGGCACGGCCATGGACTACGGCGTGCTGTTCGTCGCCTCCGTCGGCCTGGGCGTGGGCGAGGCCGGCCTCACGCCCATCACCAACAGCATGATCCCCGACCTGTTCCCGCGTGCGCAGCGGGTGCTGGCCAACGCGGTGTTCGCGCTGTCGGCCATCTTCGGCAGCGCGCTGGGTGCGCTGCTGGGCGGCACCATCGTGCACCTCACGAACGACCTGCGGCCCTGGCTGCCCGTCGCGATGCAGCAGCTCGAAGCCTGGCGCCTGACCTTCTTCGTGCTGGCCTGCGCCGGGATTCCCGTGACGCTGCTGGTGCTGTCGATCCGGCGCACGCCGCGCGGCGGTGCGCAGGCAGCGAAGCCGGGTGCAAAGGCCGCCGACGCTTCGGGCGCCACGACCCTGCGCGAACACCTGCGCCTGCACTGGCGCACCTTCGCGGGCCTGGTGACCGGCGTGGGCCTGACCAGCGTGGGCCTGAGCTCGCTGGGCACCTGGCTGCCGATCGTCACGGCGCGCACCTACGGCGTCACGCCGGTGCAGATGGGTCAGGGCATGGGCCTGGCCTTCCTGTGCGGCACGGTGGCCGGCGGCCTGCTGGGCGTGCTGTCGATGCGCTATGTGCAGCCGCGCATGGGGCCGGCCGCGGCGCTGCGCCTGATCATGCTGGGCAACCTCTCGGCGGCACTGATGTCGGCGCTGCTGCTGTTCACGAGCTCGGCCAACCACAACTTCATGCTGCTGGGTCTCCTGGTGGTGCCGCTCATCGGCAGCGCGGTGCTGCTGCCCAACGTGCTGCAGGACGCGGCGCCGCCGCACCTGCGCGCCCGCACCATCGCGATGCTCACGCTGGCCAGCCTGCCCTTCGGCGTGGTGGGGCCGCTGATGGTCGGCATGTTGTCGGACGCCCTCAAGTCAATGCCCAACGGGTTGGCCGTGTCCATCGTCGCGACCACGCTGGTCGGCGGCTGCCTGGGCGCCATGGTGCTGCGCGCCACCGAAGGCCCGTTCGTGCGCCTGATGCGCGAAGCGCAGCCGACCTGACCTTTCTTCCCGCTCCGATCCTTCATCGCTTGTCGTCCTTCCATGTCACAACCCGAATCCTCCGCCTCCCCCTCTGACACCGCTTGCGCACTGGCCGCCATCGACGCGCTGGTGGCGCCCCTCAACCGCAGCGACGCGCCCGGCCTGGTGCTGGCCGTCGCACAACATGGCCGCCTGCTGTACCGCCGCGCCGTCGGCATGGCCAGCCTGGAGATGGGCGTGGCCCTCACGCCGACCACGCGCATGCGCATCGCCTCCACCAGCAAGCACTTCACGGCCATGGCCGTGCTGCTGCTGGCCGAAGACGGCCTGCTCGACGTGGAAGACCCGGTGCAGAAATACCTGCCCGAGCTGCCGCAGCTCAGCGCCAACGGCCCCACGCTGCGCCACCTGCTCACGCACACCAGCGGCTGGCGCGGCCATGACGAGCTGTGGGCCATTGCGCACGGCCTCACGTTCACGCTGCCCGGCCCGGGCCTGCCGGCCATGGCACGCCAGAGCGAGCTGAACTTCGAGCCGGGCACGCACATGGTCTACAGCAACGGCGGCTACTTCCTGCTGGCCAAGATCGTCGAGCGCGTGAGCGGCCAGAGCTTCGACGACTTCCTGAAGGCGCGCCTGTTCGGCCCGCTGGGCATGCACCAGACGTCGTCGGTGCAGACCGACCTCGACGTGGTCCCCGGCATGGCCGGCCTGTACATGCCCGCGCCCGGCGGCGGCTGGCGCCGCGGCCTGTACCCGTGCGAACTCGACGGCGGCGGCTCGCTGGTGTCGACCGCGGACGACATGCTGCGCTGGCTGGCGCACATGCATGGCAGCGAGAAGATCGTGGGCAGCGAGAAGAGCTGGGCCCTGTTGTCGGCGCCCACCACGCTGTCGTCGGGCTCGAAGGTGAACTACGGCTTCGGGCTGGCGCGCCACCCGTACCGCGGCGTCGAGATCGTCCACCACGCCGGCGCCGTGCTCGGCGCGCAGTCGCAGATGATCAGCGTGCCCAGCCGCGGGCTGGACATCATCGCCATGGTGAACGGCGCGCCGGTGTCGCCGGGGGCGCTGGCCCTCAAGGTGATCGAGCTGCTGCTGGGCGACGCGCTGGCGCCGCCCGACGTGCGCCCGCTGGCCAGCGCCTTCCCCGCGCTGCCCGGCCAGCGCTACCACGCCCCCTCCACGGGCGGCGTGCTGGGCTTCGTGGACGTGGCCGGCAAGCTGGCGATGTCGTGGCAGGCCGGCGAGGCCAAACCCTTGAACCAGGGCGACGGCAAGCTGTGGCTGGGCCTGCAGGACCTGCCCACGAACGACCTCGTGCTCGACACCGCCGACATCGATCCCCAGCGCGCACCCGATGCCTTCGTGCTGCACGAAGGCGGCCAGCCGCGCCGCTTCGAGCGCCTGCCCGAGACCGCGCCCGATGCCGTGTCGCTCGCCGACCAGCTGTGCGGCGACTACACAAGCCCCGACCTCGACGCCACCGCGCAGATGGCGCTGGTCGACGGCAAGCTGCAGCTCACCGTGCAGGGCCGCCATGGCCAGCACGTGTGCGTGCTGACGCCGTTGTCGGCCGACGTGATGACGCTCTCCTCGATCGACCCGGTGCTGTCCCAGCTGGGCAAATCGGTTCTCAACGTGGAGCGCAAGGGCGGCCGGGTCGTGGGACTGCTGTTCGCCACGACGCGCTCGAGAAACATCCACCTTGCCCGCCAGGAGCCCCGCGCATGAAGTTCTTCACCACCCTGTTCGCCACCGAGACCAACACCTTTGTCTCGGCCCCCACCGGCCTTGGCAGCTACGAGGAATACGGCATCTTTCGCGGCGATGCGAGCACACGCGACGCGGCCGGCTACGGCCTGTACGCGGTGGAAGTGCGCAGGCAGCTCGCCGCCGAAGGACACGAGACGGTCGAGAGCCTGCTGGCCTTTGCGCAGCCCCTGGGTCGCACTGTGCGCAGCGTGTACGAACGTCTGCGCGATGAAATCCTGGACGACCTGCGCAACGCCGGGCCGGTCGACGGCGTGATCCTCGTGCTGCACGGCGCGATGGTGGCCGACGGCTACGACGATTGCGAAGGCGACGTGATCTCGCGCGTGCGCGAGATCGTCGGGCCGAAGGTGCCCATCGGCGTGTCGCTCGACCTGCACTGCCACTTCACGCAGAAGATGCTGACCGAGTCGGACGCGATCATTTGCTACAAGGAATATCCGCACACCGACGCGTTCGATCGCCTGACCGAGCTGATCCGCATCGTCGTCGACACCGCGCAGGGCCGCGTGCACCCCGTGACGGCCGTGCACGACTGCCGCATGGTCGGCAAGTGGCACACCACGCGCGAACCGATGGCCGGCTTCGTGCGCCGCATGCAGGCTGCCGAACAGCTGCCGGGCGTGCTCTCGGTGTCGCTGGGCCATGGCTTCCCCTGGGCCGACGTGCCCGAGTCGGGCGCCAAGCTGTGGGTCGTGACCGACAACGACCCCGTGCTCGCCGCCAGGCTCGCGGAGGAACTGGGCCGCGCCTTCTGGGACCTGCGCCACGAGACCGGCGTGCCCTCGCTCTCGATCGAAGAGACGCTCGCCAAGGCCATGGCCACGCCCGACGGCCCCGTGGTCATTGCCGACACCGCCGACAACCCCGGCGGCGGCGCCACCAGCGACAGCACCTTCATGCTGCGCGCGGTGGTCGAGCGCGGCATCGGCGACGTGGCCTTCGGCGGCGTGTGGGACCTGGGCGCGGTGCAGCTGTGCCGCGACGCGGGCGAAGGCGCGAGCTTCGAGCTGCGCCTGGGCGGCAAGTGCGGCCCGGCCTCGGGCGACCCGATCGACCTGCACGTGACCGTCAAGCGCGTGGTGGAGGCGCATTCGCAGGGCGGCCTCTCGGGCGTGCGCACGCCCATGGGCCCGTGCGTGTGGGTGCAGGCCGCCGACGGCGTGGACATCGTGCTCATCAGCAAGCGCAACCAGGTCATCGGCACCGACCTCTTCACGGGCCTGGGCATCGACCTCTCGGCCAAGAAGCTGGTCATCGTAAAGTCGGCGCAGCACTTTCATGCCGAGTTCGGTCCCATCGCCAAGTCGGTGCTGTACGTGTCGACGCCGGCCTCGCTGAGCACCGACTTCGCCAACCTGCCGTACCGCGTGCGCGACCTCGACTACTGGCCGCGCGTGGAAGCGCCCAGGCGCCTGCCCGCGCAGGCGGCCAAGCCATGGAAGATCGCCGCGCCCGGCGAGCTGTACGACGTCGGCGGGCTCGCCATGCACCTGCAGCGCAGCGGCCCGGCACCGGCCAGCGCGCTGCAGCCGACGCTGGTGATCGAGGCCGGCGGCGGCTGCGCCTCGGCGACCTACGGGCGGCTGCGGCAGGCGCTGTCGGCCAGGTACCCGGTGGTTGCCTACGACCGCCCCGGCATGGGCTGGAGCGACGCCGACCCCGAGCCCTTCGACGGCCAGCGCAATGCGCACCGGCTGCACGCGCTGCTGACGGCGGCCGGCGTGACCGGGCCGGTCGTGCTGGTCGGCCATTCGATGGGCGGGCTGCTCAACCGCATCTACACGGGGCTGTATCCCGAGCAGGTGGTGGGGCTGGTGATGCTCGACGCCAGCCACCCCGACCAGTACGAACTGTTCAGGCAGCCGCTGCCGCAGGCGCACCTGGATGCCGAGCGTGCGAAGCGCAGCGCCTTCCAGGCCGGGGGCGCGCCGCCGCCGGAGATGGCGCCGATCGAGGCGATGTTCGCCGACATGCCCGAGGTGGTGCGGCAGCTGAAGGCGACCTACACGCCCGAGACCATCGACACGATGGTCTCGGAGCACACGGGCCTGCCGCAGGTCGCGCAGCAGGCCGCGGCATCGCCCGACCTGGGCGCGCGTCCGGTGGCGGTGGTGTGGGCATCGCAGGACAAGCTGCCGCCAGCGGTCGAAGGCGCCGCGAACCTCCAGCGGCTCTGGCCCGAGTACCAGCAGGACCATGCGGCTTTGTCGACGCGCGGCCGCCTGCAGTTGGTGGAGGGCGCCGCGCACATGACGCTGGTGCTGCTGCCACCTTTCGTGGAGCAGATCGCGCAAGCGGTCGACCTGATGATGGCGGAGCTCGGATGGGCGCAATGATGGAACTCGGCCGCACGGTGCTGGCCGAACTCACCACGCCCGCGCTGCTGCTCGACGCCACCGTGCTCGAGCGCAACTGCGAGGCGATGGCGCAGCGCGCGGCACGCCACGGCGTGGCGCTGCGCCCGCACCTGAAGACCTCGAAGTCAGCCGAGGTGGCGCGCCTGGCCACGCGCGGACACAGCGGCGCCATCACGGTGTCGACCGTGGCCGAGGCGGACTACTTCGCCAGCCGCGGCTTCCTCGACATCACCTATGCGGTGGGCATCGACGCGGGCAAGATCGATGCGCTGCACCTGGTGCAACGCACGCACGGCGCACGCGTGACCTTGCTGGCCGATCGCGTGGAGGCGGTGCAGGCTGCGGCCGCGCGTGCGCGCGCGCTGGGTGCGAAGTTCGCCCTGCTGATCGAGATCGACACCGGCGGAGGGCGCGGTGGCGTCGCGCCCGACGACGAGGCACTGCTGGCCATTGCGCGAGAAGTGCAAGACAGCGAGTCGCTGCAACTGGCCGGCGTGCTCACGCATGCGGGCCACAGCTACCACGCCGCCGGGCTGGCCGCGATACGCCGCATTGCCGAGGCCGAGCGGGCCGGCGCGGTGCATGCGGCCGCACGGCTGCGCGCGGCCGGCTTCGAGGTGGGCACGGTCAGCGTGGGCGCCACGCCGACGGCGGTGTGCGCCGACCGGCTCGACGGCGTCACCGAGATGCGCCCCGGCGTCTACACCTTCTTCGACCTGGACCAGGCCGCGCGCGGCATCTGCCGCATCGAGGACATCGCGCTGTCGGTGCTGGCCACGGTGATCGGGCACAACCCGCGCTCGCGCCGGGTGCTGATCGACGCGGGCGCGCTCGCGCTGTCGAAGGACGCGTCGGGCGCGGAGTTTCGCGACGGCCTGGGCTTCGGGCTGGTGTGCCATGCGCAGGGCACCACGCCGCTGCCCGGCTTGCGCGTGGCCGAGCTGCACCAGGAGCACGGCCTGGTCGCCTGCGAAGGCGACGACAAGGCGGCCGTGCAGGCCATGTTCGACGCCCTGCCCCTGGGCAGCCGCGTGCGCATCCTGCCGCACCACGCCTGCATGACCGCCGCGCCCTACGACCGCTACCACGTCGTGCGCGGCAACGGTGCGGCCGTGCACGCCGTCTGGGGCAAGGCCCAGGGTTGGCATGCGGCCAAGCCCGCGGCCTGACGCTGGACACGTATTGTTTTTTTGGAGTCACTCATGATGAAAACCTTCTGCGCAAAGCTGATGGCCGCGGCCGCCCCGATCGTTCTGGCACTCACACTGGCCGCCACGCCGCACGCTGCCGAAGCACAGGCCGCCGCGGCCCCTGCAGCGGCGGCAGAACCCGCGGCCGCAGCCGCTTCCGCGCCGGCAGCCTCGGCAGTCGCAATGCCGACCGCGGCACCCTCCGTGTCGGCACCCGCCGCGGCCAAGGTCGACAACCCCTACGGCGTGGGCGCACTTTGGGCGCAGAGCGACCTGGTGGCCAAGGCCGTGCTGCTCATCCTGGCGATCATGTCGATGGGCAGCTGGTACGTGATCGTCACCAAGCTGCTCGAGCAGATGCGCATGGGCCGCCAGGCGAAGGAGGTCGACAACGCGTTCTGGAACGAAGGCACCGTTCAGGCCGGCACCGAGCGGCTGGCCGAGGGCAGCCCCTTCCGCTTCATCGCCGACGCGGGCGTGCACGCCACGCGCAAGCACGACGGCCTGCGCGGCAAGGTCGACTTCGCGGACTTCGTCGACCTGTGCATCCACCGCGCCACCGAGCGCGTGCAGCGCCGCCTGAGCAACGGCATGTCGCTGCTGGCCACGGTGGGCTCCACCGCGCCCTTCGTCGGGCTGTTCGGCACGGTCTGGGGCATCTACCACGCGCTCACCGCCATCGGCATCGCGGGGCAGGCGTCGATCGACAAGGTGGCCGGGCCGGTGGGCGAGTCGCTCATCATGACCGCCATCGGCCTGGCCGTGGCCGTGCCCGCGGTGCTGGGCTACAACTGGCTCCTGCGCCGCAACATCACCGTGATGGACGACGTGCGCGAGTTCAGCGGCGAGCTTCACTCGGTGATCCTGGCCGGCAGCGCCCCGGCCTGAGCGCCGCGACACCGCACGCAAGCGAGCGACCCACACCATGGCGATGAACATCCCATCCGCCGGAGGCGACGAGGAACAGGCCATTGCCGCCATCAACACCACGCCGCTGGTCGACGTGATGCTGGTGCTGCTGATCATCTTCCTCATCACCATCCCGGTGGTCAATTACTCGGTGCCGGTGGACGTGCCCAAGCAGCGCAACGAGGTGCGCGAAAGCAAGCCCGATACCGTGGTGCTGTCGGTGGACGCCGCGGGGCGCATCTACTGGTACGACACCCCCGTGCGCGACGTGACGAGCCTGGCCGACAAGCTGAAGAAGGTGGCCGCGATGACGCCGCAGCCCGAGGTGCACATCCGCGGCGACTGGCATTCCGACTACGAGCCCGTGGGCAAGATCATCTTCGCGTGCCAGTCGGCCGGCATCGTGAAGGTGGGCTTCATCACCGAGCCCCCCGCGCGCAACTGAGAAGGCACAGCCATGCGAAAAGAAAAACAGGGGCGCCGCAGCGGCGCGCCGTCCGACGAGCCCATGATGGACATCAACACCACCCCGCTGATCGACGTGATGCTGGTGCTTCTGATCATGCTGATCATCACCATCCCGATCCAGCTGCACGCGGTGAACCTCAACATGCCCAACGGCAACCCGCCGCCCAGCGACATCAAGCCCGAGGTGCTGCGCATCGACATCGACGCGCGCAGCACCGTGCTGTGGAACGGCGCGGCCGTGGGCGAGCTGGCCGAGGTGGAGCGGCGCTTCGAGCAGGTCGCCGCGCAGCCGGTGCAGCCCGAGGTGCACCTGCGCCCCGACAAGGGCGCCAAGTACAACGTGGTGGCCGGCGTGATGGCCTCGGCGCAGCGCTCGGGCCTGACCAAGCTGGGCATCATGGGTTCGGAGCAGTTCGTTCCATGAGCCGCACCAACGACTTCGACCCCAAGTCGCGCTTCGGCCCCGTGGGCATCGGCGTGATGGTGCTGTTCCATGTGCTGGTCGGCTATGCGCTCGTGTCGGGCCTGGCCCGCCAGGCGGTGGAGATGATCAAGAAGCCGATGGACGCGACGATCATCGCGGAGGTGAAGCTGCCGCCGCCTCCGCCGCCTCCTCCACCGCCGCCGCCGAAGAAGGTCATCAAGCAGGCGCCGCCCAAGGCGCCGCCACCGCCCAAGCCGGCCTACGTGCCGCCGCCGGCCGTGACGCCGCCGCCGAGCACCGCGCCCGCGATCACGGCGGTGCAAAGCCAGGAGCCGGTCGCGCCGCCGCCGGCCGCACCGCCTGCGCCACCCGCGCCGCCGGCCCCACCGGCGCAGGCGGCGTCGACCGACATCGCCGTCGCATGCCCGAGGCAGGTCAAGCCCGAGATGCCGCGCAAGGCGCTGGACGAAGGCACGAGCGGCGTGGTGAAGGCGGAGGTGCGCATCAAGGGCGGACGCGTGACGGAGGTGCGCTTCCTGTCGGGGCCGAAGGTGTACCAGTCGGCCGTGCGCTCGGCCATGATGCGATACGAATGCCAGACGACGGGGGATGCGGAGATCCTGGCGACGCAGGAGTTCGTGTTCAAGATCGAGTAGGTCGGGCAAACCTGCTTTTGCGACCGGGGCGTTGCGCCGGCGGCCTGTCCCCGCGCAGCGCCTTTTTCTTTGCGATCGGGGAACGTACAGGCAAAAAAATAGCCCCTTGCGGGGCTGTTCCGGTTCGGCGAGAGACGCCTGGTCACTGGCTGATGGTGTCGCAAACCGCCAGCGTCACGCCGCCAAGGAGCATGCCGTCGCCCTGGCAGAGCATGCGGAGCTTCTGCCCCTTCGACAGGGCGCCCGCGGCATCATCGGCGGAAACCGTCTTCATCGACACGACGTTCGCATTGCCTTCCAGACCCGTGATCACCGCCACGGTCTTGTCCAGGCGCGCGCTGTTGGGCATGAACTGGTTGTCGGAGCGCACCATGACCACGATGTTGCCGAACGCGTCCTTGCGGACCTTGTCGACCGTCGCTTTGACGAACAGGTACTTGCCCTTGTACTTGTTGTCGGCCGCGACCTCGTTCGCCCGGTACTCGCGTCCCAGCGACACGCTGTCGACCTGAACCAGCTTCTTCGCATCAAGATCCGCAGTCAGCCGGCGCACGAATTTCTCGGTCTCCGGCGAATCGAAGGTGGGCTTGCCGGCCGCAAAGGCAGTGGAAGCAATGCAAAGCGCGAGGACCGGGAGAAATCTGACAATCTTCATGGATCGGAGCTGGGCCGCAGGGGCCTGACTGGGGAAAGCAAAAAAGCGGGAATGGGCCGCAAGCTCGGCCGAAGAGTCGCTGGAAAGAGCGGCCGCAACGTGGGCCATGGACATAAAACAGGCAAAAAAATAGCCCCTTGCGGGGCCATTCTTGGAGGAGAGGGAGGGATTCGAACCCTCGGTACTATCGCTAGTACGCCTGATTTCGAGTCAGGTACATTCGACCACTCTGCCACCTCTCCGGTGTCTGTCGAGCCTTCGATTATACGGGTAATTGAAGGCGTTTCTACAAAAAGAATCAGGCGCGCAAGATTTCAGCGCCGCCGATGTACGGGCGCAACGCAGCCGGCACGTTGATCGAGCCGTCTTCGTTCTGGTGGTTCTCCAGCACCGCCACCAGCGCGCGGCCCACGGCCAAGCCGGAACCGTTCAGGGTGTGCACCAGTTCGTTCTTGCCGTTGGCATTCTTGAAGCGGGCCTGCAGGCGGCGCGCCTGGAAGGCTTCGCAGTTCGACACCGAGCTGATCTCGCGGTACGTGTCCTGCGCCGGCAGCCACACTTCCAGGTCGTAGGTCTTGGTGGCGCCGAAACCCATGTCGCCGGTGCACAGCAGCACCACGCGGTAGGGCAGCTCCAGCGCCTGCAGCACGGCCTCGGCGTGACCGGTCATCTGCTCGAGCGCGTCGTAGCTGGTGTCGGGGTGCACGACCTGCACCATCTCGACCTTGTCGAACTGGTGCTGGCGGATCATGCCGCGCGTGTCTCGCCCCGCGCTCCCCGCTTCGGAGCGGAAGCACGGCGTGTGGGCCGTGAGCTTGATCGGCAGTTGCGACTCGGCCACCACCTCGTCGCGCACGAAGTTGGTCAGCGGCACTTCGCTGGTCGGAATGAGGTACAGCGCCGAATGGTCGGGCGCGGGCTCGCCGTCCTGGCCGCCCTTCTTCGCGGCGAACAGGTCGCCCTCGAACTTGGGCAGCTGGCCGGTGCCGCTGAGCGTGGCGGCGTTGACGATGTAGGGCACGTAGCACTCGGTGTAGCCGTGCTTCTCGGTCTGCGTGTCGATCATGAACTGCGCCAGCGCGCGGTGCAGCCGCGCGATCGGGCCCTTCATGACGGTGAAGCGCGAGCCGGCGAGCTTGGCGCCCATCTCGAAGTCGAGGCCCAGCGGCGCGCCCAGGTCGACGTGATCCTTGGGTGCGAAGGCCAGGGGCACGGCGTTGGCGCCGGCGCCGCCTTGCGGGGCCCAGCGGCGCACTTCGACGTTGCCGGTCTCGTCTTCGCCCAGCGGCACGCTGGCGTGCGGCAGGTTGGGCACGGCGAGCAGCAGCGCATGCAGTTCGGGCTGGATCTCGTCGAGGCGCTTCGATTGCGACTCCTGCTCGGCCTTCAGCGCATTGACCTCGGCCATCAGCGCGTCGGTGGACTCGCCCTTGGCCTTGAGCGGGCCGATCTGCTTGTTCAGCGTGTTCCGTCGCGCCTGGATTTCCTCGCTGCGGGTCTGCACGGTCTTGCGCTCGGCCTCGAGCGCGGTGAACGCCGACACGTCGAGGTAGGGCTGGTTCTTCTTGCGTTTTTCGAGGCCGGCCACAGCGGAGGCCAGGTCTTTGCGGAGCAGGGTGATGTCGAGCATCGGTCGATTCTAGAGTTCGGGTTTCTGGGGCTGTCAGGCGACGGTGGCGGGGTCGACGTTGGCGCCGCAGACGATCAGGCACACCTTCTCGCCCGCGCGCGGCACGTAGGCGCCGGTCTGCAGCGCCGCCAGCGGCAGCGCGGCGGCCGGCTCCACGGCGAGCTTGAGCTCCTTCCACAGCCACTGCTGGGCGGTGCGGATGGCTTCGTCGGACAGCAGCATCGCGTGTTCGACCTGCTGCTGCGTGATCTGCCAGGCGATGTTGCCGATGCGGCGCGCGCCCAGAGAATCGGCGGCGATGCCGCTCACGTCCACGTCGACAGGCTCGCCGGCTTCGCGGGCGCGGTACAGCGTGGGGGCCTTCTCGGGCTCGAGCGCCACCACGCGGGCGCGCTTCTCGAACCAGCCGGCCAGGCCGCCGATGAGGCCGCCGCCGCCCACGCTCACGAGCACCGCGTCGGGCAGGCCACCCTGCGCTTCGATTTCGCGGCCCAGCGTGCCGGCGCCGGCCACCACTTCGGGCTGGTCGTAGGCATGGGTAAGCAGGGCGCCCGATTCCTTCTGGCGCGTGAGGCAGGCGGCCAGCGCGTCGGGGTACAGCTGGCCGACCACCACCACTTCGGCGCCGAGCGCACGCAGGCGCGCGCGCTTGGCTTCGGGCGACACGCCGGGCAGGAACACCTGGCAAGGCACGCCCAGCGCCTGCGCGGCGGCGGCGGTGGCAATGCCGGCGTTGCCGCCCGAGGCCACGACCACGCCGCTGGCGGGAATGTCGTTGGCCAGCAGCCGGTTCATCATGCCGCGCGCCTTGAAGCTGCCGCTGACCTGCATATGCTCCAGCTTCAGCCAGACCTCGGCGCCCGGCGCGTCGACGCCGAATGCGGCAGCCGGCAGCTTCCACAGCGGGGTTTGGCGCAAAAAGTGGCCGGCACGTTCGTCCAGCCTGGCGGCCGCGCTATCGATTTCAGAGCGCCAGTGAGTTGTTGTCGTGTCGTTCAAGAGATGTGTCCGGGAGGGGGAATATCGTCGAGCTTGAGGCCCTTGGGGAGCGGAAACTTGATGGTTTCCTCGATGCCGTCCATCTTGCGCACCGACACCGCGCCCAACGCGCGCACGCGGTCGATCACCTCGCTCACCAGCACTTCGGGCGCCGAGGCACCGGCCGTGAGGCCGATGCGGGCCTTGCCTTCGAACCACTCGGGCCGGAGCTCTTCGGCGGAATCGACCATGTAGCTCTCGGTGCCCAGGCGCTCGGCCAGCTCGCGCAGGCGGTTGCTGTTGGAGCTGGTGGGGCTGCCGACCACGATCACCAGGTCGACCTGCGGGCTCATGATCTTCACCGCGTCCTGGCGGTTCTGGGTGGCGTAGCAGATGTCTTGTTGCTTGGGCTCGCGCACCTTCGGAAAGCGCGCGCGCACGGCGGCGGCGATCTCGGCGGCGTCGTCCACGCTGAGCGTGGTCTGCGTGACCACGGCGAGCTTGTCCGTCTGGCCCGGCGAGACCTTGGCCACGTCGGCCACGTCTTCCACCAGGTGGATGCCGCTCGTGAGCTGGCCCATCGTGCCCTCGACCTCGGGGTGGCCCTTGTGGCCGATCATGATGAACTCGTAGCCCTCTTTCGCGAGCTTGGCCACCTCGACGTGCACCTTGGTCACCAGCGGGCAGGTGGCGTCGAAGATCTCGAAGCCGCGGTCGCGCGCCTCCTGCTCCACCGCCTTGCTCACGCCGTGCGCGCTGAACACCAGCGTGGCGCCGGGCGGCACGTCGGACAGCTCCTCGATGAAGATCGCGCCCTTGGCCTTGAGCTCGTTCACCACGTAGGTGTTGTGCACGATCTCGTGGCGCACATAGATCGGCGCGCCGAACTTGGCCAGCGCGCGCTCCACGATCTCGATGGCGCGGTCGACGCCGGCGCAGAAGCCGCGCGGCTCGGCAAGGAGGACTTCGGAAATGGCCGGTTTCATAGCACGCCGATCAGCTTCACTTCGAAAGTGACGGGCTGGCCGGCCAGCGGGTGGTTGAAGTCGAAGCGCACCGCCGTGTCGCTGGCCTCGACCACCGCACCGGCGTAGCTGCCGGTGCCGTCGGGCGTGGGGAACTGCACCACGTCGCCCGTGGCGTACTTCTCGTCGGGGTCCCCCATCTTCGCGAGCAGCGTGCGGGCCACCCACTGCTGCATGTCGGGGTTGCGCTTGCCGAAGGCCTCGCCGGCGGGCAGCTCGAAGGTGGCGTGCGTGCCCTCTTCCAGGCCCATCAGGCGCTGCTCCATGGCGGGAGAAAGCTCCCCGGTGCCCAGCGACAGGGTCGCGGGCTTGTCGGCGAAGGTGTTGATGATGTCGCCCGCGGGGCCGGCCAGCCGGTAATGCAGGGTCAGGAAGGAGCCAGAAGTCACAACTTGGGACATGGGGGCATCAGAGGTGGGCAAAGACAAGGTGGGTGTCCCGATAAACTGGCCCTCATTTTAAGGAGCGGGACTTCCACCCGGCTCCGCCAAGGTTTCACCCAGGGTTTCATGGCATTCAAGGACCTCCCTCTCGCCGCCCGCCCGCGCGAAAAACTCATCTCGCGCGGGGCCGCCGCGCTTGCGGACGCCGAGCTGCTGGCCCTGCTGCTGCGCACCGGGGTGGCGGGCCAGAACGTGCTGCAGCTGGCGCAGCAGTTGCTCGACCGCTTCGGCGGCCTGTCGGGCCTGCTGCACACCGGCCCCGACGAGCTCAAGACCGTGAAGGGCATGGGCGGCAGCGCCAAGCGCTCCGAGCTGATCGCGGTGCTCGAGCTGGCCCGCCGCGCCATGGGCGAGCGGCTGCAAGAACGCGCGGTGTTCGATTCGCCCGATACGGTCAAGCAGTACCTGCAGCTGCACATCGGCTCGCGCCCCCACGAAGTGTTCGCGGTGGTGTTCCTCGACGTGCAGCACCGCCTGATCGCGCTGGAAGAGCTGTTTCGCGGCACGCTCACGCAGACCAGCGTCTACCCGCGCGAAGTGGTCACTCGCGCCATCCACCACCAGGCCGCGGCCGTGGTGCTGTCGCACAACCACCCGAGCGGCAGCATCGAGCCCTCGCGCGCGGACGAGTCGCTCACGCAAACGCTGCGCGCCGCGCTGGCCCTGGTGGACGTGCGGGTGCTCGACCACGTCATCGTGAGCCCCGGGCAGAGTTTCTCGATGGCCGAGAAAGGGCTGCTCTGATGGCGCCGCGTCCCCCCTCCCTCAAGAACCTGGCCGACCTGAAGCAGGTGCAGCGCGTGCTTGCCGAAACGCGCGAACGCGAAGCCGCCGAAGCGGCGGCCAAGGCCGCGGCCGAACGCAGGCGCGCGGCCGAAAAAGACCTGTTCGCCCGCGCCATCGGTGCCACCGAGCCGCTGCGCCGCAAGGCGTCGGTGCCGCTCGCGCCCGATCGGCCCGCGCCCATCCCGGTGCAGCACCAGCTCGACGAGCAGCGCGTGCTGCGCGAGTCGCTGTCCGACGAGTTCGACGTGACCACGCTGCTCGACGTGGACGACGCCATGAGCTTCCGCCGCCCCGGCATCGGCACCGGCGTGACGGCGCGGCTGCGCAAGGGCGAATGGTCCATCCAGGCGCAGCTCGACCTGCACGGCCTGCGCAGCGACGAGGCGCGCGAGGCGCTCGGCGGCTTCATCCGCACCGCCCACAAGCAGGGGCTGCGCTGCGTGCGCGTGGTGCACGGCAAGGGGCTGGGCTCGCCGGGCAAGCAGCCGGTGCTGAAGACGAAGGCGCAGCGCTGGCTGATCCAGAAGAACGAAGTCATCGCCTTCGTGCAGGCCAAGCCGGCCGAAGGCGGGGCGGGGGCGCTGGTGGTGCTGCTGGCGCCCGTGCGGCGCTGAGTCTGGCGCCTTCCCCCTTTGGGGGGAGGGTGCAAGACGGGGCGGCTTCAGGCCAGGTGGTTTTTCAACGGCACCGACACGTCAGCTACAGCCGCCGCATCCGGGCTGCGCCCCGCTTCGAGCAGCTTGCGGCTCATCATGTGGTCGACCGGCGCGTTCACCGACTCCACGCACACGAGCTGCCCGTCGACATAGTGGAACAGCGAGAACGCCTCGGGCTTGGGGCCCGGGCGGCGCACGCTGGTCAGGCCCGGCGTGCCCTCGGCCGGCATCAGGCCCGCCATCTGCAGGCGCATGCTGCCCTGGTCGGACCAGAACCACGCCACCGAATCGTGATCGCGGCCCGCGCCGGTCAGCGTGGCGACAGCCGTGCGGGCCTGGTCGTTGGCGTTCTGCACCGATTCGAGCCGCAGCACGCGGCCCGCACGGCGGTCGGGAAAGCGTGTGCAGTCGCCCACCGCCAGCACACCGGCCGCGCTGGTCTGCATCTGTGCGTCGACCACGATGCCGTCGGCGCATTCGATGCCGGCCGCTTGCGCGAGCGCGGTCTCGGGCACCGCGCCGATGCCCAGCAGCAGCAGGTCGACCGGTTGCTTCACGCCGTTGACCTGCACCGACAACAGCCGGTCGCCCTCGACCTCAAACGCGCCGGTCTGCGCGCCGAGCACGATGTCGATGCCCGCCGCGCGGTGCGTGGCGAGCACGTGCGCCGACAGCTCGGGCGACACGGCGCGGCCCAGCAGGCGCGGCGCGCTTTCGATCACCTGCACCGACTTGCCGAGCGCCTTGGCGGTGGCCGCCACTTCGAGCCCGATGAAACCGCCGCCCAGCACGGTGACCCGCTCGGCCGAGGCGAGCCGCGCGCGCAGGCGATGCGCTTCATCGGCGGCGCGCAGGCTGGCGACGTTCTCCAGGTCCGGCTTCAAATCGGGCATCTGGCGCGCCCGCGTGCCGGTGGCCAGCACCAGGCGCTCCCACGGCAGCACCGCGCCGGAGCGCAGCGTGACGGTGTGCGCCTCGCGGTCGATGCCCACGGCCGCATCGCCCAGGTGCAGCGTGATGCCCGCTTCGCGGTACCAGTCGGCGGCCTTGTGCGGCTGCGTGACCTCTTCGGCGCTCTTGAGGAAGGCCTTGGACAGCGGCGGGCGGTGGTACGGCTCGCAGGCCTCTTCGCAGACCAGGTGCACGCGCGCGCCCTGCCCTGCCTCCGCAAGGCCGGCACACAACTGGGCCGCGGCGTGGCCGCCGCCGATGATGACGATGGAATTCATGATGAGGAAAGCGTCTTTCGAAATCGTTGTGGGTCGGTCATTCGCCGCGATTGCGCATCCAGTCGGCGGTCTTGAAAAAAGAGTCGCGCAGGCGTTCGCGCAGGTCTTCGGGCACGCCCGTCTCGCCCATGGCCTGGTCCATGCAGGCCAGCCACTGGTCGCGCTCCTTGATGCCGATGGAGTGTCCGCCGATGCTCTGCGGCAGGTGGCGCGCGCGCAGCATCGGATGGCCGAAACGGTCGGTGTAGTGCTGCGGGCCGCCGAGCCAGCCGCACAGGAACCAGAACAGGCGCTGGCGTGCGTTGTCCAGGCTGGTGCCGTGCACGGCGCGCAGCTGCGCGTAGGCGGGTTCGAGGTCCATCAGGTCGTAGAAGCGCTCGACCAGCGCCTCGACCTTGGGTTCGCCGCCGATCCACTCGAAGGGCGTGCCGGCGGGCGGCTTGTCTTGAATCTGCATGGGCGGGAGTATCTCTCTGTGCGCTTGCTAGCCCTGCACGAGGTTCGGAATCTCCACATCGGGATTCACGTCGGCCTCGTAGTCCACGCCTTCGACCGCGAAGCCGAAGAGCCGCAGGAACTCGGTCTTGTAGCCCGCGAAGTCGGTGAGCGCGTGGATGTTCTCGCTGGTGACCTGGGGCCACAGTGCCAGCACCTGCGCCTGAACATCGGGTGCCAGTTCCTTGTAGTCGGCGCGCAGACGGCCTTCGTCGTCGATGTGCGGTGAGCTGCCGTAGAGGCTGTCGGCATAGAGGCCGTAGACCTGTTCGATGCAGCCCTCGTGCGTGCCCTTCGCCTTCATCACCTTGAACAGCAGCGAGAGGTACAGCGGCATCATCGGAATGGCCGAGCTCGCCTGCGTGACGACCGCCTTCAGCACGGAGACGCGCGCGTCCCCGCCCTTTTCAGCCAGCCCGGCGCGGATGCCGAGCACCTTCTGGTCGAGGTCTTTCTTGGCGGCGCCGATGGAGCCGTTCCAGTAGATGTCGTGCGTGATCTGCTCGCCCAGGTACGTGAAGGCGGTGGTCTTCGCACCATCGGCCAGCACGCCGGCCACCTGCAGCGCGTCTATCCACATCTGCCAGTCCTCGCCGCCCATCACGGCGACGGTGTTGGCGATCTCTTCCTCGGTGGCGGGCTCGAGCAGCGTTTCTCTCACGACCTCGTTGTCGGTGTCGAGGCCGCGCAGTGTCACCGCCTTGCCGATGGGCTTGAGCGTCGAGTTGAAGACCTCGCCGGTCTTCGGGTGCGTGCGGCGCGGTGCGGCCAGGCTGTAGACGACGAGGTCGACCTGGCCGAGATCGGCGCGGATCGCATCGATGGTCTTCTGCTTGATGTCGTCGGAGAAACCGTCGCCGTTGATGCTCTTGGCATAGAGGCCTTCTTCGGCCGCTGCGCGATGGAAGGCGGCCGTGTTGTACCAGCCGGGCGAGCCAGGCCTGTTCTCGCTGCCGGGCCGGTCGAAGAACACGCCGAGCGTGTCGGCGCCACAGCCGAAGGCCGCGGTGATGCGCGCGGCGAGCCCGTAGCCCGTCGATGCGCCGATCACCAGCACCTTCTTCGGCCCGCCTGCGATCTGGCCCTGTGCCTTGACGTAGCCGATCTGCTGCCTCACGTTGGCTTCGCAACCCGTGGGATGGGTCGTGACACAGATGAAGCCGCGCACGCGGGGTTTGATGATCATGGGATGTTCGCTGAAGATGGGAAGACCGAAGAGCGGCTGGGAGCCGCACGTTCTCATCCTGCGAATTTAACCCTGCCCGGGCAACGGGCCCTCAACCGCCCCAGAGGCAGAATGCGAGCGGCGCGGCGGACGGGCTTGGCGAACCTCATCATTTCCCGAATCCGCCTGCGAAGGGAGACGAGACCATGGGAAGCTATTCGTATCTGTATTTTTCAGACGCCAAAGCCGAGCCGGGACAGGGGGAGGTTTCCGACGACTCACCCTTCCTGCTGTCCAATTCCCGCCTTCCGCTGCTGTGGCTCGCTCTTTTCCAGCGCGAGGACATCATCGACGTGCCCGATCCAGGCGAGCCGGACGTTCTCTGGCCCTACCTGGTTGCTCCTCGGACAGGGGCCATGGCGGCGCTTGCCGCGAGACGCTCGCTTTTGACGTCGCGCTTCCCCGCCATGGAACCGCGGTGGTTCGACCAGTTCTCAGCGATGGTCGCGCATGCCCCCCTCGCCTTCGTTCACCTCGACACCATGGAGATTGGCTCGGTGTTCGGCACGGGCTCCGAGTGGCGGCAAATTCTCGCAACACTCCTGGGCATGTTCGAATCCGATGCCGCCCGATCGGAGACGGGCTGGCGTCAGTTCGACGCGGGCTTCAGGGGTGCCTACGAAGGAGCGCACGCCGACAAGCCATGGACCTATTGCGGTGGGGGCGGTGCAGGCTCGCCCATGCCATGGGATCCGCTCGATTGAACTGGGCACCACTCATAGTTGTATGCACATGTCGATATATGAATTGATCATTTAATGAATCGAAGTTTTATTGATAAGGTTCCGCCCTTGCTTTCACCGAAGGAGAAGAACATGCGCCTGAACCTCATTGCCGCGGCCGTCGCCGCGTCCACCCTGCTGCTCGGCACCGTCGCCCACGCCGACCAGCTGGCCGACATCAAGAAGAAGGGCGAGCTGGTCGTCGGCGTGCTCGGCACCGACGAGCCCGCGACCTTCGTCGACCCGAAGACGCGCCAGATCGTCGGCTACGAGGTCGACCTGGTGAACGCCATCGCCAAGAAGATCGGCGTGAAGCCGGTGCTCAAGCAGATTGCGGTGGCCGCGCGCATTCCCGAGCTGCAGCAGGGCCACGTGGACCTGGTGGCCGCCGGCCTCACGCACAACAAGGAGCGCGAGGCGCAGATCGACTTCTCGCTCACCACCTTCGTCACCGGCCAGAAGGCCATCGTGAAGAAGGACAGCGGCATCAACGAGGTGCCGCAGCTCGCGGGCAAGAAGGTGCTGACCATCCGCGGCGGCACGCAGGAGCCCAACATCCGCAAGGCGGTGCCCAACGTCGAGGTCGTGACCTTCGACACGAGCCAGCAGGCCTTCCAGGCGCTGCAGCAGGGCAAGGGCGTGGGCTACGTGGACGACGAGGCGGCGCTGCTGCGCAGCTACGCCAAGCTGGGCCCGCAGAAGGCGCAGTACGTGGTGCTCAAGCAGAACCTGAGCACCGAGGCGCTGGCCATCGGCATCAAGAAGGGCGAGAGCGGCCTGAAGGCGGTGGTGGACGACACGCTGCGCGAGCTCGAGAAGTCGGGCGAGGCGCAGAAGATCTTCGTGAAGTGGTACGGGCCGACGACGGCCTCGGGCTTCCAGACGCGCGACTTCAAGCTCGACAGCGACAAGATCGACTGACCTTGGTATTTCTCCTTCCCCTCCCGGGGGAAGGCCGGGATGGGGGCAAGCGGCGTCCGATGGAACGCAGCGCCTTTTCAAGCGCCGCCCTGCCCCCACCCCAACCCTCCCCCAGCGGGGGAGGGAGCGAATCCCCTTCGCGGCAGTGATACTGTCGCCCCCCATGCCCCTGTTCGACTATTCCTTGCTGCTCACCGGCAAGTACCACGACATGCTGGTCGCGGGCCTGCTGCTGTCGCTGCAGCTGCTCGTGGCCGCGCTGGTGCTGGCCCTGCCCATCGCGCTGGTGGTGGCCATGCTGCGGCTGTCGCCCTTCGCGCCGATGCGGTGGCTGGGCTTTGCCTACGTGGAATCGATCCGCAACATCCCGCTGCTCGCGCACATGCTGTTCTGGTATTTCGGTGCGCCCGAACTGCTGCCCGAAGGCATCAAGCAACGGCTCTACGCCGGCCACATCGAGGCCTACAGCGCCATCATCGCGCTCGCGCTCTACACCGCGGCCTTCATGGCGGAAGACATCCGCAGCGGCATCCGCGCGATTCCCACCGTGCAGTTCGAGGCGGGCCGCGCGATGGGCTTCAGCTACCTGGCCACCATGCGCCGCGTGGTGCTGCCGCAGGCGTTGCGCGTGACGGTGCCGCCGCTCATCTCGCAGACACTGAGCCTGTGGAAGAACACCTCCATCGCCACCGTGATCGGCGTGGCCGAGCTGATGTATCAGGCCGGCCAGGTCGAGAGCGCGACCTTTCGCAGCTTCGAGTCCTTCGCGTTCGCGAGCGCGGCTTACCTGACGGTGTCGCTGGTCATCACGGGGCTGGCCACGTGGTACCACCACCGGTACCCGGTGCGGACCGTCTGAAGGCGTCGTGTCAATGGTTGAAATCATCAACGACTACTGGGTGTACTTCCTCATCGGGCAGTACCCGAACGGCCCGCTCGGCGGGCTGGTGCTCACGCTGCTGCTGGCCTCGTGCGGCCTGGTGCTGGCACTGCCGCTGGGCATCTTGCTGGGCCTGGCGCGCGTGAGCCCGTGGCGGTGGCTTCGCTGGCCGGTCACCGGCTTCGTGTTCGTGGTGCGCGGGGTGCCGCTGCTGATGGTGATCTTCTGGGCCTACTTCTTCCTGCCCAGCGTCACCGGCGTGAAGACCGACCAGTTCACCACCATGCTGATCGCGCTGGTCATCTTCGATGCGGCCTACCTGGCGGAGATCGTGCGCGCCGGCATCCAGGGCCTGCCGCGCGGACAGATGGAAACCGCCCGCGCGCTGGGCCTGGGCTACGGGCGCGCGATGCTCCTGGTGGTGCTGCCGCAAGCGCTGCGCAGCATGCTGCCCTCGCTGGTGAACCAGTTCGTCTCGACCATCAAGGAGACCTCGCTGGGCTACATCATCGGACTGGCCGAGGTGTCGTTCATCGCCACGCAGATCAACACACAGGTGTTCACCAAGCCCGCGCAGATCTACCTGATCCTGGGCGGCACGTACTTCATTCTCTGCTTCGGCCTGTCGCGCTTCGCCTACTGGCTGGAACGCCGGCTCGCGCGCCGCGGCATCTCCACCGCCACCGCCAAGGTGACCGCATGATCGAACTCGACAAAGTCAACAAGTGGTACGGCAGCTACCACGCCCTGGTCGACGTGACCGAGACCATCCACAAGGGCGAGGTGGTGGTCGTGTGCGGGCCCTCGGGCTCGGGCAAGTCGACGCTGATCCGCACCTTCAACCGGCTGGAGCCGATCCAGTCGGGCCGCATCGTGGTCGACGGCCAGGACATCCACGCGGGCGGCCTGGACGTGAACGCCTTCCGCTCGCGCATCGGCTTCGTGTTCCAGCAGTTCAACCTGTTCCCGCACCTCACGGTGCTGCAGAACTGCACGATGGCGCCGATGCAGCTGCGCGGCCTGTCGCGCCAGGAGGCCGACGAGCGCGCGATGGCGCTGCTGCACCGCGTGGGCCTGTCCAACAAGGCCAATGCGTGGCCGAGCGAACTCTCGGGCGGCCAGCAGCAGCGCGTGGCGATCGCCCGGGCGTTGGCCATGCAGCCGCCGCTGATGCTGTTCGACGAGCCCACCAGCGCGCTCGACCCCGAGATGGTCGGCGAGGTGCTGCTGGTGATGCGCGACCTCACGCGCGACGGCATGACCATGGTCTGCGTGACGCACGAGATGGGCTTCGCACGCGAAGTGGCCGACCGCGTGCTGTTCATGGACGAAGGCAAGGTGCTGGAGCGCGCCACGCCCGACGACTTCTTCAACCGCCCGCAGCATTCGCGCGCGCAGCAGTTCCTGTCCGACATCCGCTCCCCTTTTGCACGCGACGCATGACGAACCTCGCCTCCCTCCCCCTCATCGACGTGGCGCCGCTGGTGGCCGGCACTGCCGGGCGCGACGCGGTGGCCGCGCAGATCGGCGCGGCCTGCCGCGCGCACGGCTTCTTCTACGTGACGGGCCACGGCGTCGATGCGGCGCTGGTGCAGCGGCTCGAAGACCTGAGCCACCGCTTCTTCGCGCTGCCTGAGGACACCAAGATGCAGTGGCGCATGGCCCTCGGCGGCCGTGCGTGGCGTGGCTACTTTCCGCTCGGCGGCGAGCTGACCTCGGGCCGGCCCGACTGGAAGAAAGGCCTCTATCTCGGCACCGAGCTGCCCGCCACCCACCCGCTGGTGCAGGCGAAGACGCCGGTGCATGGGCCCAACCTGTTCCCCGACGTGCCGGACTTTCGCGAAACCATCCTCGACTACATGGCGGCGGTCACGCAGCTGGGCCACCGGTTGATGGAAGGCATTGCGCTGAGCCTGGGCCTGCCGGCGGCCTACTTCCGCGAGCGCTACACGGCCGATCCGCTCATCCTTTTCCGGCTGTTCAACTACCCGACGCAGCCCGTGCCCGAAGGCCTCGACGTGCAATGGGGCGTGGGCGAGCACACCGACTACGGGCTGCTGACCGTGCTGCACCAGGACCACATCGGCGGCCTCGCGGTGCACACGCCCGGCGGCTGGGTCGACGCGCCGCCCGTTGCCGGCTCGTTCGTCTGCAACATCGGCGACATGCTCGACCGCATGACCGGCGGGCTGTACAAATCGACGCCGCACCGGGTCAAGCGCAACACCTCGGGCCACGACCGGCTGTCGTTCCCGCTGTTCTTCGACCCGAACTTCGACGCGCGCGTGCAGCGCATCGAGGGCCTCGAAGGCGTCAAGGGGGCCCAGGCGCGCGACGACAGCGCCGAGCGCTGGGACCGTGCCAACGTGCACGCCTTCAACGGGCGCTACGGCGACTACCTGCTCGCGAAGGTGTCGAAGGTGTTTCCGCAGTTGCGCGACGAAGTGCTCTGAATCACGCGGGTTGCGGCCGGCCTTTCAAGAAAGGCGCGTGCCGCACTTGGTCACCGCAGCCTCGCCGCCTCCGCCGGAAACCAGCGAGGCAGGTGCGGCACCGCGTCGTTCAGCGACTCGAGCACATGGAACGCCCGCTCGACGATGGCCGTGGGCGGATGCTTCAGATCAGGCACCACGACCACGCGCAGGCCGGCGGCCAGCGCGGCCTTGGCGCCGTTCTCGCTGTCCTCGAAGGCGATGCACTCCGCCGGGTCCACGCCCAGGCGCTCGGCCGCGAGCAGGTAGAGCGCCGGATCGGGTTTGGCACGCGCCACCTCGTCGCCGCCCGCGAAGGCCGAGAAATGGTGCAGCACGCCGAGACTGCCCAGGCAGGCCTCGATCTGCCCGCGGGTGGACGACGACGCCACGGCGCAGCGCGTACCCCGCTGGCGCAACGCGCCCAGCAGCTCGGCCGCGCCGGGCTTGATGGGAAACAGCGGCGTGCCGTCCGAGCGCTCCAGCTGCAGGCGCTGGCGCACATGGTCGACGGCATGGGTGTAGGCCTCGGTGCCGCCCAGCAGCCCGGCCAGGATGAGCCGCGACTCCGCCATCGCCAGCCCCACCACCTGCAGGTACTGGCTGTGCGAAAGCTCGATGTCGAGCGTGCGGGCGGCCTCGATCCAGGCGGCCATGATGGGGCGCTCCGAATCGATGAGCAGCCCGTCCATGTCGAAAATTGCAGCGGCGAACATCCGGTCATCCTCATGAAAAAGGGGCCGAAAGGCCCCTTTTGAAAGAAACGTGGCGGCAGTGCCGGCGGTCAGTCGCGCACCAGCGCCCGGTTCAACCCGAGCGCCACCAGCGTGGCGACGGCGCCCGACAGCAGGTAGATGCTGACGTAGGCCAGCCCGAAGTGGGCCGACAGGCCCAGCGCGACCAGCGGCGCGAACGCGGCACCGACGAGCCAGGCCAGGTCGGCCGTGAGGGCCGCGCCGACGTAGCGGTACTTGGGGGCGAAGTTGGACGTCACGGCGCCAGCCGCCTGACCGTACGACAGGCCCAGCAGCACGAAGCCCAGCAGGATGAAGATGTCCTGGCCGACCCGGCCGCCGTCGAGCAGCGTGGGTGCAAACCCGCTGAACGCGGCGATCACGGCAGCCAGGCCACCCAGCGTGAAGCGGCGGCCGATGCGGTCGGCCAGCAGGCCCGAGGCCACGATGCCGGCGGCGCACAGCACCGCGCCGATCATCTGCACCACCAGGAATTCGGAGACCGACTGGTCGGAGTACAGCGTGATCCAGGACAGCGGGAACACGGTGATCAGGTGGAACAGCGCATAGCTGGCCAGCGCGGCGAAGGCACCGATCAGCAGGTTGCTGCCCTGCGAGCGCACCAGCTCGACCACGCTGGTGGGCTGCAGTTCGCGCTCTTCGAGCAGGCGCGAATACTCTTCGGTGGCCACCAGGCGCAGGCGGGCGAACAGCGCCACCACGTTGATGGCGAAGGCCACGTAGAAGCTGTAGCGCCAGCCCCAGTCGAGGAAATCCTCGCGCGGCAGGCTCGAATACAGGTAGGCAAACAGTGCGCTGGCAATGAAGAAGCCGATGGGCGCGCCCAGCTGGCCCAGCATGGCGTACCAGCCGCGGCGGTTGGCCGGTGCGTTCAGCGCCAGCAGCGACGGCAGGCCGTCCCACGAGCCGCCCAGCGCCAGGCCCTGGCCGAAGCGGAACACCGACAGCAGCACGATGGCCGTGAAGCCCAGGCTGGCATAGCCCGGCAGGAACGCGATGCCCGCCGTGGACGTGCCCAGCACGAAGAGCGCCAGCGTCAGCTTGGCTTCCCGCCCGAAACGTCGCTGGATGGCCATCGAGATGACAGTTCCGAACGGACGCGCGATGAATGCGAAGGAAAAGATCAGGAAGGAGTACAGCACGCCTTCGAGGTGCTGCTCGAACGGAAAGAAGACCGCCGGGAACACCAGCACCGAGGCGATGCCGTAGACGAAGAAGTCGAAATATTCGGAGGCGCGGCCGATGATCACGCCGACGGCGATTTCGCCGGGGGCGATGTGCGAGTGGTCGTCACCCGGGCGGGCGTCGCGTTCAGGCGAGCTCGGCTGCGGATGGGCGCCTGGCGGAGTGATGCTGGACGTCGTCATTGCTTGCTGTATTTCGAATGTCGCGGGGGCGCGCGACACATAAGGATCATGGACAACCTGTAGCGTCTCACCGAAACACGTTTACCGCCATAGGACAAAACGTCCAATAGGCAAAACCCGTCTCACGGCGTAGATTGTGGGGTCATTTTGCGCCGACCCTGCACCTCTTTTCCCCACGGCATGCACATCCTAAAGAACCTTCGCCGATCACTCCTGCTGCTTCCAGTCGCCCTCCTGGCCGGCTGTAACACGGTGTTGATGAACCCCTCCGGCGACATCGCCCATCAGCAGGGACGCCTCATCGTCGTCTCCACCGTGCTGATGCTGATCATCATCATCCCGGTGGTCGCCCTGACCATTCTTTTCGCCTGGCGATACCGCCAGTCGAACAAGGAAGCGGTCTACAGCCCCGACTGGGACCACTCCACCCAGCTCGAGCTGGCGATCTGGGCGGCGCCGCTGCTCATCATCATCGCGCTCGGCGCCATCACCTGGATCAGCACCCACACGCTGGACCCCTACCAGCCGCTGCGCCGCATCGACGCCCAGCGCGCCATTCCCGCGGACACGCAACCGCTGGTGGTCGAAGTGGTGGCGCTCGACTGGAAGTGGCTCTTCATCTACCCTGAGCAGGGCATTGCCACGGTGAACGAGCTGGCCGCCCCGGTGGACCGCCCGATCCTGTTCAAGATCACGGCCTCCTCGGTGATGAACTCCTTCTTCATTCCCGCGCTGGCCGGCCAGATCTACGCCATGCCCGGCATGGAGACCAAGCTGAACGCGGTCATCAACAAGCCGGGCGAGTTCGAAGGCTTCTCGGCCAACTACAGCGGCGCCGGCTTCTCGGGCATGCGCTTCAAGTTCCACGGCCTGAGCCACGGCGACTTCGACCAGTGGGTCGCCAAGGTCAAGACCGGCACCGAAGGCGAACTCAGCCGCGCGCTCTACCAGAAGCTCGAGGCGCCCAGCGAACGCGAGCCGGTGCGCCACTACGCGACCGTCGCGCCCGACCTGTACGACGCCATCCTGAACCGCTGCGTCGACAGCAGCAAGATGTGCATGAAGCAGATGATGGCCATCGATGCCGACGGCGGACTGGGCAAGCCCGGCGCCTTCAACGTGGCCACCATGCAACCCTGGCAGCCCGACAACATCAATTCGCCGAAGCGTAAGTACGTCACGGCAATGTGCACTACCGAAGAATAACGATGCTCGAACACCTCGACCTCACGAAGCTGGTCTTCGGCCGCCTCTCCTGGGAGGCGATTCCCTTCCACGAGCCCATCCTGCTCGCAACCTTCGGCGGCGTGGTGCTGGGCGGCCTCGCCGTCCTCATCGCCCTGACGTACTTCAAGCTGTGGGGCCCCTTGTGGCGTGACTGGATCACCAGCATCGACCACAAGAAGATCGGCATCATGTACATCATCCTGGGCCTGGTGATGCTGCTGCGCGGCTTTGCCGACGCGCTGATGATGCGCGCCCAGCAGGCCATGGCCTTCGGCGACAACGCCGGCTTTTTACCGCCGCACCACTACGACCAGGTCTTCACCGCCCACGGCGTGATCATGATCTTCTTCGTGGCGATGCCGCTGGTCACTGGCCTCATGAACTTCGTGGTGCCGCTGCAGATCGGCGCGCGCGACGTGGCCTTCCCGTTCCTGAACAACTTCAGCTTCTGGATGACCACCTTCGGCGCCGGCCTCGTGATGGCGTCGCTGTTCGTGGGCGAGTTCGCCAAGACCGGCTGGCTGGCATACCCGCCGCTGTCGGGCATCATCTTCAGCCCCGACGTGGGGGTCGACTACTACATATGGTCGTTGCAGATAGCGGGGGTGGGCACGTTGCTCTCGGGCGTGAACCTGCTGGCGACCATCGTGAAGATGCGCGCACCCGGCATGACCATGATGAAGATGCCCGTCTTCACCTGGACCGCCCTGTGCACCAACGTGCTGATCGTCGCCGCATTCCCGGTGCTGACCGCCGTGCTGGCCCTGCTGTCGCTCGACCGCTACGTCGGCACCAACTTCTTCACGAACGACATGGGCGGCAACGCCATGATGTACGTGAACCTGATCTGGATCTGGGGCCACCCCGAGGTGTACATCCTGATCCTGCCGGCCTTCGGCATCTTCTCGGAAGTGGTCTCCACCTTCTCCGGCAAGCGCCTGTTCGGCTACGCCTCGATGGTGTACGCCACGGTGGTGATCACCATCCTGTCGTACCTCGTGTGGCTGCACCACTTCTTCACCATGGGCTCCGGCGCCAGCGTGAACTCGTTCTTCGGCATCACGACCATGATCATCTCGATCCCGACCGGGGCGAAGATCTTCAACTGGCTCTTCACCATGTACCGCGGCCGGATCCGTTTCGAGCTGCCCATGATGTGGACCATCGGCTTCATGATCACCTTCGTGTTCGGCGGCATGACCGGCGTGCTGCTGGCGGTCCCCCCGGCCGACTTCGTGCTGCACAACAGCCTGTTCCTGATCGCCCACTTCCACAACGTGATCATCGGCGGCGTGCTGTTCGGCATGCTGGCGGGCATCACCTACTGGTTCCCGAAGGCCTTCGGCTACAAGCTCGACCCGTTCTGGGGCAAGTGCTCGTTCTGGTTCTGGATCGTCGGCTTCTGGACCGCCTTCATGCCGCTGTACGTGCTCGGCCTGATGGGCGTCACGCGCCGCATGAGCCACTTCCAGGACATGTCGCTGCAGATCTGGTTCCAGGTCGCCGCCTTCGGCGCCGTGCTGATCGCACTGGGCATTGCGTGCTTCATCATCCAGCTGGTGGTGAGCTACATCCGCCGCGATTCGCTGCGCGACACCACGGGCGACCCGTGGGACGGCCGCACGCTCGAATGGTCGACCTCGTCGCCCCCGCCGGCCTACAACTTCGCGTTCACCCCGCGCATCCATGACAACGACGCCTGGTCGGACATGAAGGCCCGCGGCTACCAGCGCGCACTGGACGGCTTCAGCCCGATCCACATGCCCAAGAACACGGCCGCCGGCTTCGTCATCGCCGCACTGAGCGCGGTGCTCGGCTTCGCCATGATCTGGCAGATGTGGCTGCTGGCCGGCGTGAGCTTCGTCGCCATGCTGGTCGCCATCATCGTCCACACCTTCAACTACAAGCGCGACTACCACATCCCCGCGGATGAAGTGGTTCGCACCGAAGACGCGCGCACGCGCCTCCTGGCTGCCCATGTCTAACAGCACCACCCTCCCCTCCAGCCACACGAACACCGTGGGCAACGCCTCGAGCGTGCCCACCTTCGAGCTGTTCAACGTCCGCAACGAAGACCACCATCCGGAGAACGGGACCCTGCTGGGGTTCTGGCTCTACCTGATGAGCGACTGCCTGATCTTCGCGTGCCTGTTCGCGGTGTACGGCGTGCTGGGCCGCAGCTACGCGGCCGGCCCCTCGGGCGCCGACCTGTTCGACCTGCCGCTGGTGGCGATCAACACCTCGCTGCTGCTGCTGTCGTCCATCACCTACGGCTTCGCCATGCTGCAGATGCAGCAGCGCCGCATGGGCGGCGTGCTGGTCTGGCTGGCCATCACCGGCCTGCTGGGCGCGGGCTTCATCGGCCTGGAGCTGTATGAATTCGCGCACCTGATCCACGAAGGCGCCGGCCCGCAGCGCAGCGCCTTCCTGTCGTCGTTCTTCGCGCTGGTGGGCACCCACGGCCTGCACGTGACCTTCGGCATCGTCTGGCTCATCGTGCTGATGTTCCAGCTGCCCAAGCACGGCTTCACCGCCGCCAACCGCCGCCGCCTGATGTGCCTGTCGATGTTCTGGCACTTTCTGGACGTGGTCTGGATCGGCGTCTTCACCTTCGTGTACCTGATGGGATCGCTGCAATGAGCGCGCATATCGACAACGCCGGCCACGGCGCACATGGCCACGACGACCATGACGACGGCCCCGTGAGCCACAGCACCTTCAAGGGCTACATGACCGGCTTCGTGCTGGCCGTGATCCTGACCGCCATTCCGTTCTGGCTGGTGATGGCCAAGGTGTTCGACAAGCCCAACACGACCGCCCTGGTCATCCTGGCTTTCGCCGTGGTGCAGATCGTGGTGCACATGGTGTATTTCCTGCACATGGACGCCAAGTCCGAAGGCGGCTGGAACCTGCTTGCGCTCATCTTCACCATCGTGGTCGTGGTCATCACGCTGGCCGGCTCGCTGTGGGTCATGTATCACATGAACACCAACATGATGCCGTCCATGCACGACATGAAGAACATGCCTTGACGGCGAGCGCAGTCCGCCACCACCGCTCAGCCGCCGCGCGGGTGGCGCTGGCGGCCTGCGCCGTCATCGCCTTTGCCGGGTTCTTCGCACTCGGCACCTGGCAAGTCGAGCGCCGCGCCTGGAAGCTCGATCTCATCGCCCGCGTCGACCAGCGCGTGCACGCCCCGGCCTCCGCGGCCCCCGGGCAAGGCGAATGGTCCGCCATCAGCGCGGCCAACGACGAGTACCGGCACCTTCGCATCGCCGGCACCTTCCTCCACGACAAAGAGACCCTGGTGCAGGCCAGCACCCGGCTCGGCGCCGGCTTCTGGGTGCTGACCCCGCTGAAGGCCGCCGACGGCACCACGGTGCTGGTCAACCGCGGCTTCGTGCCACCCGAAGCGCGTGAACGCAAGGCGCGCACCGCCCCCGAGCCCCAGGGCGAGACCACCGTCGACGGCCTGCTGCGCCTCACCGAGCCGAACGGCGGCTTCCTGCGCAAGAACGACCCCGCGGCTGACCGCTGGTTCTCGCGCGACGTGCAGGCCATTGCCGCAGCGCGCGGCCTGACGAACGTGGCGCCCTACTTCATCGACGCCGAAGCGGCACCGGCGCAGGCAGCGCAGTCCACCGACACACCCGAATGGCCCGCCGGCGGCCTGACGGTCATCGCCTTTCCCAACAGCCACGCGGTCTATGCCTTCACCTGGTACGGCCTGGCGCTGATGGTGCTGGGCGCGGCGTGGTTCGTCTGGCGCGACGAGAAGCGCCGAGGGTCACCGGAGTGAGCCCCAAGGGTGCGGCGAAAATGCAGGCCATGCCGACGCCCACCCCACCCAAGATGTTCGCCACGACCGAGGCTGTCGCGGGCGAGCTGCCTGCCCCCCGCGTCGGGTTCTCGAACCTGGACAACGCCACCGGCCACCAGAACATGCTGCAGCTGATCCAGCTGCGCTGGTTCGCCGTGGTCGGGCAGGTGGTCACCATCTTGCTGGTGCACTACGGCTTCGCCATCCGGCTGCCGCTGGACCACATGCTGCAGGTGCTGACCTGCCTGGCGCTCTTCAACATGGTCAGCCTGTGGCGCTCGCGCAGCCCCCGGCGCGTGACCAACGGCGAACTGTTCCTGGCGCTGCTGATCGACGTGGCCACGCTCACGGCGCAGCTCTACCTGAGCGGCGGCGCGACCAACCCCTTCGTGTTTCTGTTCCTGCTGCAGGTGACGCTGGGCGCGGTGCTGCTCAAGCCCTGGTCGACCTGGACCATCGTGGTCATCACCAGCCTGTGCTTTGCGCTGCTGGCGCTGTTCTCGCGCCCGCTCGCGCTGCCGCTGGACCACGACCGCGGCCTGTGGAGCCCCTACATCCAGGGCATGCTGGTGTGCTTTGCGCTGAACGCGGCGCTGCTGGTGATCTTCATCACCCGCATCAGCCGCAACCTGCGCGCACGCGATGCGCGGCTGGCCGACATGCGCCAGCGCGCCTCGGAAGAAGAACACATCGTGCGCATGGGCCTGCTGGCCTCGGGCGCGGCGCATGAGCTGGGCACGCCGCTGGCCACGCTGGCGGTGATCCTGGGCGACTGGCGCCGGCTGCCGCACTTCAGCTCCGACCCCGAGCTGCTGACCGAGGTGGCCGAAATGGAACTGCAGATCCAGCGCTGCAAGAGCATCGTGAGCGGCATCCTGCTGTCGGCCGGCGAGGCGCGCGGCGAGTCGTCCGAGGAAACCACCGTCAGCACCTTCCTGGACGCGCTGGTCGCGGAATGGCGCACCACCCGCCCCATCGAGGACTTCGAGTACGACAACCGCTTTGGCCGCGACCTGCCCATGGTCTCCGACTCGGCGCTCAAGCAGATGATCTGCAACGTCCTCGACAATGCACTGGAAGCCTCGCCGCACTGGCTGCGCCTGGAAGCGGCGCACGACGCCGACACGCTGACCATCACCGTCACCGACGCGGGCCCCGGCTTCCTGCCGGCCATCCTGAAGGAGTTCGGCAAACCCTACCAGTCGAGCAAGGGCCGCCCCGGCGGTGGCCTGGGGCTGTTTCTGGTCGTCAACGTGGCGCGCACGGTGGGCGGACGCGTCGCGGCGCTCAACCGGCCCGAAGGCGGCGCCATCGTGAAGATCACGCTGCCGCTGGCGGCGATCGTGCTGGAAGAGGAAGAAGTGGAAGAAGAGGAAGTCGCGTTCGTCGGGAACGACGCCCTCCCGGCGAGCGGAACCATCGAATCGGAAGGCCATGACAGACACCGAAGCTGAGCGCCAGTTGCTGATCGTCGAGGACGACGACGCTTTCGCGCGCGCGCTCGGCCGCTCGTTCGAGCGCCGCGGCTACGGCGTGGCGCAGGCGAGCAACCTCGTGGAGGTCGAGTCCCTGCTGGCCGCCAGGTCGCCCGGCTACGCGGTGGTCGACCTGAAGCTCAACGGCGAGGCCTCGGGCCTGGCCTGCGTGCAGATCCTGCACCGTCACAACCCCAAGATGCTGATCGTGGTGCTCACGGGCTTCGCCAGCATCGCCACCGCGGTGGAGGCCATCAAGCTGGGCGCCTGCCACTACCTGGCCAAGCCGTCGAACACCGACGACATCGAGGCCGCCTTCGGCCGTGCGGCCGGCACCACCGAGGTGGAGCTGACCAACCGCTCGACCTCGATCAAGACGCTCGAATGGGAGCGCATCCACGAAACGCTGGCCGAGACCGGCTTCAACATCTCGGAGACCGCGCGCAGGCTCGGCATGCACCGGCGCACGCTGGCGCGCAAGCTGGGCAAGCAGCAGGTCAAATAGGGCCGGGCCAAACCGGCACGGTGCGGTTCTTGCAAACCGGCTCCCCACATCCACCCCACGCGCATGAGGTATCGATGACAGCTCCTTCACAGACGCAACCCGCGGCACGCAGCACCCTCCTGGCGGCACGCGACCAGACGGCGATGGAAGAACTCTTCAACACGCTGAGCCACGGCCTGGGCCTGGTGCTGGCCATCGCCTCGTTGCCCGTGCTGGTCTACAGCGCGGCGCAGAAGGGGCAGGCCGCGGGCGTGGTCGGCGCCTGCCTGTTCGCGGGCACGGCGATCGTGCTGTACCTGATTTCCACGCTGTACCACGCGCTGCCCATGGGCCGCGCCAAGGCCTGGTTCAACCGGCTGGACCACGCGGCCATCTACCTGTTCATCGCGGGCAGCTAAATGCCCTTCCTGTTCGGCGTGCTGCGCGGCCCGCTGGGCTGGACACTGTTCGGGGCCATTTGCGCGGCCGCGGTGCTGGGCGTGAGCGCCAAGCTGTTCAACCGGTTGCAGCATCCGCTGTGGTCGACCGGGCTGTACGTGGCGATGGGCTGGATGGCGCTGATGGCGGCCGTGCCGCTGTACGAGCGCATGTCGGCGGCGGGGCTGGGCTGGCTGGTGGCGGGCGGGCTCTTCTACACGGCGGGCGCCGTGGTGTTCCTGTTCGACAACAAGGTGCGCTTTGCGCATTCGGTGTGGCACCTGTTCGTGCTCGCGGGCAGCACCTGCCATTTCTTCGCCGTGCTCTGGCACGCGCACGGCTGAGCGCCTGCCTCGTGCACACGGCTGAGCGCCTGCCTCGGTGCGCACGGCCGAGCCTGCGCCTCAGTAATGCGGCGGCAACTCGTCGCGAGGATTGCTCCCCGAGCCGTCCTGCATCGCGTTCTGGCTCTGCTCGCGCAGTTGCGCAACCTGCCGGATCAGCCGGTCGATCTGTTCCTGCTGGCGGTAGATCGTCATGTTCAGTTGCTCGAGCAGGTCTTCGGCGTAGCTGGACTTGATCTCGAGTTCGGTCAGCCGCTCTGCGAGCGCGTTCGGTGAATGGTCCATGCCGCTATTGGACAGGAAGATCGAGTGCTTCCTTGTGACACCCTGCCTTGCTCCCTCCCCTTCCGGGGGAGGGCTGGGGTGGGGGCAAGCGGCATGTCAAACACCAGCGGCTTTTGCTAAGGCCGCGTGCCCCCATCCCAGCCTTCCCCCGTGAGGGGAAGGAGCAAGACGTCCCCTCAGCAAGCCGGCGACTTCAACGCCCCCGCCGCCTCTTGCGCCTGCGCCTCGCCGCGCAGGAACACGAACACCACCAGCGCCGTCAGCACCGTCACCCCCGCCAGCACGCACAGCAAGGTGCCGAACGCCGCGCCGTACGCCTGAAGCAGCACCGCGCGGTCGATGCCGGGCAGCAACGCCATCGCCTGCGACAGGTCGCCCGTCGTCATGCGCTGGGCCGCCTGCGACGCCCCGGCGTCATGGCCCAGGCGCCCCAGCTGCGCCGCCACCAGCGCCGCGAGCCCCGCCCCGACCAGCGCCAGCGCGATGCCCTCGCCCGCCACCCGCACCGTGTTGAAGATGCCCGACGCCATGCCCGCACGCTCGCGCGGCACCACGCTCACGGCCAGCCCGTCCATCAGGCCCCACGGCAGGCCGATGCCCGCGCCGATCAGCAGCAGCGCCCCGGCCAGTTCGTGCAGCGGCGCGCCCGGCGCGCAGCGGCTCAGCCAGACCAGCCCGGCCGCGCACACCAGCAGCCCGACCGCGGAAATCGCACCGGCCGAGAACCGGTGCGCCAGCCACGCGGCCAGCGTCGGCACCACGAGGATGGGCCCCGACAGCGCGAACATGATGCTGCCCGCCTCCAGCGCGCTGCGCCCTTCCAGCCCGATGAAGCGGATCGGCAGCAGCACCAGCAGCACCACGAAGCCATAGGCCGGCGCCGCGGCCAGCAGCTGCACGCCGACGAAGCGCGGAAAGCGGAACAGCGTCAGGTCGAGCATCGGGTGCGCCACGCGCCGCTCGATGGCGATGAAGGCCGCACCCATCAGCGCCGCGCCCGCCAGCGGGCCGACGACCCACGGGCTGCCCCAGCCGCTGTCGGGCGCCTGCAGCACGCCCAGCGTGAGCAGGCTCAGCGCGGCGGTGAAGGTGATGGTGCCCGGCAGGTCCAGGCCCATCGCGTGCGGATTGCGCGACTCGCGCATGCAGGCCGCGGCCATGCACAGCGCCACGAGGCTGACGGCCCCGGGGCCCAGCATCACGGCCTGCCAGCCGAACGCCACGGCCAGCCAGCCCGACAGCGCGGAGCCGCACGACAGCCCCACGCCGAACGCGGTGCCGATGAGGCTGAACGCCCGCATGCGCGCCGCGCCGTCGAACACCTGCGCCAGCGCGGCGGTGCCTGCCGCGAAGGCCGCGGCCGAGCCCAGCCCCTGCAGGGCGCGCGCGAGGTCGAAGGCCAAGATGCCCGGCGCCAGCGTCAGCAGCGAACTGCCCAGCGCCATCACCGCGAGCCCCAGCAGGAACACCCGCTTGCGGCCGTACGCATCGGCCAGCGCGCCGGCGGCCATCAGCGTGGCGCCGAAGCTCAGCATGAAGGCATTGGTCACCCAGTTCAGTTGCACCGGGCTGCCGCCGAGCGCGGCATGCACGGCGGGCAGCACCACGGCCGGGCCGGTGAAGCTCAGCGGCATGCCCAGCGCGGCCAGGCAGACGGCGGCGAGCAGCCAGTTCTTGGGGGAGGACGACAGCATCGAAAAAGCGCCTTCGCGCAGAAAGAACAAGAAGGGGCAAAGATAAAAAGGATTCAATGCAATGAGAATGGCGCCTTTGATCCTCAGACCCCCAACCCAAGGTTGCCAATCCATGGACAGTTTCAGCGGACTCGAATCCTTCGTGCGCGCGGCGGACCTCCTGAGCTTCGCCAAGGCCGGGCGGCTGCTGGGCATCTCGGCCTCCGCCGTGGGCAAGAACGTCGCGCGGCTGGAACAGCAGCTCGGGGTGCGCCTGTTCAACCGCACCACGCGCCACACGCGGCTCACGCAGGAAGGCGCGATGTTCCACGAGCGCTGCCGCCGCATCCTCGACGAACTGGACGACGCGCGCGCCATGATGCAGGACGCCGTGGCCGCGCCGCGCGGCCGCCTGCGCGTGAGCCTGCCGACCATCGGCTATCGCTTCCTGCTGCCGGTGCTGCCGGCCTTCAAGGCGCGCTTTCCCGAGATCGAGCTCGACCTCGACTTCAACGACCGGCTGGTCGACGTGATCGCCGAAGGCGTGGACGTGGCCATCCGCAGCGGCGAGCTGGTCGACTCGCAGCTGGTCGCGCGCCGGCTCGGCCCGTTCCATTTCGTGCTGGCGGCGTCGCCCGCCTACCTGGCGCGCCACGGCGTGCCGCTGGTGCCGGCCGACCTCGCGCGGCACGCCTGCCTGCGCTACAAGTTCGTCACCGGCGGCAAGGTCGAGGAATGGGACCTGCCCGGCCTGCCCGAACAGCTGCCGCCGGGCCTGCTGTGCAACAACATGGAGGCCATGCTGGGCGCGGCCATCGCGGGCCTCGGCGTGGCCTACATGCCCGACTTTCTGGCGCGCGATGCGCTGCGCCGCGGCGAACTCCAGCGTGTGCTGGCCACGCACCTGGTGCGCCAGGGCCAGTTCTCGGCGCTGTGGCCGTCGAGCCGGCAGCTCTCGCCCAAGGTGCGCGCGTTCGTGGATTTCGCGGGCGAGCACATGTTCAAGCCAGCCGGCGACGCCACCGGCATTGAGAACTAAGGCTTAAAGTTTCCGGCGGCCGTGCCGATAACACGGAGATGCCTTCCTCCCACGCCTTCCCGGACTCGCAGGCGTTCACGGCCGGCGGCCTCGCGCTGTCCGAACTCATCGGACCCCTGAGCCACGCGCTGGACCTCACCTCGGGCCAGCCGAGGGGGCATTGCGTGCGCGCCTGCTGGATCGGCATGAACATCGGGCGGCAGATCGGCCTGGACGAGGCGTCGCTGCGCGACCTGTACTACACCGTGCTTCTCAAGGATCTGGGCTGCAGCAGCAACGCCGCGCGCATTTCCGAGCTGTACATGACCGACGACCTGCGCTTCAAGCGCGAGTTCAAGCAGGTCGGCGACAGCTGGCCGCGCATGCTGCGCTTCGTGTTCAGGCACACCGGCTCGAAGGCCGGCCTTCCGGCGCGGCTGCGCGGGCTGCTGCACGTGCTGCGCAACGGCCCGCTGATTGCGGACGAGCTCATTCGCACCCGCTGCACGCGCGGCGCGGCCATCGCCCGGCGGTTGCGCTTCGGCGAGCCGGTGGCGCAAGGCATTGCAAGCCTGGACGAACACTGGGACGGCAGCGGACGGCCGCAACAACTCAAGGGCGACGCCATTCCGCTGCATGCGCGCATCGCGTTGCTGTCCCAGGCGGTGGAGGTGCTCCATGGCGCGGGGCACGCCCCCCTGGCCATTCATGAAGTGCGCCGCCGCGCGGGCACCTGGTTCGACCCGTCGCTGGTGGCGGCGTTCGACCACGTCGCGCTCGACCCCCTGTTCTGGCACCGCCTGGCTTCGCCGGCATTGGAGGCCCGCGTGTTCGCGATGGAACCGGCCAGGGGCCGGGTCGCGCTGGACGACGGCTATCTCGATGACATCGCCGAAGCCTTCGGCGAGGTGGTGGACGGCAAGAGCCCGTTCATGGCCGGCCACAGCGCGCGCGTGGCCGCCAGCGTGGACAACATCGCCCTTGAGTTCGGCCTGGCGCCCGCGCGCCGGCGCTGGCTGCGCCGCGGCGCACTGCTGCACGACGTCGGCAAGCTGGGCGTGAGCAACGCGGTGCTCGACAAGCCCGGCAAGCTGGACCGCGCCGAATGGGACGCCGTGCGGCGGCATGCGCAGCACACCGAAACGATCCTGTCGCGCATCGGCGCCTTCGGCGACCTGGGACGCATCGCGGCGGCCCACCACGAGCGGCTCGACGGCACGGGCTATCCGCGTGGGCTGAAGGCGGAACAGATCCCGCTGGAGACACGCATCATCACGACCGCGGACATCTTCGATGCGCTCTGCGCCACGCGCCCCTACCGCGCTGCGGTTCCGCTCGCCGGAGCGCTCACGGTGATGGCCGCAAGCGTCGGCACCGCCATCGACCCGGCCTGCTTCGAGGCGCTGAAGCGGGTGGTCGGATGACCTCTGAAAGATAGGCTGCTACGCAATTAAATTGCGCACATTTCTTACATCCGGACAGACTTTGCCTGCGTAGAGTAATGCCATCGTTCTCAGATTCGAGTCATGAACCTCTTCGCATCCCTGGTCTCCCTTGTGTCGGGTCCGCGTGTTTCCGCGCGCCGCCAGCTCCAGTCGCTCTACCGCAACCAGGCGGTCATCGAGTTCGAGCCTAACGGCACCGTGGTCTATGCCAACGAGCCCTTCCTGGCGCTCATGGGCTATTCGCTGAGGGAACTCAAGGGCCGGCACCACCGCACCTTTGTCGACGCGACCGAGCAGGGTTCGCCGAACTATCTGCAGTTCTGGAGCCGGCTGCAGCGCGGCGAGGCCTTTGTGGGGCGCTGCCGACGCATCACCGGCAACGGCCGCGAGGTGTGGCTGCAGGCCAACTACAGCCCCGTGTTCGACGGCTCGGGCAAGGTGGTGCGGGTCGTCAAGTACGCCATGGACATCTCGCAGCAGGTGCTGCGCGACGCCGAGACGCAAAGCCAGCTGGCCGCGGTCGGCCGGGCGCAGGCCGTGATCGAATTCGACCTGCAAGGCCGCATCCTGCGCGCCAACCGCAACTTTCTGGACGCACTGGGCTACCGCCACGAACACGAGATCGTCGGCAAGCACCACAGCATGTTCGTGAGCGCCGAGGAGCGCCAGGGCGCCGCGTACCGCGCGTTCTGGGAGCACCTCGGGCGCGGGCAGTTCCACCAGGGCCAGTTCGCGCGCGTCGGCCGCGAAGGCAACACGGTGTGGATCGAGGCCAACTACAACCCCGTGCTGGACCAGTCGGGCCAGCCGTTCAAGGTGGTCAAGTACGCCACCGACATCACGGCACGGTTCGAAGCCACGCGCATGGTGCAGGGCGCGTTCGAGGAACTGCAGCACCTGGTCAAGCAGAGCGCCACGCAGGCGGACGACGCGCACAGCCACACCCGCCAGGTCGCCACGGTTGCGCTCGACGGCGCCAGCGCCTCGGCCGACGCCATGACGACGATGCAGCAGATCCAGGCGGACTCCAAGCGCATCTCCGACATCGTGGGGCTGATCGACGGCATTGCCTTCCAGACCAACATGCTGGCGCTCAACGCGGCCGTGGAAGCCGCCCGCGCGGGCGAAGAGGGACGCGGCTTTGCCGTGGTCGCCGGCGAGGTGCGCAGCCTGGCCCACCGCAGCGCGGCGGCCGCGCGCGAGATCAGCGGGCTGATCTCCGCTTCGGCGGCCCGCGTGCAGACCGGCAATGCAAAGGTGCAGGAGTCGGGCCGCGTGATGCAGGAAATTCAGCACTCGGCGCAGCAGGCCTCGAAGATCATGGAAGCCATCGTCGAGGCCTCGCGCACGCAGGACGTGCGCCTGGGCGCGGTGAACCAGGCGATGGCGCGGCTGGAAGCGGCGGACAGCCGGGCCTGACCGCCTGAGCCCTGCCGCAACGGATCAGGCCGGCTCTGCGACTGCCGCCGGGGCGGGTGCAGGAACTGCCGCCGCCGGGCTGGGCACGGCCGCCGGCGCAGCCTCGGCCGCCATCCGGCTCAACGCCAGAGCGGCCGTCAGCGCAAACCGCGTGCGCGCATCGCCCTCGGCCGTGTTGCTCACCGTGGTGCCGGCGCGCTCGCTCCTGCTGGCCGTGCGCACCGCGTCGGGCCGGTGCACGGGCACCATGAACGGCGAGTGCGTGGTGTAGAGAATCTGGCTGCCGAAGTCTTTCTCGAAGTGCGCCAGCAGGTCGGCCTGAGAGTGGGCGTGCAGGTGCAGCCCGGGCTCGTCCAGCAGCAGCACGGCGTCCTGCGCCCGGCCGCCCTGGGTGTCGGCGAAGAACGCGACGTAGAACGAGAAGAACCACTGGAAGCCGCGGCTGCGCTCGTCGAGGTTCACCTCCACCTCGTAGGCGTCGCCCGGGTCGGACACCAGCGTGTCCAGGTGCTGCCCGTCGAGGTTGAAGCGCACCTTCAACGCCCGGTCCTTCCACAGCCGGCGGATCTCTGCCGTGACCACCGCGCCGGCGCGGTTGGCCAGCTGGTTGCGCGTGGCCAGGTCGTTCTTCTCGAGCAGGTCCTGCAGCCGCTGCGGGTCCAGCCCCGCCACCTTGCACAGCTGGCCGAAGCTGCGTTGCGCGGGCGTGAGCTGGCCCCAGCCCTGGCGCCCCAGGTACTCGGCGATGTTCTGGCGCCCGGGCAGCGCCGGGTACTCGTCGACGTAGACGAAGCGCGGGAGCTTCTCGAGCACCCAGGCCTGTGCCCTGGCCAGCGCCGGCGCGTCGTTGGCAATGGCCAGGGCCATGTCTTCCAGCTCGGCCAGCATCTGGTCCTGCTTGTCGCTGAGCTCGGCGCCCGCCGCGGCCAGCGCACGGCGCAATGCCTGCGCCGCCGCGACCGCGCCGGCGGACCACCGGATGTAGTCGGGGCTCATGATCATCACGGCGTCGAAGGTGTCGGCCGCCTGTTCCAGCAGGGCCCGGGCCTCGTCAGCGACCTTCTCGGCGGCCGCCTTCACGGCCGGCACGATCTTGCGCACCTTGCCCTTGATGTCGCTCACGTCGAGCGACAGCGCCGCGAGCCCTTCGAGCCCGGCCGAGCGCGCCGTGCCGTAGCCCCGGCTCGCGGTGACATGGCGCACGCCGGCCGCGCGCGGAAGCATGTCGGCCAGCGCAGCCTGCTCGCCGTCGTCCAGCGCCCAGCGCGTGAAGACGACCGGCGTGTCGCCGGTGCACTCGTCCAGGCGGCGGTGGCGCGGAAAGTCCTTGATGGGGCTCAGCTCGGCCAGGCCCTCGGCCGGGTTCAGGCTGTGCAGCGCGCGCAGCAGGTTCGACTTGCCGCTGTCATTTCGACCGAGGATCGCCGTGATCTGCGAGGAATCGATGAGGCCGCTGTCGTGGATCGAGCGAAAGTTGGTGATCTGGAATGACGCCAAGCGCATGCAGGGGTTCTCTTCTGAATTGAATACGGGGTCGGGGAATGTATTGCATCCCCGACCCCGCGGCCTCGACGGCAGAAGAAAAAACTGCGCGGCGCTGTCCAGCGCCGGGCGTTGCTACTCGGACGCGCGCCGCAGCGTGTCGACCACGGGCCGGCGCAGCACGTCGCGCAGGCCCCACCAGCCCGCGCCCAGCGCCAGCACCGCGCCGGCCAGCGCGCCGGCAACGGGCACCAGCGGCGACGCGGTCCAGGTGAACTCGAACACGTAGCGCGCCAGCGCCCAGCCGATCACCGAAGCCACGATGCTCGCAAGAAAGCCCGCGAGCAGCCCGACCCCCACCAGCTCGGCGCGCTGCACCTGCCGCAGCAGGCTGGCGCGCGCGCCCACCGCGCGCATCACGGCGAACTCGCGTGCGCGCTCTTCGCGCGTGGCCGTCACCGCCGCGAACAGCACCACCAGGCCCGCCGCCAGCGTGAAGCCGAACAGGAACTCGACCGCGCGGATCACCTGGTCGAGCACGCGCTGCACCTGGTTGATGGTCGCGCTCATGTCCACGTTGGTCACGTTGGGGTAGCTGCGCACCAGGGCGTTGTCGAAGCCCTTGGTCTCGGGCGCGCGGAAGGCGCCCATGTAGGTCACCGGCACGTCGGCCAGCGAGGCCACGGTGTACATCACGAAGAAGTTGGCGTGCAGCGAGCCCCAGTCGACCTTGCGCAGCGAGGTGACGCGCGCGTCGTTCTGCATGCCGCCGATGTCGAAGCGCAGGCTGTCGCCCAGCTTCAGGCCCAGCGTCTCGGCCAGGCCCTCTTCCACGCTCACCTCGCCGGCCGCGCCGGGCGTCCACTTGCCGGCGGTGATGCCGTTGTGCGCGGGTGCCTGCGTGGCGTTGCTCAGGTTGAACTCGCGGTCCACCAGGCGCTTGGCACGGTCTTCGGCGTAGTCGTCTGGCGTCACGGGCTTGTCGTTGATGGCGACCAGGCGGCCGCGGATCATCGGGTACCAGTCGAACTTGGCCACGCCCGCGTCGCGCAGCGACTTCTGGAAGGCGTCGCTCTGGTCGGGCATGACGTTGATGACGAAGCGGTTCGGCGCGTCGGGCGGCGTGGCCTTGCGCCAGCTGGCCACCAGGTCGGTGCGCAGCAGCACCAGCAGCACCAGCGCCAGCAGCCCGACGGACAGCGCGCTGACCTGCACCACCGCATAGGCCGGCCGCGCAGAGATCTGCCGCGTGGCCAGCACCAGCCAGCGCGGCGCGGTGGTTTCGTTCACGCTGCGGCGCAGCACCTTCACCGCCAGCCAGCTCAGCAATGCGAACACGGCCACCGCGGCCGCGAAACCGCCGACCGCGATCAGCCCCAGCTTGAGGTCGCTGCTGGCCGCCATCAGCAAGGCCGCGAAGCCTGCCACGCCCACGCCCAGCACGGCCAGCGACGCCGGCTTGAGACCGCCCACGTCGCGCCGGATCACGCGCAGCGGCGGCACCTTGGCCAGCTGCAGCACCGGCGGCAGGCCAAAGGCGAACAGCAGCGTGAGGCCCATGCCCAGGCCGAAGGCCACGGGCCACAGCGTGGCGGCCGGCAGCGCGGTCTCGACCAGGCCGGCCAGCAGCAGCACGAACACGTAGTGCACCGCGAAGCCGATGGCCACGCCCAGCGCGCTGGCCACCAGGCCGATCACCGCGAATTCGAAGGCATAGGCCATGGCGATGGTGCGCTGGCTCTGGCCCAGCACGCGCAGCATGGCGCAGTCGTCCAGGTGGCTGGCCGCGAAGCCGCGCGCGGCCAGCGCCACGGCCACGGCCGACAGCAGCGCCGCCAGCAGCGCCACCAGGCTGAGGAATTTCTCGGCGCGGTCCAGCGTCTGGCGCATCTCGGGACGGCCGCTCTCGAAGGAATCGAGCCGCACGCCGCGCAGCTCGCCCTTCTTGATGGAGGCGTCGGCCCAGTCGGTGAAGCGCTTCACCGCCACGTCGTTGCCGGCCACCGCATAGCGGTAGCCCACGCGGCTGGCCGGCTGCACGAGCGCGGTGCGCGCCACGTCGGCCTGGTTGAGCATCACGCGCGGCGAGAAGCTCATGAAGCCGGCGCCGCGGTCGGGCTCCAGCGTGATGACGCGGCCCACGCGCAGGCCGGCGTCGCCCAGCAGCAGCGTGTCGCCGACCTTCAGGCCGAGCGAGTCGAGCAGCGAGGCATCGACCCACACCTCGCCGGCCGGCGGAATGTCGCGCGTGACCGCGCCCGCGCCGTCGAGCGTGGTCGAGGTCTGCAGGCTGCCGCGCAGCGGGTAGCCCGGCGCGACGGCCTTCAATGCCACCAGCTTGCTGGCGCCGCCCTGCGCGTCCTCGGCCCGCGCCATGGTCGGAAAGCCGTAGGTGCCGGTGCCTTCCAGGCCCAGCGACTTCGCCTGCGCCATGAAGGCCTCGGGCGTGGGGTTGTCGCTGACCACCACCGCGTCGCCGCCCAGCAGCTGGCGCGCATCGCGCTTCAGTCCGCCCTGCAGGCGGTCGGCAAAAAAGCCGACTGCCGTCAGCGCGGCCACGGCCAGCAGCACGGCGACGATCAACAGGCGCAACTCGCCGGCGCGCAGATCGCGCCAGAGCGTGCGCCAACCCAGGCGGAGGGAGGCATTCATGGCCGCGACGATAGCCCAGAGGCCCCCACGCGGCGGCATTCAAGGGTTATTGCGGGGTGATTGCCGGCCTTGGCCTACTTGATCGCATCAAGGTGCTGTCGCATGATGCAAAAAAACATCCCCGCCCCGGAACACCGAACATTCAAGGGGTGGCCGCGGGGACACACCAACAATCCGCGGTCCGATCGCCTTTCCCACGAAGGAGTGTCGATGCCTCGTTCCCAGCGCCTGCCAGCCGTCGGCCTTTGCCTGGCCGCGTGTTTGTTCTTGACTGCCTGCGACCCCAAGCCCACGACCGGCATGGCCGCGAGTGCGCCTGCCACCGCGCCTTCGGGCGCCAGCCCGGCCGGCATCAAACCCGCCGACTCCGGCGACAAGGTCGACGCTTCTGCCGCACACAAGGGCCCCTCCGAAGGCGGCGCGGCCGTCGGCGGCATGAGCGGCCCGAACGGCGGCGGCTCCTCCGGCGGCGCGGCGCCCTCGCCGAGCGGCGGCGACGGCACCGCGCCCAAGTAGCGCGGTTCGCCGCCTCCAGCTTTCCCCAGGCAAAGAAGAAGCTCCCGATGAAACACCCCACTTCACCGCTGCAGGAGGTCACGTCATGGACATGAACCGCCGGCAATTCTTCCGCGTGAGCAGCGCGGGGCTGGTCGGCTCCAGCATCGTGGCGCTCGGCTTCTCGCCGACCGCCGCGCTGGCCGAGGCCCGCAACTTCAAGCTCGCGCGCACCACCGAGACGCGCAACACCTGCCCCTACTGCTCGGTGGGCTGCGGGATCATCATGTACAGCCTGGGCGACAAGGCGAAGAACGTGGTGTCCGACATCCTGCACATCGAGGGCGACGCCGACCACCCCGTGAACCGCGGCACGCTGTGCCCCAAGGGCGCGGGCCTGCTCGACTTCGTGCACAGCCCCAACCGCCTGAAGTACCCCGAGGTGCGCGAGGCGGGCGCCACCGAGTGGAAGCGCATCGGCTGGGACGAGGCGCTCGACCGCATCGCCAGGCTGCTCAAGGCCGACCGCGACGCCAACTTCCAGACCACCAACGCCGACGGCAAGACGGTGAACCGCTGGACCAGCTCCGGCATGCTGTGCGCCTCGGCCTCGTCCAACGAAACCGGCTACATCACCCACAAGGCATTCCGCTCGACCGGAATGCTGGTCTTCGACAACCAGGCACGCGTTTGACACGGACCCACGGTGGCCAGTCTGGCCCCGACGTTCGGCAGAGGCGCAATGACCAACCACTGGCAGGACATCCAGAACGCGGATGTCGTGCTGATCATGGGCGGCAACGCGGCGGAGGCGCATCCGTGCGGCTTCAAGTGGGTGATCGAGGCCAAGAAGCAGAACAAGGCACGCCTGGTCGTGGTCGACCCGCGATTCACGCGCTCGGCCGCCATGGCCGACTACTACGCCCCGGTGCGCGCGGGCTCGGACATCGCGTTCCTGGCCGGGGTCATCAACTACCTGCTGGGCAACGAGAAGATCCAGACCGAGTACGTGCGCAACTACACCAACGCGCCGTTCATCGTCGGGCCTGACTACAAGTTCGAGGACGGTATCTTCAGCGGCTACAACGCCGAGAAGCGCAACTACGACCCCAAGTCGTGGAACTACGCGCTCGACGAGGCCGGCATGGCCAGGGTCGACATGACCATGCAGGACCCGCAGTGCGTGCTGCAGGTCATGAAGCGGCACTATTCGCGCTACACGCCCGAGCTGGTGAGCCGCATCACGGGCACCCCGCAGGACAAGTTTTTGAAGGTGTGCGAGTACATCGCGAGCACCAGCACGTCCACGCGCACCATGACCATCCTGTATGCGCTGGGCTGGACGCAGCACAGCCAGGGCTCGCAGATGATCCGCACCGCCGCCATCGTGCAGCTGCTGCTGGGCAACATCGGCGTGGCGGGCGGGGGCATGAACGCGCTGCGCGGGCACAGCAACATCCAGGGCCTGACGGACCTGGGGCTGCTGTCGAACTCGCTGCCGGGCTACATGTCGCTGGCGCGTGACAGCGAGCAGACGCTGGAGGACTACTACAAGACCCGTGCGCTGAAACCCCTGCGCCCCAACCAGATGAGCTACTGGCAGAACTACCCGAAGTTCTTCGTCAGCATGCAGAAGGCGTGGTGGGGCGACGCGGCCACCGCGCAGAACGAGTGGGGCTTTCACTACCTGCCCAAGATCGACAAGCTCTACGACATCCTGCAGGCCTTCGAGCTCATGAACCTGGGCAAGCTCAACGGCTACATCTGCCAGGGCTTCAACCCGGTGGGCTCGTTCCCCGACAAGAAGAAGATCGTCGACGGCCTCTCGAAGCTCAAGTTCCTGGTCACCATCGACCCGCTGGTCACCGAGACCAGCGAGTTCTGGCGCAACTTCGGCGAGTTCAACGACGTGAAGACCGCGGACATCCAGACCACGGTGTTCCGCCTGCCCTCCACCTGCTTCGCGGAAGAAGACGGCTCGCTCACCAACTCCAGCCGATGGCTGCAATGGCACTACAAGGGCGCGGAGCCGCCGGGCGAGGCCAAGGGCGACATCGAGATCGTGGCGAGCCTCTTCAACCGCATTCGCACGGCGTACATCAAGGACGGCGGCGCCTTCCCCGACCCGATCGTCAAGCTGACCTGGCCGTACAAGATCCCGCATTCGCCCTCCGCGCAGGAGCTGGCGATGGAATACAACGGCCGCGCGCTCACCGACCTGCTCGACCCGAAGGACCCGAGCAAGCCGCCCACGGCCAAGGCCGGCGAGCAGCTCTCGGGCTTCGGCCTGCTGCGCGACGACGGCAGCACGGCCAGCGGCTGCTGGATCTACAGCGGCGCGTGGACGCAGGCCGGCAACCAGATGGCGCGGCGCGACAACGCCGACCCCTACGGCATCGGGCAGGCGCTGAACTGGTCGTGGGCCTGGCCGGCGAACCGGCGCATCCTGTACAACGCCGCCTCGACCGATCCCACCACCGGCAAGCCGTGGATCGCCAGGCGCGGCCTCATCGCCTGGGACGGCACCAAGTGGGCAGGCTCCGACATCCCTGACATCCGGCCCGACGCCAACCCGATGGAGGCCGAGGCGGTGCGCCCGTTCATCATGACGGCCGAGGGCGTGGCGCGGCTCTTCGCGCCCACCGGCATGGCCGAAGGGCCGCTGCCGGAACACTACGAGCCCTTCGAGTCGCCGCTGGTCAACAACCTGATGCACCCGAACAACGCGGTGGCGCGCGCCAACCCGGCGGCACGCATCTTCAAGGGCGACCTCGAGCGACTGGGCGTGCCGGCTGATTTTCCGTACGTGGCGACCAGCTACCGGCTGACCGAGCACTTCCACTACTGGACCAAGAACGTGCGCACCTCGGCCATCATCCAGCCGCAGCAGTTCGTGGAGATCGGCGAGGAGCTGGCGAAGGACAAGGGCATCGCGCACGGCGACATGGTCAAGGTGTGGAGCAAGCGCGGCCACATCAAGGCGGTGGCGGTGGTGACCAAGCGCATCGTCGGCCTGCAGGTGGACGGCCGCACGGTGCACACGGTGGGGCTGCCGAACCACTGGGGCTTCGTCGGCATCGCGAAGCCGGGCTACCTGGTGAACACGCTCACGCCCTTCGTGGGGGACGCGAACACGCAGACGCCGGAGTACAAGTCGTTCACTGTGAACATCGAGAAGGCGTGAGATGAAGCAGTTCCTCAACGCCCTCGATGCCTTCGTCTTTCTCCCTCCTCTTCCGGGGGAGGGCCGGGGTGGGGGCACGACGGCCTCCACTGCCACGCAGCGCTTCCTCGAAGGCCTGCCCCCATCCCAGCCTTCCCCCAAAGGGGGAAGGGGCAAGACCAAAAACCGGAGCCGCTGATGTCCTCCCTCCAGACCCTCGACATCGCCGCCCGCTCGGCCACCACCACGCCCTCGCCCGACATCCGCCACCGCCCGCAGGTGCAGCAGGTGGCCAAGCTCATCGACGTGTCCACCTGCATTGGCTGCAAGGCCTGCCAGGTCGCGTGCATGCAGTGGAACGACCTGCGCGACGAGGTCGGCACCAACCACGGCACCTACGACAACCCGGTCGACCTCACGCCGGCCTCCTGGACGGTGATGAAGTTCTCCGAAGTGGAGCCCGAAGCCGGCAAGCTCGAATGGCTGATCCGCAAGGATGGCTGCATGCACTGCGACGACCCCGGCTGCCTGAAGTCTTGCCCCGCGCCGGGCGCCATCGTCAAGTACAGCAACGGCATCGTCGACTTCATCAGCGAGCACTGCGTGGGCTGCGGCAACTGCGTCACCGGCTGTCCCTTCGACGTGCCGCGCATCAGCAAGGCCGACAACAAGGCCTACAAGTGCTCGTTGTGCTCCGACCGCGTGGGCGTGGGCCTGGAGCCGGCCTGCGTCAAGGCCTGCCCCACGGGCGCGCTGCACTTCGGCACCAAGGAAGACATGCACGAGTACGCCTCGGAACGCATCGTCGACCTGAAGGACCGGGGCTTCGCCAACGCCGGCGTCTACGACCCGGCCGGCGTGGGCGGCACGCACGTCATGTATGTGCTGCAGCATGCCGACCGCCCTGGCCTGTATGCCGGCCTGCCCAAAGACCCGCACATCAGCCCGCTGGTGTCGCTGTGGAAGGGCGTGGCCAAGCCGCTGGCGATGGTCGCGATGATCGGTGCGGTGGTGGGGAGCTTCTTCCACTACATGAAGACCGGGCCGATCGAGCCGAAGGAAGAGCATCCGGACGCCGATCTCGACGGCAGGCCCGGCGACGTGGTGGTGATCGAGGCGCCGCCGGCGTCGTCGACGGCAACCGCCGAGCGCCCCCACGACACACCCCGTGCATGAGGAGAACGCGATGACCCGCTACTACCTTCGCCGCTACCGCGATGCGACGCGCATGAACCACTGGTTCGTTGCGATCATGTTCTTCGCGGCCGCGCTCTCGGGCCTGGCCTTCTTCCACCCGGCCCTGTTCTTCCTGAGCACGCTGTTCGGCGGCGGGCCGTGGACGCGCATCCTGCATCCCTTCATGGGCGTGCTGATGGTGCTGGGCTTCGTGTTCCTGTTCTTCACGATGTGGCGCGAGAACGTGCTCGACCGTGGCGACCGCGAGTGGATCAAGAACGCGCCCAGGATGCTCAAGGGCGACAAGTCGGGCATGCCGCCCGTGGGCAAGTACAACGCCGGTCAGAAGCTGGTGTTCTGGGCCTTCGGCGTGAGCCTGCTGCTGCTGTTCGTGACCGGCTTCATGTTCTGGAGCCCGTGGTTCGTCGGGTTCTTCCCCATCCTGCTGCGGCGCATCGCGGTGGTGGTGCATTCGGTGTCGGCGGTGGTGCTGATACTTTCGGTCATCACGCACATCTACGCCGCGATCTGGGTCAAGGGCACGCTGCGCGCCATGACGCGCGGCACCGTCACCGAGGGTTGGGCCAAGCTGAACCACCCGCTGTGGCATCGAAAGATGACGCGCGGTGAATAGCGCCTCCCCGCATTTCCTCCTCCCCTCCCGGGGGAGGGCTGGGGTGGGGGCACGACGGCCTGGACACCACCCGGGTGCTCGTTGGGCACTGCCCCCATCCCAGCCTTCCCCCGGCAGGGGAAGGAGCAAGACAAATCGCCAGATCGCTGTAGAGTGAGCGCAATGAACAGTCCTCCGCCGATCCGGACCACGCGGGTTCTCGATCCCGAACAGATCGCGATGCAGGCCGGGCGGCAGATGCCGTTCCTGCGCCTGCCCGTGCGTGCCGCCGTGTTCTCCGACCGGCAATTGCGATTGCGCCAGCTCGCGGCCTCGCATCCGATGCGCGAGTACCTGATCTTCATCGCAGACCTTGCGCAGGCGCAGCACCAGGTGCTGCAGAACTACCCGCAGGTTGCGCTGCCCGAATCGACCGCGCTCGAAGCCGCGGCGCAAGTGCTCAAGCCGCCGATGCCCGCGTTCGGCTGGACGCGCGATGCCGTGTGGCGACAAGAGCTTCGCAGGCTGCTCGGTCTCTTCCGCGTTCGCGTGCCCGAAGGCGCGGCACGCGACACGCTCGACCGCGTGGTGGCCGCCGACGACGCATGGCTCGAACAGCAGGCCGACCTTCTTTCGCGCCGCATCATGTTCGGGCTCGACCTGGCCGCGGCCCCGTTGATCGCTGCCGGGCTGCAGGCCTACTGGACCCATCTCGTGCTGCAGGTGGCCGAACGCGACGGCGAAAGCATCTTCGGCCGCACCGACCCCGGCACCGAATGCCCCTGCTGCGGCAGCGCGCCCACCGTGAGCGTCACGCGCATCGGCGCGGACGAAGCGGGGTTTCGCTACCTGCACTGCTCGCTGTGCAGCACCGAGTGGCACTACGTGCGCATCAAGTGCGCGCACTGCGAGAGCACCAAGGGCATCCACTTCGAATCGCTCTCGCCGCAGTCCGGCGTGGAACTGCCGGCCACCGGCGCGCGCGAAGGCGCGGTGAAGGCCGAGTGCTGCGACAGCTGCGGCCACTACCTCAAGCAGATCGCGATGGAGAAAGACCCCGAGGTCGAACCCGTCGCCGACGACTTGGCCAGCGTCACGCTCGACCTGCTTGTCTCCGAAGCCGGGCATCAACGCAGCGGCCACAACCTGATGCTGCTGTTCGGCGACCCCGAGATCGCAGACGACGGCGGAGGCGGCTGATGGCGACGCCGAAAGAGTCCGTGGTCCACGGCTCGACGGCAAGGCCCCAGGATCTGCCTTCTGTCGATCAACTGCTGCGCCTCGAAGTGCCGGGCGCATTGCTCACCGAGCACGGCCGCACACTGGTGGTGAAGGAAGCGCGCGCATTGCTGGAAGGGCTCCGTGCGCAAGCCGTTGCCGGAACGCTGCCGGCGTCCGACGTGCATCAGCAGGCCCTCGGCGCGGCGCTGGCAGCGCGTGTGCGCTCCCGCCTCGCACCGCGCATGCGCGCCGTGCTCAACCTGACGGGCACCGTCATCCACACCAACCTCGGACGCGCGCTGCTCGCCGATGCCGCGCTGCAGCGGCTGCTCGCGGTGATGACCTCGCCCAACAACCTCGAGTACGACCTGGCCACCGGCAGCCGCGGCGACCGCGATTCGCTGGTCGAAGAGCTGCTGTGCACCATCACCGGCGCCGAAGCCGCCACGGTGGTCAACAACAACGCGGCCGCGGTGCTGCTCACCATCGCGGCGCTCGCTCGCGAGCGCGAGGTGATCGTCTCGCGCGGCGAACTGGTCGAGATCGGCGGCGCCTTCCGCATGCCCGACGTGATGGCCAGCGCCGGCGCGCGCATGGTCGAGGTCGGCACCACCAACCGCACGCACCCGCAGGACTACGAGCGCGCCATCAACGACCACACCGCGCTGGTGATGAAGGTGCACACCAGCAACTACGCGGTGCAGGGCTTCACGGCCGCGGTCGACGAGGCCACGCTCGCCGGCATCGCGCACGCGCGCGGCGTGCCGCTGGCCACCGACCTGGGCAGCGGCTCGCTGATCGACCTGGCGCACTACGGCCTGCCGCGCGAGCCGCTGCCGCAGGAGATGCTGGCCGCCGGCTGCGACGTGGTCACCTTCTCGGGCGACAAGTTGCTGGGCGGCCCGCAGGCCGGCCTCATCGTCGGCAGCAAGGAGGCCGTGGGCCGCATCCGCAAGTTCCCGATGAAGCGCGCGCTGCGCATGAGCAAGCTGCCGCTGGCCGCGCTGGAAGCCACGCTGGCGCTTTACCTGCGGCCCGAGCGGCTCGCGCAGGACCTGCCCACGCTGCGGCTGCTGACGCGGCCGGCCGAGGCGATCCGCGAGATGGCCGAGGCGCTTCTTCCTGCCGTGCAGGCCGCCGTGTCGCCGCGCTTCACCGTCGCGGTCGTGCCGCTGCTGGGGCAGATCGGCTCCGGCTCGTTGCCCGTCGAACGCCTGCCTTCGGCGGGCCTGGCGCTCGCGCCGGCCGGCACGTCGAAGAAGGGCCTGGGCACGGCGCTCGACGCGCTCGCCACCGCCTTGCGCAGCCTGCCGCTGCCGGTGATCGGCCGCATCGCGCAAGACCGCCTGCTGCTCGACCTGCGCTGCCTGGAAGACAGCGCACCATTCGTTGCGCAGTTGCCTTTGCTGAAGGAGCAGCTCTCGTGACATCGCCCCGCATTCCTCCCTCCCCCTCTGGGGAAGGGCCGGGGTGGGGGCACGACGGCCTTCGGAGAAGGGCAGCGCCTGATCGAGGGCAGGCCCCCATCCCGACCTTCCCCCAAAGGGGGAAGGAGCAAGCCCCCCCGTCATGATCATCGGCACCGCAGGCCACATCGACCACGGCAAGACCACGCTGGTGCGCGCGCTCACCGGCGTGGACACCGACCGGCTGCCCGAGGAAAAGCGCCGCGGCATCTCCATCGAGCTGGGTTACGCCTACCTGCACGCGCCCGACGGCGTGTCGCTCGGCTTCGTCGACGTGCCGGGCCACGAGCGGCTGCTGCACACCATGCTGGCCGGTGCCACCGGCATCGACCATGCGCTGCTGGTGGTGGCGGCCGACGACGGCGTGATGCCGCAGACGCGCGAGCATCTGGCGGTGGTCGCGCTGCTGGGTGTGCGGGAGGCGACCGTCGCACTCACCAAGATCGACCGCGTCGACGAGGCGGTGCGCGACGCAAGGCTCCACGACGTGCGTGCGGAAATCGACGCCTTGCTCGCGCCCACGGCGCTTTCCAGCGCGCCGGTGCTCGCGATGTCCGCCACCACGGGGGAAGGCATCGACGCATTGCGCACGCGGCTGCTCGATGTCGCACGCGAAGCGCACGCGCGCGAAGACGACCTCGCGTTCCGCCTTGCGGTGGACCGTGCCTTCACGCTGGCGGGTGTGGGCACCGTCGTCACCGGCACCGTCTTCAGTGGCACGGTGCGCATCGGCGACGAGCTGCGCGTGGCGCCCGGCGAGCGCACGGTGCGGGTGCGCGGCATTCACGCCCAGAACAAGCAGGCCGAATCGGCGCACGCGGGGCAACGCTGCGCGCTCGCACTGGCCGGCGTGACGAAGGACGAGGTGCGCCGCGGCGACTGGGTCTGCACCCCGGCGATCGCACTCGCGACGGCGCGCATCGACGTGCTGCTCACGCTCTGGCCGGACGAAGCCAAGCCCCTGCGCTCGGGCGCGACGGTGCATGCGCACATGGGTGCGAGCGATGTGATGGCCTCGGTGGCCTTGCTCGACCGCGATGCGATCGCACCGGGCGAAACCGCGCTGGCCCAACTGGTCTTGCGCGAAGAGGTGGGCGCCTGGCATGGTGACCGCGGCGTGCTGCGCGACGCCTCGGCCACCCGCACCGTGGCCGGCGTGCGCGTGCTCGACCCGTTCGCGCCGGTGCGTTACCGGCGCACGCCTGAGCGGCTGCGCACGCTGGCGGCATGGGCCGTCGACGCGCGCGCCGCGCGTGTGGCCGCGCTGCTGCACAACGCGCCGCTGGGCATCGATGCCGAGCGGCTGGCGCGCGCACTGTCGCTGGCCAGCGAAGCGGCGCTGCCGTGGCCCGGCGACGCGGTGCGCATCGACCGCACGGCCATCGCGGGCATGCACCTGGACGCGCTCGAAGCCCAGGTCATCAACCGGCTCGCCGACTTTCACCAGGGCGCGCCCGACGAGGTCGGCCCCGATGCGCGCCGCCTCAAGCGCCTGGCCGCGCCGCGCACCGACGATGCGCTGTGGCGCCATGCGATCGACGCGCTGCTGGCACGCGGCGCGCTGGTGCGCAGCGGCACCTGGCTGCACCTGCCAGACCATGCGGCACGCCTGAACGAGGCCGAGCAGAAGCTCGCGCAGAAGCTGCTGCCCAGGCTGGCCGACGGCGGCTTCGATCCACCGTGGGTGCGCGACCTGGCGAAGGACTGCGCGGCGAGCGAGCCGATGGTGCGGCAGACGCTCGCAAGCCTCGCGCGCCGCGGCGAGGCCTTCCAGGTGGTGAAGGACTTGTACTATCCGCTGGCGACCGTCGAGCGGCTGGCGGCCATGGCGCGCGATTGCCTCGAAGGGCCGGAGGGCTTGCAGGCGGCGAGCTTTCGCGATGCGACAGGGCTGGGTCGCAAGCGCGCGATCCAGCTGCTGGAATTCTTTGACCGTGTGGGCTATACGCGGCGCGTGAAAGACACGCACCTGCTGCGGCCTGATACGTCGTTGTTCGGGGCGAGCCCGTGAACAGCGCTTATGGGAGGGGATCGTCCCTGGTGGGGCGGCTGGGCTTCAAACCCAGTGGGTGGCGCCAGTCGTCGCCGGGAAGGTTCGACTCCTTCCCCCTTCCGCCGCTTCTGTCTTGCTCCTTCCCCCGCTGGGGGAAGGCTGGGATGGGGGCAAGCGGCGCTGGTTTTTGCGCAGTGCTTCATCGACCGCCGCTTGCCCCTACCCCTGCCCTCCCCCAGAGGGGGAGGGCGAAATGCGGGGAGCTACGGCACCACACGCAGCGAGGGCTCACCGGCCTCTACAAGCCCGATCACCGCAGCCTGCGCAAACCCTTCGTCACGGAAGATCTTCAAAACGCCATCCACCGCTTCAGGCGCACAGCTCACGAGCAGGCCGCCCGAGGTCTGCGGATCGCTCAGCAAATCCTGCGCGGTGGCCGGCAGGCCGGCAGCCAGTTCCACATCGGCCCCATACCCGGTCCAGTTGCGACCCGATGCACCGGTGACGAAACCCTCGGCCGCCATCGCCGCCACGTTGTCGAGCAACGGCACCTTCGACCACTCGACCACCGCAGTGAGCTTTGCCCCCCGCGCCAGCTCGAGCGCGTGTCCGGCCAGCCCAAAGCCCGTCACATCTGTCAGCGCATGCACGCCGTCGAGCGCCGACAGCGCGATGCCCGGCGTGTTGAGCTTGGTCGTGTTGTCGATCAGCTGGCGATAGCCGGCCTCGGGCAACTGCTCTTTCTTGAGCGCGGCCGACAGCACGCCCACGCCCAGCGGCTTGCCCAGCACGAGCACGTCGCCGGCTCTTGCATCGGCATTGCGCCGCACGCGGTCAGGGTGCACCAGCCCCATCGCGACCAGGCCATAGATCGGCTCGACCGAATCGATGGTGTGGCCGCCGGCAATGGGAATGCCCGCCGCGCGGCACACGTCCTGCCCGCCGCGCACGATCTCGGCGATCACTTCCACCGGCAGCTGGTTGATCGGCATGGCGACCAGCGCCAGCGCCATGATCGGCCGGCCGCCCATCGCGTACACGTCGCTGATGGCGTTGGTCGCCGCGATGCGCCCGAACTCGTAGGGGTCGTCCACGATGGGCATGAAGAAGTCGGTGGTGGCGATCAGCGCCTGCTGGTCGTTGAGCCTGTAGACTGCCGCGTCGTCGGCGGTCTCGATGCCCACCATGAGCTCGGGTGGGATCATTCCCCCGGCATGGTTCTTCAGGATCTGCGACAGCACACCGGGTGCAATCTTGCAGCCGCAGCCGCCACCGTGCGAGAAGCTGGTGAGCCGCAGCGGTGCCAGCGGATTCATGGGTCTGGGGGTGGCGGCATCGGTCATGGCAGCGCTTCGGTCGAATGAGACAAGCCGCGATTATCGAAGCCCCGCCCCTGCTGCGCCCCTTCTCCCGAATACACCCTTTTTTCACAACCACCACAGGCCACCTCATGAACAAGCTCTCCCGACTGGCACTTGCGCTCACTGTTTCCCTCGCCAGCTTCGGCGCGCTCGCCCAGGGCGTGCTGCGCGTCTCGGCCATTCCCGACGAGGCGCCCACCGAACTGCAGCGCAAGTTCACGCCGCTGGGCGACTACCTCAAGAAGGAAACCGGCATGGACGTGCAGTTCACGCCCGTGACCGACTACGCCGCCGTGGTCGAGGGCCTGGCGACCAACAAGATCGACCTGGCCTGGCTGGGCGGCTTCACCTTCGTGCAGGCGCGCATCCGCACCAACGGCGGTGCGGTGCCGATCGTGCAGCGCGCGGAAGACGAGGTGTTCACCAGCAAGTTCATCGTGCCCATCGACAGTCCCGCCAAGACCTTGGCCGACCTGAAGGGCAAGACCTTTGCCTTCGGTGCGCCTTCTTCCACCTCGGGCAGCCTGATGCCGCGCTACTTCCTGCTGCAGGCGGGCATCAACCCCGAGAAGGACTTCAAGACGGTCGCGTTCTCGGGCGCGCACGACGCCACGGTGGCTTTCGTGGCCGCATCGCGTGCGGAAGCGGGCGTGCTGAATGCGTCGGTGTGGGACAAGCTGGTCGAGGCCAAGAACCCGAACGCCGCCAAGGTGCGCGTGCTGGCGACCACGCCGACCTACTACGACTACAACTGGACGGTGCGCCCGGGCATGGACCCGGTGCTGCAGAAGAAGCTGACCGATGCCTTCCTGAAGCTAGACCCGGCCAACCCGGCGCACAAGGACATCATGGCGCTGCAGCGCGCGAGCAAGTTCATTCCGACGAAGTCGTCGAACTATGACGGGATCGAGACGGCGGGGAAGTCGGCTGGGTTGATCAAGTGAGCCTGCGCGGATGAGTTTTTCGCTGGAAGGCGTGGGCGTCGTCCACCCCAACGCCCACCGCGCCCTGGCCGGCGTCGCGCTCGCCGCGCGCGACGGCGAACGCATCGCCGTCATCGGCCCCTCGGGTGCCGGCAAGACCACGCTGCTGCGCGTGCTGGGCGCCGCGCTGCGGCCCACCGAAGGCGAAGTGCGGGCACTGGACACCAGCCCCTGGCAACTGCCGGCCGCCGCGCTGAAGAAGCTGCGCGCGCGCATCGGCACCGTGCACCAGTCGCCGCCGATCGCGCCGCGCCTGCGCGTGGTCACGGCGGTGCTCGCGGGGCGGCTCGGCGAATGGTCGACGCTGCGCGCGCTGGGCTCGCTGTTCTACCCCTCCGACATCGCCGGCGCGCACGAGGCACTCTCGCGCCTGTCGATGGAAGACCGCCTGTTCGACCGCTGCGACCGCCTCTCGGGCGGGCAGCTGCAGCGCGTGGGCATTGCACGCGCGCTGTACCAGCGCCCCGCCCTGCTGCTGGCCGACGAGCCCGTGTCGGCGCTCGACCCCACGCTGGCCGACGCCGCCATCGGCCAACTGGTCGCGCAGAGCGACACCACCGGCGCCACGCTCGTGGCCTCGCTGCATGCGGTGGACCTGGCGCTGCGCTGGTTTCCGCGCATCGTCGGCATGCGCAACGGGCAGGTGATGTTCGACCTGCCCGCCGCGCAGGTCACGCCGGCGATGCTCGATGCGCTCTATGCGAGCGAAGGCGGCGTCGCCACGCAACGGCCCCTGCCGCCGGGCGCGACGGCGGAAGCAGCCTTCCAGCGGCCCGACTGCCCGTGAGCACGGCCATCGCCCATCGCGATCCGCACGCAGCGCGCCGCCTGGCCGCGTGGCTCGCCGCGCTCGTCATCGCATGGCCGATGCTGGCGCTGTCCGAATTCAAGCCCTGGGCGCTGTTCGAAGGCGGCAACCTCGCGGTGATCGGCGGCTTTCTCGCGGGCTTCTTTCCGCCCGACGGCTCGCCCGACTTTCTTGCGCTGCTTTTCAAGGCCACGCTCGAGACGCTGGCCATGGCCACGGCCGGCACCGCGCTGGCGCTGCTGATCGGCGCGCCGCTGGGCTTCGTGACCACGCGGGCGCTGTCGATCTCGCGCATCGGCCCGGGCCCCGGCCGGGTGCAGGCCGGCGTGGTGCGGCAGGCCGCGCGCTGGCTGCTGATGGTGCTGCGCGCCATTCCGGAGATCGTGTGGGCGCTGCTGTTCGTGCGCGCGCTCGGGCTCGGGCCGGCGTCGGGCGTGCTGGCGCTGGCCATCACCTACGGCGGCATGCTGGGCAAGGTGTACGCGGAGATCCTCGAATCGACCGACACCCGGCCCGCGCGCGCCCTGCTCGAAAGCGGCAGCGGCCGGTTCTCGGCGCTGTGCTACGGCCTGCTGCCGAACACCGCGCAGGAACTGGCCTCCTACACCGTGTACCGCTGGGAATGCGCGGTGCGCGCCTCGGTCGTGATGGGCTTCGTGGGCGCGGGCGGGCTGGGCCAGCTGATGGACCAGTCGATGAAGATGCTCAACGGCGGCGAGGCGAGCAGCATCCTGCTGGTGTTCCTGGCGCTGGTGCTGCTGGCCGACCTGCTGAGCACTGCCTTGCGGAGGCTGCTGGCATGACCACGTTGTCCCCTCTTCCCGTTCTGCCCCCTCCCCCGCGGCCCTGCTGGCGCTGCCGCATCGCGCTGCTGCTGATCGGCGTGGCGGTGGTGGCGAGCTTTGTCTACCTGGGCATCGACTACCGCGCGCTGGCCTCCTCGGAGTCGCTGCGCCTCATGGGCAAGTTCATCGCGGAGTTCTTCCCGCCCGATGTGTCGCCGGACTTCCTCGCCAAGGTTGGCAACGGCGCGTTGCAGACGCTCGCGGTGTCGGCCCTGGGCACCGTGCTGGCGGCTGTTGCGGGCGCGCTGCTCGCGCTGCCGGCGTCGGGCCGCGCGGGCGGTGTGTTGCGCCATGGCGCGCGCTTTGTCCTCAACTTTCTGCGCAGCGTGCCCGAGCTCGTGTGGGCCGCGCTGATGGTGCTGGCCGCGGGCATCGGCCCTTTTGCCGGGGCGCTGGCCTTGTCGCTGCACACCACGGGGGTGCTGGGCCGCCTGTTCGCCGAAGCGCTGGAGAACGCCCCGCGCGAGCCCGAGCATGCGCTGACGCTCTCGGGCGCCGGCCCGGTCGCGGCCTTCAGCTACGCCAGCCTGCCCATCGTGCTGCCGCAGTGGGTGGCCTACACGCTCTACCGCTGGGAAATGAACATCCGCATGGCGGCCGTGCTGGGCTTCGTCGGCGGCGGCGGGCTGGGGCAGCTGCTGTACTTCCACCTGTCGATCTTCCAGCAGCAGCAGGCGATGACGGTGCTGATCGCGATGTTCGTGCTGGTCACCTTCGTGGACTTGGCGAGCGCTCGCTTGCGAAAGGGCCTAGGCCCGGCGTACGCCTGACAATCGCGGCATGAGGTTCCTCCCATGAGTCATCGCCAGCCCGTGCGCGTGCCCGACCGCCACGCCTTCGACACGCTGATCGACGCCCGCTCGCCGGCCGAGTTCGCGCTCGACCACATTCCCGGTGCCATCAACTGCCCGGTGCTCGACGACGACGAGCGCCGCATCGTCGGCACCATCTACGTGCAGACCGGCGCCTTCGAGGCGCGGCGCATCGGCGGCGCCATGGTGGCGGCCAACATCGCACGGCATCTGCGCGACACCCTGGCCGACCGGCCTGAGAACTGGAAGCCGCTGGTCTACTGCTGGCGCGGCGGCATGCGCAGCGGCTCGATGGTGACTTGGCTGCGCCTCGTGGGCTGGGACGCGCAGCAGCTCGCGGGCGGCTACAAGAGCTTTCGCCGCCACGTGATCACGCAGATCGATACGCTGACCCCGCAGCTAGACCTGCGCGTGGTCTGCGGCGCCACCGGCAGCGCCAAGACCCGCGTGCTGCATGCGCTGGCCGCGCGCGGCGCGCAGGTGCTCGACCTGGAAGATTTCGCGAACCACAAGGGTTCATTGCTGGGCGCGCTGCCGGGCGTAGCGCAGCCCTCGCAGAAGCACTTCGAGACGCGCATTGCGGCGGTGCTCGAAACCCTCGATCTCTCGCGCCCGCTGTATGTGGAAGGCGAGAGCATTCGCATCGGCAGGGTGTCGCTGCCGTTGTCGCTGGTGGCGCGAATGCGCGCGGCGTCGTGCATCGAGGTGGCCGCCACGCCCGAGGCGCGCCTCGCCTACCTGCTGCGCGACTACGCCTACCTGGGCGACGACCGCGGCGCGCTGGCCGACAAGCTCGGGGTGCTGAAGGAGCTGCAGGGCAAGGAAACGGTGGCGCGCTGGCAGCAATGGGCGCACGAAGCAGCCTTGCCGCATCTGTTCGCGGAGCTGATGGCGTTGCATTACGACCCGCATTACGAGAAGTCGCAGGAGCTGCACTTCAAGGCGTGGGACCGGCGACGCAGCGTGGCGGCAACCGATCTGTCGGATCAGGGGATCGAGGCAGTGGCGGATGCGGTGCTGGGGCTGGGCTGAACCGCAAACCCGTCCGCATAGAGCACCCCACGCGGCGCGCGGCACAGCCCCCAGAACCGCAGCCCGCTGAGTTCGGCCATGCGCACGCCCATCGAGGTCGGCGCGGAAATGGTGGCCATCGCCGCAACGCCCAGGCGCGCGCACTTGCGCACCAGCTCGTGGCTGCCGCGGCTGGACATCAGCACGAAGCCCGGTTCTTCAAGTCGGCCCGCCCGCGCGAGCTTGCCGAGCAGCTTGTCGAGCGCGTTGTGACGTCCCACGTCTTCCATCAGGTCGGTGAGCTCGCCGTCGACCGTGGCCCATGCGGCTGCGTGGATGGCACCCGCCTCGGCGTTGAGCACCTGGCGCGGCGGCATGGCCGCGAAGGCGCGCAGCACGGTGGCCAGGTCGATGCGCTCGATCCATGCGCGTGGCGGCACGCGCTGTGGCGTGAGGTCGAGTCCCGCGAAGCTTTCGACGCCGCACACGCCGCAGCCGGTGCGCCCGGCGAGGCTGCGGCGGCGGTCCTTGAGGCGTTCGAAGCTGCGGGTGGAAATATCGAGCTGCACCTCGATGCCGGGCATGCCGTCGGGCAGGCCGGCGTCGGAGGCATCGACCACCTGCACGTCGATGCCGCGGCAGTCCGCCGCGGTGTCGAGGATGCCTTCGCTCAGCGAGAAGCCCAATGCGAAGGCCTCCAGGTCTTGCGGCGTGGCCATCATCACCGCGTGCGATACGCCGTTGAACACCAGTGCCACCGGCACTTCGGCCGCCAGCGTGTCGTCGCGCACCACGCCCTCGGGCGCGAGGCCGCGCTCGCCGACGACGTGCACGGCATGCCGCACAAGCGACGGCAGGGGGTCTGTTTCGGTGGTGTCTGTCATGGCCTCGGCCATTGTCCGCTCAGCCGGGGTTTTCGTCAGCCGGCAATGTGTCGACCAGGGCACGCCCGGCATCGGTGAGGTGCGCAACCCAGCGGTCGTCGAGCTGCACCACGCGCACCCAGCCGGGCCCGCGCACGCCGCCGATGGCGGCGTCGCCCATCAGCGTGAGCTGGCGCATCACCACGCTGGCGCCCTGCCCCAGCCGCTTGCCCAGGCGCGGCAGCGACATGCCGCGCTCGCCCGGCGCCTCGGCCAGCGCGCGCAGGATGGCGACGGCAACGGCATCGGCGTCGAAGGCGGCAGCAGTCATGCCGCCACGGTATCGGCGTCAGCAGGCGCGGCTGCGGGCGCCACATGCAGCGACAGCACCACGGGAATGGACTTGGAGGTCGGCGTGCCCGCGTTCTCCGCCACCGACGACAGCGGCACCAGCGGATTGGTCTCGGGGTAGTACGCCGCCAGGTTACCGCGCGGAATGTCGTAAGCCACCAGCATAAAGCGGTCGGCCCGGCGCTCCTGGCCGTCGCTCCACACGGTCTGGATGTCGACCCAGTCGCCGTCCTTCATGCCCAGCTGGCGGATGTCTTCCTTGTGGATGAACACCACGCGGCGCTGGCCGAACACGCCGCGGTAGCGGTCGTCCATGCCGTAGATGGTGGTGTTGTACTGGTCGTGCGAGCGCGTGGTCAGCAGCGTGAAGACGATGGTGTCGCCCTTCTTCGCGAAGCGCGCGCGGGCGCGATGGGCGTGCGTGTCCAGCGGCACGGCGTGGGTGAAGAACACGGCCTTCTTCGACGCGGTGTTCCACACGCGCTCGCTCGCCGTGTTGCGCAGCCGAAAGCCGCCGGGGTGCGCCACGCGGGCATTGAAGTCCTTGAAGTCGTCGAACACGGCTTCTATCTTGTCGCGGATGCGCGCGTAGTCCTCGACGAGCCAGAGCCACGGCGTCCTGCTGCGCGCGCCGATGGTGGCGGCGGCCAGCCGCGCCACGATGGCCGGCTCGGACAGCAGCTGCTCCGACGCGGGCGGGTTGATGCCCATCGAGATGTGCACCATGCTCATCGAATCTTCCACCGTCACGCCCTGCGGGCCATTGGCCTGCATGTCGATCTCGGTGCGGCCCAGGCACGGAAGAATGAGGGCCTCGCGTCCGTGGATCACGTGGCTGCGGTTGAGCTTGGTGGTCACGTGCACCGTGAGGTCGCACTTCTGCAGGCCTTTCCAGGTCTGGTAGGTGTCGGGCGTGGCGGCCGCGAAGTTGCCGCCGAGCGCGAAGAACACCTTGCCCTTGCCGTCGAGCATCAGCCGGATGGCCTCGACCGTGTCCACGCCGTTCTCGCGCGGCGGCTCGAAGCCGAACACCTGCTGCAGCCGGTCGAGCAGCGCCGCCGGCGGCTTTTCCCAGATGCCCATGGTGCGGTCGCCCTGCACGTTGCTGTGGCCGCGCACCGGGCACGCGCCCGCGCCTTCACGACCCATGTGGCCGCACAGCATGAGCCAGTTGCCGATCATCTGGATGGTGGCCACCGAATGCTGGTGCTGCGTGATGCCCATGCCCCAGCAGGCGATGACCCGCTTGGCGCCCAGGTACACGTCGGCCGCGGCGCGGATCTGCGCTTCGCTCAGGCCCGACTCCTGCACCAGGATGCTCCACGACTCGGCGCGCAGGTCGTCGGCCAGGGCCTCGAAGCCGGTGGTGTGGGTGGCGATGAATTCATGGTCGAGCACCGACGGCTCTCCCCGCGCCACGGCCGCGTCCTCGCGCTCGATGACGTGCTTCATCATCCCCTTGACGGCGGCAAAGTCGCCGCCCACGCGCAGCTGGAAGTAGTGCGTGCTGATGGGCGTGGAGCCCATGGTCGCCATCTCGAGCTTGTCCTGCGGGTCGGCGAATCGCTCCAGCCCGCGCTCGCGCAGCGGGTTGAAGCTCACGATGCGCGCCCCGCGCTTCGACGCCGCGCGCAGCTCGCCGAGCATGCGCGGATGGTTGGTGCCGGGGTTCTGGCCGAAGATGAAGATGGCGTCGGCCTTCTCGAAGTCTTCGAGTGTGACCGTGCCCTTGCCCACGCCGATCTGCGGACGCATGCCGCTGCCGCTGGGCTCGTGGCACATGTTCGAGCAGTCGGGGAAGTTGTTGGTGCCGTACTCGCGCACGAACAGCTGGTACAGAAAGGCGGCCTCGTTGCTCGCGCGGCCCGAGGTGTAGAAGATGGCCTGGTTCGGGTCGGGCAACGCGTTCAGGTGCCCGGCGATGCGCGCAAAGGCGTCGTCCCACTCGATGGGCACGTACTTGTCGCTGGCCGCTTCGTAGGCCATGGGGTGCGTGAGGCGGCCCTGGTCTTCGAGCCAGAAATCGCTCTGCTCGGCCAGTTGCGCCACGGTGTGTTTTGCAAACAGCTCGGGCCCGGCGCGGCGCGCGGTGGCTTCGGCGGCCACGGCCTTCACGCCGTTCTCGCAGAACTCGAAGGTCGAGGCATGGTTGCGGTCGGGCCAGGCGCAGCCGGGGCAGTCGAAGCCGTCGGGCTGGTTGGCCGACAGCAGCGTCTTCGCGCCCTTGATGGGAATGTCCTGGCGCAGCAACGCGTTGGTGACGCTGCGCAACGCGCCCCAGCCACCGGCGGGGCCCTTGTAAAACTCGATCTTCTGCTCGCTCATGCCGGGAGTGTTCGTCCCTCGGGTGCCGCCGTCAAATTGGATTGGCACATGCAGCGATTCAAAATGGAAATGAAGGCCCCCCGCCGAACAGCCAGGCTTTGCCGTTCTTTCTTCAGTGGTAGTCGTCTTCGCGCTGGTGCCTGACCGCAGCCACGACGATCGAGTCGCTCGCCTCGATTTCGAACAATGCGACATAACCGCTGGCGCCGAACGGGATCACAAGTTCGCGGATGAAGGGGCTGTCGCCTGCCTTGCGGCAAGTGAATGGCGAAAAAGCGAGTGCGGCAATGCCGTGCTCAATGGCATCGAGAGCCCGCGAGGCCAGTTCCAGGTCACCGCCCCTTTCGAGTTCCCGCTCGAGAACGAAGTCGTACAACCGCTCCAGATCTTCAACAGCCTGGCGCGTGAACCGGACCGCGTAACTCACCGGCGCGCCGCGTCCTGCCGCTTCTTCGCCGATTCAAGCTTTGTCTTCAGTCGATCAACCACCTCGCCGGCGTCGACATAGTCACCGCTGCGACGCGCGCTGGCGAGTGACTTCACACCGCGCGCCACAAATTCGGCCTGGCTCTTTCGCTGGAGCACACAGGCGCGAACGGCCGTCTCGACGAACTGGGACAAGGACTCGCCCTTGCCAAGCACCTGCTCGACTTCGTCCCGAAACTCGGGCTCCACACGCACGGAAGGAATGGTGGCGGTTTTCATCGCCAAAGTGTATCGCTTATGCGATACACGGACATCACCCGCGCGCGCCCTGCATCAGCAGCCCGCGCAGCCTGCTGCGCAGCGGCGTCTCCTCGACCGCCTGCACACCCGCGATGTCGCGCAGCGCGAAGTCGCGGCTCTCGGCGTTGTGCAGGTCGATTTCGCGCACCACCTGGCCGTTGCTGTACACGAAGGCCACGTCGGCCAGCGCGAGCACGTCCTCGATGTCGTGCGTGATCATCAGCACGGGAATGCCCCAGTCCTTGCGCACCTGGGCCAGCTCGGAGCGCAGCTCGGCGCGCAGCATGGGGTTGAGCGCGGCAAAGGGCTCGTCGAGCAGCAGCACCTGCGGCTCGCAGGCCAGCGCGCGGGCGAGCGCCACGCGCTGCTGCTGGCCGCCCGACAGCTTCTGCGGCCGGCTGTCGGCCAGCGCCGCGAGGCCGAAGCTGTCGAGCAGGGCCTGCACGCGCCCGGCGTCCTTCGCGGGCGGCTTGCGGCGGTGCCAGGCGGTCAGGCCGAAGGACACGTTCTCGCGCACGCTCAGGTGCGGGAACAGCGCGTAGTCCTGGAACAGGTAGCCCACGCGGCGCGCCGGCGCGGGCACGTCTATGCCCTGGGCCGAGTCGTACAGCGTGCGGCCGTCCAGCCGCACATGGCCCGACGCGGGATGCAGCAGGCCGGCAATGGCCTGCAGCGTGAGCGACTTGCCCGCGCCCGACGGGCCGTAGAGGGCGGCGAAGGGCACGTCGGTCTGAAAGCGCACGGCGAGGTCGAAGCGTCGTGCCCCGTCCTTCACCGACAGTTTCAGATCGACATCGATCATGGCTTGCCGAAGCCGTAGCGCGTGAGGACTTCCTGGGCCGCGGGTGTCGACAGGAAGGCCACGAAGTCAGCGGCCAGCACCTTCTGCCTGCTGTCGGCCACCACGGCGATCGGGTAGGTCACGGGCGTGTGGCCGGTGGGCGTGAAGGCGATCTTCACCTTGTCGCCGGCGACGGCCGCATCGGTGCGGTAGACGAAACCGGCCTCGACCTCGCCGCGGCTCACGTAGTCGAGCACCTGGCGCACGCTGTCGGCCTGCACGAACTTGGGCTCGAGCGAGGTCCACAGGTTGGCGCCGTCCAGCACCTGCTTGGTGTAGCGGCCGACCGGCACGGTGGCGACCTTGCCGACGGCGATCTTCTTCACGTTGGCGCCGCCCAGGTCCTGCAGCGTCTTGACGCCCACGGCGCCCTGCGTGGGCTCGACGAGCACCAGGCTGTTGGTGACGAAGTCCTTGCGGGTGGCGGTGTCGATCAGCTTCTGCTCGACGGCACGGTTCATGGTGTCCTGGTCGGCGCTGGCGAACAGGTCCACGGGCGCGCCCTGGCCGATCTGCTGCAGCAGCACGCCGGAGGCGGCGAAGTTGAAGCGCACCGTGGCACCCGACCTGGCGGCCTCGAACCTGGCGCCGATTTCCTTGAACGCGTCGGTCAGGCTGGCGGCGGCCGACACGGTGATCTGCTGCGCAGCGGCGGCCAGCGGCAGGGCAAGCGCCACGACCACGCATGCGAGTGACAAGAGACGGAACGGACGCATGTGCAACACCTTACAAGAATGAAATCAGCGAAGTGAAAAGAAGCGGTTCGACAGCACCAGCACGGTGATCGACAGCACCGAGGTCACGATGACCAGCAGCAGCGCCAGGTCGTCATGCCCGGCCTGCACCGCGTCGTAGATGGCCATCGACAGCGTCTGGGTCTGCTTGGGGATGGAGCCCGCCACCATCAGCGACGCGCCGAACTCGCCCATGGCCCGCGCGAACGCGAGCAGCGTGCCGGCCAGGATGCCGGGCCAGGCCAGCGGCAACGTCACGCGCAGGAACACGGACAACGGCGACTGCCGCAGCGTGCTGGCCGCCGCTTCGAGCGAGCGGTCGACATTCGCGAAGGCGGCGCTGGCCGACTTCAGCACCAGGGGCAGCGCCACCACGGCCGAGGCCACCACGGCGCCGTGCCAGCTGAAGATGATGGTGTAGTCGAGGTGCTCGCGCAGCCACGCGCCCAGCGGGCTGCGGCGGCCGGCGGCCACCAGGATGGCGTAGCCGATCACCGTGGGCGGCAGCACCAGCGGCAGCATGAACACGGCCTCCAGCACGGTGCGCCCGAAGAAACGCTTGCGCGCGAACACCAAGCCCAGCGCCACGCCGGCCACCAGCGCGAGCACGGTCGCGACGGCGGCGACCTTGAGCGACAGCACCAGCGGGAACCAGTCGGTCGAAGCGATGAGCGAGTTCGTCGTGTTCATGAAAATACGGCGGGATTGTTACACGGTGAGGCTCAACGTTCACACGGGGGTGCGCAAAACCATGAGTCTTCATATACTGAGGAATACAGCGTAGGAGACCGTCCCCATGCGCCAATCCGCCCACGACACCGTTGTCCGCTCGATCTCCGGCCGGCCGGAGCTTCGCCATGTGACGCGGGTGCAGGAATGGCGCATCGAGCGCGCCATGGACGCCGGCGGCTTCGTGCTCTCCATCACCGGGCCCGACGGCGCGAGCCAGTGCTTCTTCGTGGCCGACGCGGACGCCGACGACATTGGCGAGGTGCTGCGCCGGCAAGCTGCCTGGATCGACCATCGGGCGCAGTGACGCGCATGCAGCGCGCAGAGGGAGCCCCTGGCGCCCCCTGCAGCGGTTCAGGCCATCCGGTCGTCGGAGCGGATGCGCTGCAGCGGGTCGAGCCTGCCACCGAACCAGCCCACGCGCTCGGTCTGGCGCACGTCGAACCTGGGCACGCAGGGCTTGATGTCGAGCATGGGCGTGCCGTCCATCATGTCGTTGCCGCTGAAGTGCAGCGTGGTACCGTCCACCGATACGAGCCGCACAGGGCAGCAGACAACGGCTGCCGGCGCTGGACTCATGGCGCCAGCAGCCGGGTCAGCGCGCGGATGTCCGCCGCAGTGGCCAGCCGCGCCGCGTTTTCGATGGCGCGGTAGTGCTTGACGATGTCTTCGCCCACCGGCGTGAGCGCGGTACCGCCGCCGCGCGAGCCGCCGGCCGCTGTGTTCACAGCGGGCGAGGCCAGCGCATGGTTCATCTCGTCGATCAGCATCCAGGCACGGCGGTACGACATGCCGAGCAGCCGGGCGGCCGCGGAGATCGAGCCGGTCTCGGCCACGGCTTCGAGCACGGCGATCTTGCCGGGACCGATGGCGATGGTGTCGTCCCGGTAGACGCGCAGGCGGAACTGGACTTTGGATTTCATGTGGGCACGAAGCGTAAACCAATGCGGGCCGTCATTGTCCGCCCGCGGCCAGCCATCGCCCCGGTTCGTCGCTATGCAAGACTGAATACGGCGCGCCACCTTCGACCTGGCGGCAACGCCGAAGCCGGGCTGTTCGGTGGCCCGGCTGGCGGCGAGCGAGGTGTTCGCCGCGCGGCCTTCGGGCCGCTGACCGGTCAAGCCGGCCAAAGGTTCAGAAAGGTCAGCCGAAGAACTTGGCCGCGCTGACCAGGGTCTTGTAGACGCCCCACGCCAGGGGAATGCCCACGGCGATCCAGGCCAGCGCCACCACCAGCGGGCTCACCGCGTCGGCGCGGCCCGAGCCGCTGCCCACTTCGGCGGCCGAGGCCTTTTCGTGCGCCAGCTTCTTCTCGACGGCCAGTTCGGCGTCGGTCATGAAGTGCTTGTCGGCCACCGGACGCACCAGCAGGTTGGCGATGAAGCCGATCACCAGCATGCCCACCAGGATGTACATGGTCTGGTTGTAGACCTGCTCGCGCGGCAGGCCCAGGCCCAGCTGGTACTCGCGCATGTAGTTCACCACCACCGGCCCGAGGATGCCGGCCGTGGCCCATGCGGTGAGCAGGCGGCCGTGGATGGCGCCCACGAACTGCGTGCCGAACAGGTCGGCCAGGTAGGCCGGCACGGTGGCAAAGCCGCCGCCGTACATCGACACGATGACGCAGCACGCGCCCACGAACAGCAGCTTGCTGCCCGCGCCGGCCGACGAGGGAATGCTCGCGTACAGCACGGCGCCGAGCACGAAGAACACCGTGTAGGTGAGCTTGCGCCCCAGCTTGTCCGACAGGCTGGCCCACACGAAGCGACCGCCGATGTTGAACAGCGACAGCAGCGCGGTGAAGCCGCCCGCCACCACCGCGATGGCCGCGAGCTGCGCCTTGTCGAGCTGGCCGTACTTGGCCGGCAGGTCGATCAGCGCGCCGCCGAACACCTCCTGCAGCATCGGCGAGGCCATGCCGATCACGCCGATGCCGGCGCTCACGTTCATGCACAGCACCAGCCACACGAGCCAGAACTGGGGAATGCCCCAGACCTTCTTCACGTGCACGTGGCGCTGGGTGATCATGGTGTTGCTGGTCTGCGCCGGGTGCGGCGTCCAGCCTTCGGGCTTCCAGCCCGAGGGCGGCACGCGGTAGCCCAGCGCGCCGGCCATCATGAAGACGAAGTAGCCGAGCGCCATGACCACGAAGGTCTGCATCACGCCCACGTCGGTGGCGGTGCCGAAGCGCTTCATCAGGTCGACCGCCAGCGGCGAGCCGATCATCGCGCCGCCGCCGAAGCCCATGATGGCCATGCCGGTGGCCATGCCGCGGCGGTCGGGGAACCACTTGATCAGCGTGCTCACCGGCGAGATGTAGCCCAGGCCCAGGCCGATGCCGCCGATCACGCCCGAGCCGAGGATCATCAGCCAGAACTGGTGCAGGTGGATGCCCAGCGCCGACAGCAGCATGCCGCCGCACCAGCACACGGCCGACACCACGCCGGCCTTGCGCGGGCCGGCCCGTTCGAGCCAGCCGCCCCACAGCGCTGCGGAGCAGCCGAGGAACACGAAGAACAGCGTGTACATCCAGCCGAGCGTGGCCACGCGCCAGTCGCAGGTGGTGGCGAAGAGCTCGGCGAAGAAGCTCATGTCCTTGGCGCAGGCCTGCGCGCCGGTGCCCGCGGTGCCGAGTGCCTTCGACAGCGGCAGCCAGAACACCGAGAAGCCGTAGGCCATGCCGATGCACAAATGAATGGCCAATGCGGCGGGTGGCACCAGCCAGCGGTTGAAGCCCGGGCCCGCGATGATGCGTTCCTTGTCGAGGAAGCCGGGTTGCTGCTGCAATCCGCCTCCGTTGATGCGCTCTCCCTCGAGAACGCCTGCAGATGAACCCGCCATATTTCTCCTAGTTCGCCGGATGTGTAAGTAATTGCTGATCCGGGCCGCGGAGTGTGAGTGAACGCTTTGATCTGCGTCAAATTCGATCAACGCATGGCCCGATTCAATAAGTAAATGAACCGCCCGTTCACTGCCCGAGCGTGCCGCTGTGCTGCTGCACCTGGGCCTGCCACTCGGGCGTCTGCATGAAGGCCAGCGCGGCCTCGAGCGCGCGCGAGGAGCGCACGCCGTCCTGCGTCATGAAGCCGATGGGCGTGCGCACCTCGGGTGCCACCAGCGGCAGCGCCTCCAGTTCGCGGTGGCTGCGCACGGCCGCGACCATGCCGCCGGGCAGCACGCTGCTGACGGTGCCCACGCTCACGGCCAGCGCCAGCGTCAGCACCGAGTTGGTCTCGATGGCCGGCGTGACCGGCACGCCGGCTTCGCGCAGCGCCTGGTCGACGATGGTGCGGTTGTGCATGTCGGGCGTGAGCAGGCACAGCGGCAGCTTGCCGGCCTCGGCCCAGGTCATGGGCTTGCCGATGCGCAGCTGGTCGGTCGACGCCTTGCGGGCGCGGCGCAGCAAGAAATAGTGCTCGATGCTCTGCGGCCATGCCGTGAGCTTGACGCCCGGCAGGTGCATGCGCTCGGTGTAGCCGAGCGCGAGGTCGATCGACAGGCTTTCGAGCCCCGTCTCCAGCTCCTGCGAGCTCATCGACAGCACGGCCGGCACGATGCCCGCATGCCGCTGTTGCAGCATGGCCGCGAAGCGCGACAGCATGGGGATGGCCGTGGGCACGGCCGCCATGCGCAGGCGCCCATGGGGGTCGCCGTCTGCGCTGCGCAGTTCCTGCAGCAGCACTTCGTTGTCCCTCAGCATGCGTTGCGCCGTGGCCAGCACGCGCTCGCCCTCGTGCGTGAGGCCGACGTACACGCGGGCGCGCTTGACGATGACCACGCCGAATTCGCCCTCCAGGGCACGCAGCGCATTCGACAAGGCAGGCTGCGTGATGTGGCAGGCCTGCGCTGCGCGGCCGAAGTGCTTGTGCTCGTTCAGCGCCACCAGGTAGCGCATGGAGGCGAGCAGGTTCATCCGCTTGCTCTCTAGGTGTTCTTGCTGATCGAGATCGTCGGGAACTTCGACGAGAAGTCCTTGGCCTTCTCGGCAATGCCCACGGCCACGCGACGGGCCACGTCCTTGTAGAGAACGGCAACGTCGCTGTCGGGCTCGGACACCACCGTCGGCGCGCCACTGTCCGCCTGCAGGCGAATCTTGATGTCCAGCGGCAGCGCGCCGAGGTACTCCATCTGGTATTCGGCCGCCATCTTCTTGCCGCCGTCCGCGCCGAAGATGTGCTCCGCATGACCGCAGTTCGAGCAGATGTGCACTGCCATGTTTTCCACGATGCCCAGGATCGGCACGCCGACCTTCTCGAACATCTTGATGCCCTTCTTGGCGTCGAGCAGCGCGATGTCCTGCGGCGTGGTGACGATCACCGCGCCCGTCATCGGCACGCGCTGGCTCAGCGTGAGCTGGATGTCGCCGGTGCCCGGGGGCATGTCGACGATCAGGTAGTCGAGGTCTTTCCAGTTGGTCTGGCGCAGCAGCTGCTCCAGCGCCTGCGTGGCCATGGGACCGCGCCAGATCATGGCCTGGTCCTGGTCGACCAGGAAGCCGATCGACATCACCTGCACGCCATGGCGCTCCATGGGCTCCATGGTCTTGCCGTCGGCGCTGTCGGGGCGGCCTTCGATGCCCATCATCATGGGCTGGCTGGGGCCGTAGATGTCGGCGTCCAGCAGGCCCACCGTGGCGCCTTCGGCGGCGAGGGCGAGCGCCAGGTTGGCGGCCGTGGTGCTCTTGCCCACGCCGCCCTTGCCCGAGGCCACCGCGATGATGTTCTTCACGTTGGGCATCAGCTGCACGCCGCGCTGCACCGCGTGGCTGATGACCTTGGTGAGGATGTTGACCGACACGTTCTCCACGCCGGGTACCGCCTTCGCGGCTGCCACCAGCGCTTTTCGGATGGCCGCGTGCTGGCTCCTGGCGGGGTAGCCGAGCTCGAGCTCGAACGACACGTCGCCCTCTGAAATCTGCAGGTTCTTGAGCGACCGGCTCGCCACGAATTCCTTGCCGGTGTTAGGGTCTGCGACGGCCTTGAGCGCGTCCATGAGCCCTTCTGGGGTGAGTGCCATTGATCTAACTCCTGAATGGCGGGTAGTCTAGTTCGCTCTCCAAGGCCACACCGCACGGCCTCCCAATAGCCTGAAACAATAAAAATGCCAGAGACACCCCCCGTCACCGGGCTCCTGCTCACCGGAGGCGGCGCCCGGGCCGCCTACCAGGTGGGCGTGCTGGAGGCCATTGCAGACATCCGGCGCGCCGCCGGCCCCGCGGTCACCGGCACCGGCAACCCCTTCCCCGTCATCACCGGCACCTCGGCGGGCGCCATCAACGCGGCCGCGCTGGCCTGCGGCGCCGACAACTTCGACGCCATGGTGGCGCACATCGCCAAGGTCTGGCGCGAGTTCCGCGCCGAGCAGGTGTACCGCGCCGATTCGCTCTCGGTCATCGGCAGCGGCACGCGCTGGCGCATGCTGCTCGGCCTGGGGCGCTTCGCGGCCAACTGGATGCGCATCAAGCCGAAGTCGCTGCTCGACAACCAGCCGCTGGCCGAGCTTCTGCAGCGCATGGTGCCGCTGGACCGGCTGCCCCGGCTGATGGCCGAAGGCCACGTGCAGGCGCTGGCCGTGACGGCGTCGAGCTACAGCTCGGGAGAGCACGTCACCTTCTTCGAGGCGGCCGTGCCCATGGAGCCCTGGGTGCGCTCGCAGCGCCTGTCGGTGCGCGACCGCATCACGCACATGCACCTGCTGGCCTCCTCGGCCATTCCCTTCGTGTTCCCGGCCACCGCGCTGCCGATGCAGCAAGGCCACACCGAGTACTTCGGCGACGGCTCGATGCGGCAGTCCGCGCCCATCGCCGCGGCCATCCACCTGGGTGCGCAGCGCATCCTGGTGATTGGCGCGGGCCGCATGCACGAGCCGCGCGAGAGCCCGGGGCCCAACACGCACAGCGGCTACCCGACCATGGCGCAGATCGCGGGCCATGCGCTCTCGAGCATCTTCCTGGACGCACTGGCGGTGGACATCGAGCGCCTGCGCCGCATCAATCACACGCTGGGGCTGATTCCCGAGGAGGCGCGCGCGGCGAGCGCGCTGCGTCCGCTCGACCTGCTGGTGATCTCGCCCTCGGAGCGCCTGGACGTGATCGCGGCGCGCCATGTGGACGCGCTGCCCGGCGCGGTGCGGCACCTGCTGGGCGGCTCGAAGGTCGCGGCCGACGTGAAGGGCGGCGCCCTGGCGAGCTACCTGCTGTTCGAGTCGGCCTACACGCGCGAGCTGATGGCGCTCGGGCGGACCGACGCCATGGCGCAACGCGACGAGGTGCTGCGCTTCTTCGGCTGGAATACGGCCTGACGCGCCCTCAGTGCGCGGCGCCCCGGGCCGACACCAGCGCCGACATCGCCTGCAGCAGCTTCTCCGCCGCCACCGGCTTGAACAGCACCGGCACGCCCGATTCACGCACGCGCTGCAACCGGTGCGGCGCGGTCTCGCCGGTCACCAGCAGCAGGGGCACCTGTCCGTGCAGTTGCTGTTGCAGCCGCAGCCCGGCATCGAGCCCGTCGGCGCCGTCGGCCAGCCGGTAGTCGCACAGCAGCATGTCGAAGGGCCGGTGCTCGGCCTGCGCGCGCGCCAGTTCGTCGACCGCGCCGGCCTCGTCGGCCACGCTGCGCACGTCGATCGCATGAAAGTGCAGCAGGCCGGTCATGGCGGCGCGAATGTCGGCCTCGTCGTCGATCAGCAGCACGCGGCGCGGCAAGCCCGCAGGCGCCCCGGCGGGCGGCTGCGGCGCGGCGGCGTCGCTCTGCGCGCTGACCGGTACGCCCGGCGGCGGCTCGGCCACCGGCACCACCACCCGCAAGCGCGTGCCGCGGCCAAAGCGCGACTGGAGCTGCACCGGATGTCCCAGCAGCCGCGACAGCCGCTGCACGATCGACAGGCCGATGCCCAGCCCGCGCGAGCGGTCGCGCCCCAGGTTGCCCACCTGGTAGAACTCCTCGAAGATGCGGCCCGACTGCTCGGGCGCGATGCCCATGCCGGTGTCGCGCACCTCGATCCACACCGCGTTGCCACGCTCGCGCGCCATCACGGTCACACCGCCGCGCGACGTGTACTTGAGCGCGTTGTCGACCAGGTTCGACAGCATGCGGTGCAGCAGCTCGGGGTCGCTGCGCACCCACAGGCGACTGGCCCGCACGCGCAGCTGCAGCGCCTTCTGCTCGGCCGGCGGGCCGAAGGTGAAGTTCATCCGCACGAACAGCGCATCGAGCTGCACCGGGCGCACCACGGGCGTGACCACGCCGGCGTCGAGCCGGGACACGTCGAGCATGGTGTCCAGCGACATGCCCAGCGCATCGACGGCGCGCATCAGGCGCTCGGCGTTCCGGCCTTCGGGGCGGTCGCTCAGCTCGTTGCGCAGCGCCGCGCCGAACAGCGCAATGGCGTGCAGCGGCTGGCGCAGGTCGTGGCTCGCCGTGCCCAGGAAGCGGGTTTTCTCGGCGCTGGCGCGTTCGGTGGCGGCGATCTGCTCGCCCAGGCGCGCGGCCAGCGCCTCGTTCTCGAAGCGCAGCACCAGCGCGTCGGTGAGGATGCGGTTCTGCCGGATGCCGGTGCGCAAGGTGAGGCCCAGGTGCGCCGCACCGAAGGCCGCGAGGAAGACGTGCAACGCATCGCGCTGCCAGGCCAGCGCCACGATCAGCCCCAACATCATCGGCAGGCCGTAGCCGAACAGCGCGGGTTTCAGGGGCCACAGCGCCTGCATGGCGCGGGTCCAGCTGCTCATGATCACGACCACCAGCAGCGTGGTGATGGGCAGGTTGTCGCCTGAAATCACGAACAGGGGCGCCGGCGCCGTGGCGGTGCTGACCAGCGTGACCAGCCGCGTGTACTTGCGCGCCCAGTACGGGCTGTCGGCCACCGGAATGCCCGGATGCCAGCCGGGCGTGAGCAGCGCGTAGAGATCGACCGCGGCGATCACCGCCAGCCAGAACAGCGCCCATTGCGTGCCGTATTGCAGGTAGAAAGCGATGCCCAGCGCACAGGCAAAGCACAGGTGCGCGCTGAGCGACACGCGGCGCGACGCATACACCGAGGCCACGTGCTCGCGCAGCACGCGCTGGCCGAGCTCGCGGTCGTCGAGCGGCGCGACGGCGGCCGCAGTCATGGCGCGGCGCGGCGGGCGCCGAGGCACTGCGGGGAAACGAGGTCGCGGGTGGTCACCCGCTCATGCTATCGGCGAGGCTGCGGCGCGACAGTGCCATTGGTCATGGAGGCACCGTCGCCGCGGCGTGCCTGCTGGCGCAGGCCGAGCCCCGGCCGGGTGTTGTCGGCCGCGAGCACCAGCATCGAGCGCAGCAGCAGGGCCACCATGCAGACGATGGGCGCCAGCGCCAGCAGGCGGCCCGGCTCGAACGCCAGCCCGGCCCCCACGCCGACGGCGCAGCCGGTCTTGATCCACGGCGCCACGGCGTCCCAGCCGCGCCGGTGCGCCACCGCGAACCCGATCAGCGCGATCCAGCCGAACAAGCCGCCGATCACCGAGAAGACCCAGCTCGACAGGTAGTACGCCGAGTCCAGGTCGCGAAACGCGATCGCCGTGCCCAGCCCTTGCCAGGTGTGGCGGTAGCCGTCAAACAGGAAGAAGCCGGTGGCCGATGCGGCCCACCAGAAGAACGCGTAGAGGCTGGCGGCGCCAGCCAGGACGGCGAGCCACGCCAGCGCGCGCCGGGTGATGTCGTCGAAGGGCATGTGGTCGCGCCACGCCGCGAGGTGTCCGTTGTCCATGGCCGGTGCTCCATTGATGTGTGCAATGGGTACGACGTTAGAGGCGCCGTGTGCGGTCCGCGTGAAGACTGTGTGAAGTGGTGCACGCAGGAGACCATTGCCAGCCATCAGCCGGCTCGGCTGGCAAACCCCCGCAATCAGCCCGCTTCGGAGATACCCAGCTCGGCGCACACGCGCCCCAACAGCGCCTTCAGCGATGCCACCTCGGTTTCGAGCCGTGCCACGTTGGCCTTCAGCGCCGCGACCTCGCCCAGCGACACGTCGTGCGCGGCATACGGCGCATCGGACCCGGGACCGGCGACCTCTTCCGCCGGCGCGCCGCTCAGCAGGTGCGCCCACCGGCTTTCGCGCGCACCGGGCAGGCGGGCGAGCTTGACCACCAGCGCGCCGGCCTCGCGCTCGGCCAGCTCGTTCAGGAAGCCCTCGACCGACGAGATGTCGGCAAAGTTGTGCATGCGGTCGCAGGCAATGCGCAGTTCGCCCGCCGTCTGCGGGCCGCGCAGCATCAGCACGGTCAGCAAGATGACCGACTGCGACGGAATGCGCAGCACGCGGTCGGTGTTGTGCTCGTAGCGAAAGGCGCGCCCGCCGCTGGTCTCGGCCACGAGGCTGTAGCCCTTCAGGCTGTCGATGGCGGCCTGCACCTGCGACTCGGTGAGTTCGAGCACCGGGTTGCGGCTGGTCTTCTGGTTGCAGCCCGACACCAGCGAGTTGAGCGTGAGCGGGTAGCTGTCGGGCACGGTGCGCTGCTTTTCGGCCAGCACGCCGAGGACACGGGTTTCGAGGAGGGACAGGACGGGAAGAGGTGTCGAGGACATGGCAGCTCAAAAAAGAAACGCCACCGGAGCATGGCCCCGGCAGCGTACACGTGTTCAGCGATGGCTTTGCGCCATCGGTGTCATTCGCAGGCCGTTACTTGGTCACGGCGAGGCTGGTTTCCTGAACGCCCTTCTTGCCGGTGGCGGCGTCCACGAGCTGCAGCTTGTTGCGCGCATACATGACGCCCATCTTCACTTCCTGCCAGATGTAGTACGACATGCCCGGCTGGGTGTCGACGGTCAGTGTGTCGGTGTTCTCGGCCGTCGAGGCGATGGTGTGCTTGCCCGGCGCGACTTCCTTGTAGAGGAAGGTCTTCGAGGCGGTCTGGCCGATGGGTTTGCCGTCGACGGAGACGTCCATCTTCACCGAGCCGCCCATCGACTCGTTGCGATAGATGTACAAGGCCGACCTGTCGGCCGCAGGCGCGGCGAACTTCTTCACTGCCGCATCCTGCTCGGCATTGCCCATGCTCACGGATGCGCATCCGACCAGATTGAGCGCGGCGATGGCCACTGCGGTGGCGACGAGAAACTTCTTCATTGGAAACCCTCCAGGCTTGTTTTTGATATGACAGCACCGCCTGCCAATCAGGCGCGTGCGGCCAGCACTGTAGCCGCGCGCGTCGCCCTTTGAAGTTCCTGCCGGCCGAATTTTTTCAGCCCTGGGGAATTGGTTGCTTTCTTCTACCTCAGCCGCCGTTGATACGGCTGACCAGCGCCTTCGTGAACGCCGCCGTGCCCGCCGTGCCGCCCAGGTCGCCGGTGCGCACCTTGTCGATGTTCAGCGTCTCGTCGATGGCCTTGCGCAGGCGCGTGGCCAGCTCGGGCAGCTTGACGTGATCGAGCATCAGTGCGGCGGCCAGCATGATGGCCGTCGGGTTGGCGATGCCCTTGCCGGCGATGTCGGGTGCGGAGCCGTGCACCGCCTCGAAGATCGCCGCGTCGGCGCCGATGTTGGCACCCGGCGCCATGCCCAGGCCGCCCACCAGGCCCGCCACCAGGTCGGACAGGATGTCGCCGAACAGGTTGGTGGTGACCAGCATGTCGAACTGCCAGGGGTTGAGCACCAGCTTCATCGCGCAGGCGTCGATGATGACTGTGTCGAGCTCGAACTTGCCCTTGTACTTCTGCTCGTACAGGTCGAGGCCGGTCTCCAGGAAGATGCCCGTGAGCGCCTTCATGATGTTGGCCTTGTGCACGATGGTGACCTTCTTGCGGCCCGTGGCCACGGCCGTCTCGAAGGCGTACTCCAGCAGGCGGCGGCTGCCCTGGCGGGTGTTGATGCCGGTGGCCATGGCCACGGCATGGGGGTCGCCGTCGATCGGCACGTAGTGCTCGTGGCCGATGTACAGGCCCTCGAGGTTCTCGCGCACCACCACGAGGTCGATCTTGTCGTAGCGGCCGCCGGGAATGATGGTGAGCGCGGGGCGCAGGTTGGCGTACAGCTGGAACTCCTCGCGCAGCCGCACGTTCGACGAGCGGTAGCCGCCGCCCGACGGCGTTTCCAGCGGGCCCTTCAGGGCCAGGCGGGTGCGGCGGATGCTGTCCAGCGTGGCCACGGGCAGCGGGTCGCCGGCGGCCACCACGCCGCCGAGGCCGGCGATCTGGCGGTCCCACACGAAGGGCGCCTTCAGCGCGTCGAGCGCGGCCAGGGTGGCGTCGACGATCTCGGGGCCGATGCCATCGCCAGGAATGAGGGTTGCGGGAATGGGAGTGGTCATCGGCGGCGTCTCGCTTTCTGTATCAGGGGCTGGAGCATACGTCTCGCGCGAGACACCCTGCGACCTCGTGGGTCACTCGTGGCCGGGGATTTCGGGGTCGAGCAGCGAGGCACGCGCCACCACCCGTCCCGGCCGTAGCAGCGCGCCGGGCGCAATGCCCGCATTGGCGCCGATGCGCACACCGTCGCCGATGAGCGCGCCGAACTTCTCGCAGCCCGTGGGCTGCAGCGCCCCGCCCTCGCCGCTGCGCACGAAGATCTCCTTCGCCGCGCGGGAGCTCCCAGGGCAGCGATGCGGCCCAGGGTGCAAGGGGAGAGGCGGCAAATCCGGCGATGCAGGCGCCGAGGTCGATGGCGTGGGGCATCGGGCGATGCTGCCATCAAACCCATGAAAGCGCGCCCGCCGACGCCGCACCTAAAATGCCCGGTTCCGTCAGTTCCACTCCCGAAAGCGCCCTCCCCGATGTCCGCCCCGCGCAAGCTCTTCGTCACCACCGCCCTGCCGTACGCCAACGGCAAGTTCCATATCGGCCACATGATGGAGTACATCCAGGCCGACATCTGGGTGCGGAACCAGCGAATGAACGGCGCCGAGGTCAACTTCGTGTGCGCCGACGACGCGCACGGCGCGGCCATCACCATCGCGGCCGACAAGGCCGGCGTGACGCCGCAGGCCTTCGTGGCCGAGATCGCCGCGGGCCGCAAGCCCTACCTCGACGGCTACTTCATCTCGTTCGACAACTGGCATTCGACCGACGCGCCCGAGAACCACCAGCTTGCGCAGGACATCTACCGCGACCTGCGCACCGCCGGCCTCATCGAAACCAAGAGCGTCGAGCAGTTCTACGACCCCGAGAAGGGCATGTTCCTGGCGGACCGCTTCATCAAGGGCGAGTGTCCCAACTGCCACTCGAAGGACCAGTACGGCGACAACTGCGAGGTGTGCGGCGCCGTGTACGCGCCCACCGAGCTGATCAACCCCTACTCGGCCCTGTCGGGCGCCAAGCCCGAGCTGCGCAGCTCGGACCACTTCTTCTTCAAGCTGTCGGACCCGCGCTGCGAGGCCTACCTGAAGGAATGGACCGCGGCCCCCGGCCACGTGCAGTCCGAAGTGCAGAACAAGATCCGCGAGTGGCTCTACAAGGACGACGAAGGCAAGGGCGGCCTGGGCGACTGGGACATCAGCCGCGACGCGCCCTACTTCGGCATCGAGATTCCCGATGCGCCGGGCAAGTACTTCTACGTGTGGCTCGACGCCCCCGTGGGCTACCTGGCCTCGCTGAAGAACCTGCTGGACAAGCGCTGCATCGAGCTGGGCGGGGACGGCATCTCGTACACCGAGTACATGGCCGATCCCGACCTGGAGCAGGTGCACTTCATCGGCAAGGACATCATCACCTTCCACACGCTGTTCTGGCCCGCGATGCTGCACTTCAGCGGCCGCAAGGCGCCGAACGCGGTGTACGTGCACGGGCACCTGACGGTGAGCGGCGAGAAGATGAGCAAGAGCCGCGGCACCGGCATCGACCCGCTGAAGTACCTGTCGATCGGGCTGGACCCGGAATGGCTGCGCTACTACATCGCGGCCAAGCTCAACGGCCGCAACGAAGACATCGACTTCAACCCCGAGGACTTCGTGGCGCGCGTCAACAGCGACCTCGTGGGCAAGTACATCAACATCGCCAGCCGCGCGGCGGGCTTCATCGGCAAGCGCTTCGCAGGCCAGCTGGGCGCCGTGTCGGCCGATGGCGAAACGCTGCTGTCGGCGCTGCGTGCCGCCGCGCCGCAGGTGCAATCGCTGTACGACGGCCGCGACTACGCCCGCGCGCTGCGCGAGGTGATGGCGCTGGCCGACAAGGTGAACGAATACGTCGACCAGAACAAGCCCTGGGAGCTGGCCAAGAAGGAAGGCGCCGAGGCGCGACTGCACGACGTGTGCACCGTGTGCATCGAGGCCTTCCGCCTGCTCACGCTGTACCTGAAGCCGGTGCTGCCGGCGCTGGCGGTGAACGTCGAGGCCTTCATGAAGATTTCGCCGCTGGTGTGGGCGGATGCGGCGCAAGCGCTGCCTGCGGGCCACGCCATCGGTGACTACAAGCACCTGATGCAGCGTGCCGATGCCAAGGTGGTCGACAAGCTGTTCGACGCGCCCGAGCCTGTAGCAGCCGCCCCGGCCGCCGTGGAGGCTCTGGAATTGCCGGGCGGCGAAGCCATCGCACCCACCATCACCATCGACGACTTCGTGAAGATCGACCTGCGCATCGCAAAGATCGTGAACTGCGAGAAGGTCGAAGGCTCGACCAAGCTGCTGCGCCTGACGCTCGATGCCGGCGAGGGAAAGACCCGAAACGTGTTCAGCGGCATCGCCTCGGCCTACCAGCCCGAGCAGCTCGTGGGCAAGCTCACCGTGCTGGTCGCCAACCTGGCGCCGCGCAAGATGAAGTTCGGCATCAGCGAAGGCATGGTGCTGGCCGCCAGCCACGGCGACGAAAGGGCCCACCCGGGCATCCACGTGCTGGAACCCTGGCCGGGCGCGACGCCTGGCATGCGCGTGCGCTGACCGACGACAAGGAAGCTCCCATGACCCGCCTTTGCCGTGCGCTTGTGCTGCTGTCGATGTCCGCCTTGCTGGGCGGCTGCGCGGTCGTGACCGTGGCGGGCACCGCGGTGAGCGTGGGCGCCAGTGCGGTCGGCCTGGCTGCCGATGCCGCCATCGGCACCGTGCGCATCACCGGCAAGGCGGTGGGCGCGGCGGCCGATGCGGTGATTCCCGACAGCCAGTAAGCCAGGCGATCGGCTCAGGGCGCCTCGGTGCCCCGGTCGGGCGAGGAGCCGCTGCGCACCACGCGCTGGTCGTCGTTCAGCGTGGCGGTGAAGACCATGGGCGAGTTCGGCGGCTGCACCCAGCGCCATTCCCATTCGGTCTCGCGTTTCAGCGCATAGGGCGCGACCTTGGCGGGCTTGCCGAGCAGCTTGCGCAGGTCTTCCATCATCAGGCCGGGCTGCACCCTGGCGAAGTTCTCGGGCGTGAGCACCTGGCGCAGCGCGCTCATCTTGCCGTCGGCCCCGATGGTGATCATGTAGTTCTTCTGGCCCGCGGGCTGGCGGTTGTACTCGAACACGCGGGCGCCACGACCGGGGCCGGGCGCCTCCCAGACGTTCTCGGGCTCGCCGAAACGTGCGCGCACATCGGCCTCGGTGGAGACGCCTTCTTCCAGCTCGCTGATGTTCTTCGGGTCGCATGCCGCGAGCCCCAGTGCGGCCGCAAGCAGTGCGCTTGCCATGCCAATCTGCCACCCTCGCCGTTGCGTCATGCCGTCCCCGGTAAAATTCGCGCCATAAAGGTCCAGTCTATGTCCATCTTCCGTCGCCCCCACTACTCTTCCGAGATCACCAACTTCATCGAAGAGATGAAGGAAAAGAAGCCCACCCTGGAAGCCGAACAGCGCGCCGGGCGCGCCCTGCTCTGGGACAAGCACCTCGACCGCAGCCTGCTGAACGAGTACGACGAAGCCCGCATCCCGATGCAGCCGTACGTCTACCAGACGCAATCCAAGTAATTTCCTGATGCCGAATTGGCAGGATACGCGCGTCCGCATTGCGCCTTCAGCTATTGAAATGATAGCAATCGCCGAATGAGCAGGAACGACGATTCCGGCGCGCTGGTGGTCGCCATGCCCGACGTGATCGACCAGGTCGCGCTCGCGCGGCTGTATGGCGAGCCGCTGTTCGCGATGCCGAAGGACCTGTACATCCCGCCCGAGGCGCTGCAGGTGTTCCTGGAGGCCTTCGAAGGCCCGCTGGACTTGCTGCTCTACCTGATCCGCAAGCAGAACTTCAACATCCTCGACATCCCGATGGCGGGGCTCACGCGGCAGTACCTGAGCTACGTCGACGAGATCCGCCAGACCAACCTCGAGCTGGCAGCCGAATACCTGCTGATGGCCGCGATGCTGATCGAGATCAAGTCGCGCATGCTGCTGCCGCCGAAGAAGGTGGCCGACGGCGAAGAGGCCGAAGACCCGCGCGCCGAACTCGTCCGCCGCCTGATGGAGTACGAGCAGACCAAGCTGCAGGCCGCCGCCCTCAGCGCCCTGCCGACCTACGGGCGCGACTTCTGGAAGGCGCAGGTCTACATCGAGCAGTCGCTCAAGCCGCGTTTCCCCGAGGTGAACGTGATCGAACTGCGCGATGCGTGGGCCGACATCATGAAGCGCGCCAAGCTCGTGCAGCACCACAAGATCTCGCGCGAAGAGCTCAACGTGCGCGAGCACATGAGCATCGTGCTGCGCCACCTGCAGGGGCAGCGCTTCGTGGAGTTCGAGAAGCTGTTCGACGTGACGCGCGGCACGCCGGTGCTGATCGTCACCTTCATCGCGATGCTGGAGCTTGCGAAGGAAACGCTGATCGACATCACGCAGGCGGAAGCCTTCGCGCCCATCTACGTCCGGCTGGCCTACTCGCCAACTTAGCAATGGCTCACCCCCAGTCTTCGCGCACTTCGTGTCGCTTCGCCACCCCCCTTCCAGGGGGCAACACTGGTGGCCCGGCAAAGCCGGTTCCACGGTGTTCCACGAAGTGACCGAGGGCACCGGCTGGCATTCAAACCAATGAATGCGCGCGACTTCGACGTCCTGATCGTCGGCAGCGGTCTGGCCGGCCTGTCGGCCGCGCTGCACCTGGCCCCCACGCACCGCGTGGCGGTACTGACCAAGCGCGCGCTGAACGACGGCTCCAGCGCCTGGGCGCAGGGCGGCATTGCGGCGGTGCTGGCGGCGGGCGACAGCTTCGACGCCCACGTGCAGGACACCCTGGTGGCCGGTGCCGGCCTGTGCGACCCCGAGGCCACGCGCTTCGTGGTCGAGCACGCGCCCGAGGCCATCGGCTGGCTGCGCGAGCTGGGCGTTCCGTTTTCCGAAGCGTCCAGGGAAGAAGGCGGCGGCCTGCACCTGACGCGCGAAGGCGGCCACAGCCAGCGCCGCATCGTTCACGTGACCGATGCCACCGGCGCGGCCGTGCAGCAGGTGCTGATCGAGCGGGTGCGCCGCACACCGAACATCACGCTGTTCGAGCACCACACGCTGGTCGATCTGGTCACCGGCACCAAGCTCGGGCTCGACGACCCGGCCTGCGTGGGCCTGTACGCCCTCGACGACGCCACCGACAAGGTGCTGGCCTTTCGCGCGCCGCACACCATCCTGGCGACGGGCGGCGCGGGCAAGGTGTACCTGTACACCACCAACCCCGACACCGCCACCGGCGACGGCATTGCCGCAGCATGGCGCGCCGGCTGCCGGGTGTCGAACCTGGAGTTCATCCAGTTCCACCCGACCTGCCTGTACCACCCGCACGCCAAGTCCTTCCTGATCAGCGAAGCGGTGCGCGGCGAAGGCGGATTGCTGAAGCTTCCCGATGGAACGCGCTTCATGCCGGCGCACGACGAGCGCGCCGAACTCGCGCCGCGCGACGTGGTCGCCCGCGCCATCGACTTCGAGATGAAGAAGCACGGGCTGGACTGCGTGTACCTCGACATCTCGCACCAGCCGCCCGCGTTCCTGCAGGAGCACTTTCCCAACATCCTCGCGCGTTGCGCGGAGCTGGGCATCGACATCACGCGCGAGCCGATTCCCGTGGTACCGGCCGCGCACTACACCTGCGGCGGCGTGCTCAGCGACCTGAGCGGGCGCACCGACATCGCGGGCCTGTACGCGATCGGCGAAACCGCCTGCACCGGGCTGCACGGCGCCAACCGGCTGGCCAGCAACTCGCTGGTCGAGTGCATGGTGTTCGCGCGCGCCGCGGCCGGCGCCATTGCGCAGGCGCCGGTGCATGCACGCACCGAGCTTCCCGCCTGGGACGACAGCCGCGTCACCGACGCCGACGAAGCCGTGGTCATCTCGCACAACTGGGACGAGCTGCGCCGCTTCATGTGGGACTACGTGGGCATCGTTCGCACCGACAAGCGGCTGGAGCGCGCGAGCCATCGCATTGCGCTGCTGCAGGCCGAGATCCAGGAGTTCTACGCGAACTTCCATGTCACGCGCGACCTGCTCGAGCTGCGCAACCTGGTGCAGGTGGCCGAGCTGATCGTGCGCTGCGCGCAAGCCCGCCACGAGAGCCGTGGGCTGCATTTCAGCCGCGACTATCCATCGCTCGCCGAGCCCGCCGCACCCACGGTGCTGGCGCCGCCGGCCAGCTGACCGACCCCACCGACTGCTGTTTTCACTCGAGGATGCCCGGCCACCGACGCCCGCAGGGAGAAACCCAACCATGTACATCGCCACCACCATCGAAGAACTCCGCGCCCGCCTGTCCGCCAGCAAGCGCCCGGCCTTCGTGCCCACCATGGGCAACCTGCACGACGGCCACATCGCGCTCATCAAGCAGGCTCGCCCGCTGGGCGACGCCACGGTCGCGAGCATCTTCGTGAACCGGCTCCAGTTCCTGCCGCACGAGGACTTCGACACCTACCCGCGCACCTGGGACAGCGACTGCGAGAAGCTGCGCGCGGCCGGCTGCGACGTGCTGTTCGCGCCCACCGAGCGCGTGCTGTACCCCGAGCCCCAGACCTGCAAGGTGCACCCCGACCCGGCGCTGGCCGACGTGCTCGAAGGGCACTTCCGGCCCGGCTTCTTCATCGGCGTGTGCACGGTGGTGATGAAGCTCTTCCAGTGCGTGCAGCCGCGCGTGGCCGTGTTCGGCAAGAAGGACTACCAGCAGCTCATGGCGATCCGCCACATGGTGCGGCAGTTCGCGATGCCCATCGAGATCGTGGGCAGCGAGACCTTCCGCGCCGACGACGGCCTGGCGCTGTCGTCGCGCAACGGCTACCTGAGCAAGGACGAGCGCGCCGAAGCCGTGCAGCTGTCGCGCGCCCTCGAGGCCATGGCCGAGGCGGTGCGCGCGGGCGAGACCGATGTGGCCGCGATCGAAGCGCGGGCAATGCAGTCGCTGGCGCAGCGCGGCTGGCAACCGGACTATCTTGTGCTGCGGCGCCGCTCGGACCTGCAGCCCCCCTCTTCCGATTCGCCCGGCGAGCCGCTCGTGGCGCTGGCCGCGGCGCGCCTGGGCCGCACGCGGCTGATCGACAACCTGGAGATCGAGACTCCCTTCACCTTATGAGCTACAGCGTCAAGGAAATCTTCTACACCCTGCAGGGCGAAGGCGGCCAGGCCGGCATGCCGGCGGTGTTCTGCCGCTTCGCCGGCTGCAACCTGTGGAGCGGGCGCGAGGCCGACCGCGCCACCGCCGTCTGCCGTTTCTGCGATACCGACTTCGTCGGCACCGACGGCACGCTGGGCGGCAAGTTCAAGAACGCCGAGCTGCTGGCCGACACCATCGCCGCCCAATGGCCGGCGGGCGACGCCGACCACCGCCTCGTGGTGCTGACCGGCGGCGAGCCGCTGCTGCAGGTCGACGCGGCGCTGGTCGATGCGCTGCACGCACGGCACTTTCGCATCGCGGTGGAGAGCAACGGCACGGTCGAGGCGCCCGAGGGCATCGACTGGCTGTGCATCAGCCCCAAGGCCGGCGCGCCGTGGGTGCAGCAGCGCGGGCAGGAGCTGAAGCTGGTGTGGCCGCAGACCGCATTCGACCTCGACACGATGGCGCGCACGGGCGAGTTCACGCACCGCTTCCTGCAACCGATGGACGGGCCCGACCGCATCGCCAACACCGAGCTGTGCATCGCCGAATGCATGCGGCAGCCGGCGTGGCGCCTGAGCGTGCAGACGCACAAGATCACCGGCATCCGCTGAAGCGGCGGCCTCTTTTTTCCTGAGTTTTTTCGACGATGCGATTCACCATCAGCCAACGTTTTTTCTTCGACGCCGCCCACACGCTGAAACGCGAGATCGAAGTCGAAGGCAGCCGCCGTGTCCACGGCCACACGTACCACGCGGAGGTGTGGCTCGCGGGCGAGCGCGATCCCGCGACGGGCATGGTGATCGACCTGGGACTGCTGCGCCGGCGGCTGGAAGAGGTGCGCGAGCAGCTCGACCATCACCTGCTGGACGACGTGCCGGGGCTGCATCCGCCGACGCTGGAGAACCTGTGCGTGTTCATTGCGCAGGCGCTGCCGGATTTGCGGGGGTCGCTGGCGCGCGTGAAGGTGTGGCGCGAGGCGCTGGGGGACAGCTGCAGCGTGGAGTTCTAGTCTTGCTCCCTCCCCTCCCGGGGGAGGGTTGGGGTGGGGGCAAGCGGCGCATCCATTGTTGTCGGCGTCTTTGGCGCCGCGAGCCCCCATCCCAGCCTTCCCCCAGAGGGGGAAGGAGCAATGCGGGGGTCAGGCGGCGCCGATGCCGGCGATCAGACTGCCCGGCGGATGGCCGTTTTTCAAACCCGCGGTAAACGCCAGCATCCGGTCGATCGGCACCCGCGCCCTCAACCCCAGCGCCGGATCGACATGGATCTCCCCCACGCCCGTCTCCAGCGCATTCGCCAGCTCCACCAGCCCGTTCATCGCCATCCACGGGCAATGCGCGCAGCTCTTGCAGGTGCCGCCGTTGCCGGCCGTCGGCGCCTCGATGAAGGTCTTGCCGGGGTTCAGCGTGCGCAGCTTGTGCAGCATGCCGCTGTCGGTGGCGACGATGAACTCGCGGGCGTCCATGCGCTGCGCCGCACCCAGGATGGCCGAGGTGGAGCCCACGGCATCGGCCAGCGCAATGACGTCCGACGGCGACTCCGGGTGCACCAGCACCTTGGCCTTGGGGTGTTCCTTCATCAGCAGCTCGAGCTCCAGCGCCTTGAACTCGTCGTGCACGATGCAGGCGCCGTTCCAGCTGACCATGTCCGCACCGGTCTGGCGCTGGATGTAGTCGCCCAGGTGGCGGTCGGGGCCCCAGAGGATCTTCTGCCCTGCCGCATGCAGCGCGCCCACCACGTCGAGCGCGCAGCTGGACGTGACCAGCCAGTCGGCGCGCGCCTTCACGGCCGCGCTGGTGTTGGCGTAGACGACCACGGTGCGGTCCGGGTGCTGGTCGCAGAAGGCGCTGAACTGCTCGACCGGGCAACCCAGGTCGAGCGAGCAGTTGGCGTCCAGGTCGGGCATCAGCACGCGCTTTTCAGGCGAGAGGATCTTCGAGGTCTCACCCATGAAGCGCACGCCCGACACCACCAGCGTCTGCGCGGCATGGTCGCGGCCGAAGCGCGCCATTTCGAGCGAATCGCTCACGATGCCGCCGGTTTCCTCGGCCAGGTCCTGCAGGTCGGGGTGCACGTAGAAGTGCGACACCATCACCGCATTGCGTTCACGCAGCAGGCGGCGGATGCGGCTCTTCAGCGCGATGCGTTCGTCGGGCGAGGGCTCCGGCGGCACCCGGGCCCAGGCGTGGCGGGTGTCGCAGACGGAACCGGAACCGGCCGATTCCGCAGGCTGTTCGTAGTCGACGTCGATGACGGAAGCGGTCGTCATGGAGAAGATCTTTTTATTGAAAGCGCATCGAGTAGTCGATGGCTTTCACGTCCTTGGTCAGCGCGCCGACCGAGATGCGGTCCACACCGGTCTCGGCCAGGGCGCGCAGGCCGTCGAGCGTGACGCCGCCCGAGATCTCGAGCACCGCCTTGCGCGCGTCGCCCACCGCGTCGTTGATGCGCACGGCCTCGCGCAGCGTGGGCAGGTCCATGTTGTCGAGCAGCACCATGCGCGCGCCGGCGTCCAGCGCCTCGTGCAGCTGGGCCAGGGTTTCGACCTCGACCTCGACGAAGGCGGCTTGCGACGCCACCGGCGCCACCGCTCGCAGCGCCGCGGCCACGCCGCCGGCGGCGGCAATGTGGTTTTCCTTGATGAGCACCGCGTCGTACAGGCCGATGCGGTGGTTCAGGCCGCCGCCGGTGCGCACGGCGTACTTCTGAGCCAGGCGCAGGCCCGGCAGTGTCTTGCGCGTGTCCACGATGCGGGCGCGCGTGCCGCTGATCGCGTCGGCGTACAGCGCCGTCTTGGTGGCGACCGCGCTCAGCAGTTGCAGGAAGTTGAGCGAGGTGCGCTCGGCCGTCAGCAGCGCGCGGGCGGACCCTTCGATTTCGAGCACGGTCTGGTCGGCGGCGCAGCGCTCGCCTTCGGCGCACAGCCAATGGATGCGCACCTGAGGGTCGAGCTGCCGCAGCGTGGCCTCGACCCAGGGCGCGCCGCACACGACGGCGGCTTCGCGCGCCAGCACGCGGGCACGGGCGGTGCGGGCAGGGTCGACCAGCGACGCGGTGAGGTCGCCCTCGGCGACGTCTTCCTGCAAAGCGCGGGTGGCGTCGGAGAGGGCCAGCGCGGCCACGGCCGACGCTGAAAAATCAAAGCGAAGGCTCATGGCTCTTTGTCTCTGCGTTTTTTTAAGAGGATTGACGAGGGGAAGCCGCCAAGCCGGGCGTTGTGGACGGCACGGATTCAGGCACGGGGTCGCGGCCAGTCAGGGTGGCCACGGCATCCTGCGGGCTCACGCGGCCGTCGAGCAACGCGACCACGCCTTCGGCGATCGGCATCTCGATGCCCAGGCCGCGCGCGCGCTGCACCACGGTGCGCGCGCAGTACACGCCTTCGGCGACGTGGCCCAGCGAGGCGACGGCCTGCGCCAGGGTACGGCCCTGGGCCAGCAGCAGCCCGACCTTGCGGTTGCGGGACAAATCGCCGGTGGATGTCAGCACCAGATCGCCCAGACCCGACAGGCCCATGAAGGTCTCGGCGCGGGCGCCCAGCGCGAGGCCGAAGCGAGTCATTTCGGCGAGGCCGCGGGTGATCAGGGCCGCACGGGCGTTGAGCCCGAGCGCAAGGCCGTCGCACAGGCCGGTGGCTATGGCGAGCACATTCTTGACTGCGCCGCCCACTTCCACGCCCACGATGTCCTCGTTGGCGTAGACGCGCAGCGCCGGTCCGTGGAAGGCATCGACCAGCGCGTCGCGCACGCTGGCGTGCGGGCTGGCCGCCACCAGCGCGGTGGGCCGCCCTTCGGCAACTTCTTGCGCGAAGCTGGGGCCGCTGAGCACGCCCGCCCGCAGGTCGGGCGCAACCTGCGCCCAGATCTCGTGGGCCAGCAGGCCGAAGGAGGTGGGAGATGCATCGAGCGCGGGCTCGACGCCCTTGCACAGCCAGGCCACCTGCGCGGTCGTGCCGCGCAGCGCAATGAGCTGTTCGCGCAGGGCGGCCATGGGGGTGGCCACGATGACGAGGTCGGCGCCGGCCTGCGCCTGGGCGATCTCGCCAGCGCGCACGACCAATGACGCCGGCAGCGCCAGCCCGGGCAGGTAGCGGGTGTTTTCACGTGCGGCCGACATGGCGTCGGCCTGGGCGGCATCGCGCGCCCAGAGCGTGACCTCGTGGCGGGCCGCCGCGTTGACTGCGACGGCCGTGCCCCAGGCACCGGCGCCATGAACGCAGATCTTCATCGTGCGTTGGCGGCGTTGTGCCGGTTTACTGCGTGAGGGTCGGCGCGGCGGCTTGGCCGGCGGCCTGCGCCTGCTGCTGTTCGTACATCGCCTGGAAGTTGATTTCGGCGAGGTGCACGGGCGGGAAGCCGCCGCGCTGGATCACGTCAGCCACGTTGCCGCGCAGGTACGGGTACACGATTTGCGGGCAGGCGATGCCGAGGATGGCGCCCATCTGGTCTTCGGGCAGGTGGCGGATCTCGAAGATGCCGGCTTGCTTGGCTTCGACCAGGAACACGGTCTTGTCGCCGATCTTGGTCTGCACGGTGGCCGACACGGTGATCTCGAAGATGCCGTCAGCCACGGGCTGGGCGTCCACGCCGAGCTGGATGTCGACGGTGGGCTGCTCCTGTTCCAGCAAGATCGCGGGCGAATTGGGCTGCTCGAGCGACAGGTCCTTGAGGTAGACGCGCTGGATCTGGAAGATGGGATCTTGGGCTTGCTGGTCGGCCATGGCTGAACTTTCGAGAGTCAAAACAATGCCCGCCGGGGAGAGGTTCCCGCAGCGGGCTGCAGATGAATGAGCAAATGATTATCGCCCGGCGCCCGGGCCACCTTCGTGACGCCGGTTGCTTTGTGTTTCAGGCGGCCTGCAGCAGCGGAACGAGGCCGCCGCGGCCGTCGAGCGCGATCAGGTCGTCGCAGCCGCCGACGTGCGTGTCGCCGATGAAGATCTGCGGCACCGTGCGGCGCTGGGTGAGCTCCATCATGGCGGCGCGGGCTTGCGGGTCGCTGTCGATGCGGATCTCTTCGATCTGCTCGACGCCCTTGGACTTCAGGATCTGCTTCGCACGGGTGCAGTACGGGCAGACGGCGGTGGTGTACATCTTGACGGCTTGCATGCTCTTTACCTTGGGAAGACTCAGGCTTTTTCAACCGGCAGGTTAGCTTCTTTCCAGGCCTTGAGGCCGCCGGCGACCGCTTGGGCCTGCTCGTAGCCGAGTTTCTTGGCGGTGGCCACGGCGCGCTGGGCGCGGGCGCCGGTGGCGCAGACCAGCAGCAGCGGCACGTTCTTGTTCTTGACGGCGCCGGTGAGCTTTTCTTCCAGCTGGTTCAGGGGGACGTTCTTGGCGCCGATCATGTGGCCGGTGGCGAATTCTTCCGGCTCGCGCACGTCGACGAGCACGGCGCGTTCGCGGTTGATGAGCTGCACGGCACCCTGCGCCGTGAGCGTTCCGCCGCCCGCGCCCCGCACCAGCGGCCAGGCGAGCATGGCGCCCGAGCTGAGCGCGATCAGGATCAGCATCCAGTTCGCGGTGACGAATTCGATCAATTTCACGAGGGTTCCTTGAATGGCAAACCGGGGATTTTAGAATGCGAGGTTTCGCAAGCGCAGCCAAAGGCCTCCCACATGCACAAACTGGTACTGATCCGTCACGGCGAATCCACCTGGAATCTCGAAAACCGCTTCACCGGATGGACCGACGTCGACCTGACCGAGACCGGCGTGGAGCAGGCCAAGCAGGCCGGCCGCCTGCTCAAGGCCGAGGGTTACGACTTCGATGTCGCCTACACGAGCGTGCTCAAGCGCGCCACCCGCACCCTGTGGCACACGCTCGACGAGCTGGACCGCACCTGGCTGCCCGTGGTGCATTCGTGGCGCCTGAACGAACGCCACTACGGCGGCCTGCAGGGCCTGAACAAGGCTGAAACGGCCAAGAAGTACGGCGACGAGCAGGTGCTGGTCTGGCGCCGCAGCTACGGCACGCCGCCGCCGCCACTGGAAACCGGCGACCCGCGCAGCGAGCGAGGCGACGTGCGCTACGCCAAGCTGTCGCCTGAGCAGATTCCGCTGACCGAATGCCTGAAGGACACGGTCGCGCGCGTGCTGCCGTTCTGGAACGAATCGATGGCGCCGGCCATCCGCACCGGGCGGCGCCTGGTGGTGGCGGCCCACGGCAACTCGATCCGGGCGCTGGTGAAGTACCTCGACGGCATTTCGGACGACGCCATCGTCGGCCTGAATATTCCGAACGGCATTCCGCTTGTCTACGAGCTCGACGACGACCTGAAGCCCCTGCGTCACTACTACCTCGGCGACGCCGCAGCCGCCGAACAGGCGGCCGCTGCGGTCGCTTCGCAAGGTAAAGGCTGAAGAAACCCCTTTCTGCCGGCCACTTCGTGGAACCCCGGCAGGCAAATTGTTTCCAAGCTGTGTATATTGGTTCGACAGCCGCCGACAAGGACAAGCACTCATGATGGGCCAGAAATTGAAGATCACCGGCTGGGTCGCCGCCGGCGCCGTTGCAGGCGTCCTGACCACCGTCTCGTTGCAGACAGTCGCACGCGGATCGCTTGCGCCACTGCCGCTCGAGGAATTGCAGCAGCTCGCTGCCGTCTTCGGCATGGTCAAGAGCGACTACGTCGAGCCGGTCGATGAGAAAAAGCTCATCTCCGACGCCATTTCGGGCATGGTCGCCGGGCTCGACCCGCATTCCCAGTACTTCGACAAGAAGTCCTTCAAGGAATTTCGCGAAGGCACGACCGGCCGATTCGTCGGCGTGGGCATCGAGATTTCGCAGGAAGACGGGCTGATCAAGGTCGTCTCTCCCATCGAAGGCTCCCCAGCGTTCCGCGCCGGCCTGAAGCCCAATGACCTGATCACCAAGATCGACGACACCGCCGTGCGCGGCCTGTCGCTGAACGAGGCGGTCAAGCGCATGCGCGGCGAAGCCAACACCAAGGTGCTGCTGACCATCTTCCGCAAGGACGAGAGCCGCACTTTCCCCGTGACGATCACGCGCGAGGAAATTCGCACGCAGTCGGTGCGCGGCAAGATGATCGAGCCCGGCTACGGCTGGATCCGCCTGTCGCAGTTCCAGGAACGTACGGTCGACGACTTCGTCAAGAAGATCGACGAGTTGTACAAGGAAGATCCCAATCTCAAGGGCCTGGTGCTCGACCTGCGCAACGACCCGGGCGGCCTGCTCGACGCGGCGGTGGCGGTATCTTCGGCCTTCCTGCCCGAGAACGTCACGGTGGTCACCACCGATGGCCAGCTGGCCGAAAGCAAGTCGGTCTACAAGGCGGCGCCGGAGTTCTACCAGCGCCGTTCGGGCAGCGACCCGCTGCGCAGCCTGCCGGCCGCGCTGAAGACCGTGCCGCTGGTGGTGCTGGTGAACGAGGGCTCTGCCTCGGCCAGCGAAATCGTGGCCGGCGCGCTGCAGGACCACAAGCGCGGCATCATCATGGGCAGCCAGACCTTCGGCAAGGGCTCGGTGCAGACGGTGCGCCCGCTCGGTCCGGACACCGGCCTGAAGATCACCACGGCGCGCTACTACACGCCGAGCGGAACCTCGATCCAGGCCAAGGGCATCGTGCCGAATGTGCTGGTCGACGAAAGCGCCGAGGGCAGCCCCTTCGCCGCCCTGCGCATGCGCGAGGCCGACCTCGAGAAGCACCTGGCCAGCGGCCAGGGTCCCGAAGTCAAGGACCCGGAACGTGAAAAGGCCCGCGACGAAGCCCGCAAGCGCCTCGAGGAAGAAGCCAAGAAGCCGCCGCAGGACCGCAAGACGCCCGAGTTCGGCACCGACAAGGACTTCCCGCTGGTGCAGGCGCTCAACCGCCTGAAGGGCCAGCCGGTGCTGGTCAGCAAGACGCAGGTGATCGTCGAAAACAAGGAAGAGAAGAAGGAAAACTGATCCGGTGGCGCATGGAAGATAGCGAGCTGCTGCGCTACTCGCGCCACATCCTTCTCGAGGAATTCGGCATCGACGGGCAAGAGCGCGTCAGTGCCGGACGGGTTCTTGTCATCGGTGCCGGCGGGCTCGGCTCGCCGGTGGCCCTGTACCTCGCGGCAGCAGGTGTCGGCCACATCACGCTGGTCGACGACGACGAGGTCGACCTCACCAATCTCCAGCGCCAGGTCGCCCATACGCAGGCGCGGGTCGGTCTCGCCAAGGTCGAATCCGCAGCGCAGGCCATGCGCGACATCAACCCTGGCATTTCCATCGAGACCCACGCCGAGCGCGCCGACGCGCCGTTGCTCTCGCGCCTGGTCGCCGAGGCCGATGTGGTGGTGGATTGCTGCGACAACTTCGTCACCCGCCAAGCCGTCAACCGCGCTTGCGTGAATCATTCCAAACCGTTGGTGGCGGGCGCGGCGATCCGGTTCGACGGGCAGCTGAGTGTCTACGACACCCGTGACGCCGCCTCGCCCTGCTATGCCTGCCTGTTCCCACCGGATGCTGCGTTCGAGGAGACGCGCTGCGCGGTTCTGGGGGTGTTCGGCCCGGTGGTCGGCACCATCGGCACGCTGCAAGCCAGCGAGGCGCTCAAGCTGCTTGCCGGCATCGGCCCATCGCTGGCAGGCAAGCTGCTGATGTTCGACGGTCGCAGCACCTCGTTCGATACCTTGCGCGTGGCCCGCGACCCGCAATGCGGGGTCTGTGCACACCGCCCTGCGCCGAGCGCAGCCCCCACCCTGCAAGGCGCTTAGGAAGGCTGGCGCGCACCCTTGGCGCGGGCGGCACCGTTGGCGGCGGCGCCGGGCGCCGGCTTGTTTGCATCCGCCAAGACACCCTTGCAATCGGAATCCTGGCCCGGGCCTGTCTCGATGGTCGCGGCCAGGGCCAACAACGGATTGATGGCGCCCAATGCCAGTGCGGCCAGTCCGCGCTCCGCGAGAGGAGCGACCTGCAGGCCGCCCTTCGGGGCGCCGAAGCTCCCGCTCAACACCAGCGGCGTGCGGATCGACAGGATGCTCTTGCTCTTGGGTTCGGGGCGAATCACGAAGTCCAGCCCCTCGGTCGCGAGGTTGGCCTGGCCGGTGGCCGTGAAGACGGCGTTGGTGGTGTCGACCACGAGCGTGCGGCCCGTCATCAGCCCCTTGTTGACGTCGAACGCCATCGCCGCGCACCGCAATTCGACATTGCGGTCGCCGCGCAGCAGGAACTTGATGATGTCGCCACCCACCAGCGTAGCGAACACAGGCAGCAGGTTGCCGAACTGGCCGCTGCCCGAGAGCACGGCCACGTCGCCGGACACGCCGCCCAACCAGTTGGCCACGGTGCTGCCCGACCCCGACAGGTTGATGCGCCCGTCGAGCCGCCCCACGCTGTTGCCTGTGGTCTCGAGCTTGGGGAACAGGCGGGCCAGTTGCATGGCCTTGATGTCGAGCGAAGCGCGGATGTCCGCGGGGTTCTTCGATGCGTCGATGCGGATCGCGCCGCCCAGCTTGCCGCCGGCCACGCCCAGGTCGAGCGGATCCAGCGTGAGCACGCCGTTGTCGAGCTTGACCTGCACGCTGCCGCGGTCGAGCGGGATATCGCGCACGTTCTGGATCTTGTCGGCCGTGTACTTGACGTCGGCGTTCATGGCGCGCAGGCGCTCGAAGTCGAGCGGTGCCGTGGGCAGCACCTTACCGCCAGCCCGCTTGACCTGGGTCACGGTCGGCGGCGGGGCCACGCCTTCGACGGTGTTGGCCGTACGCGCCGTCGGCGGAAGGCCGATCAGCGGACCGAGGTCGTCCATGTCCATCACCCGCGAACGCAGATCGCCCGCGAGATGCGGCAACTTCCCGGCCTGGTCGAATTTCATGTCGCCTGCGATATCCGACAAGCCCAGCTTGCCCTTGAGACCGGTAGCCTCCCAAAGCTGGCCGCGCTTGCCCAGCTTTCCGCTCAGCGCATAAGGCGAGGTCTGCGGCAGCGCGATGCCGAGCAACGGGAACAGCGCGCCCAACGTTTGCCCCTTGATCTCGAAGCTGGCATCGATGCCGTCCAGCCCGGACAACGCGGCCACGCTGCCGGCGGCCTTCAACTGGGTCTGCCCGGCGGCGGCGTTGATCTCAATAGGGAACGGCGGCGCTCCTGCGGCATCGATCTGCAGCACGTTGCCGGCGCGCCCGTTGGCGGTCAGCGGCTGGCCCTTGTAGCGGCCCTTGATGCGATAGGTCAGGGGCATCTCGCCAAGGGCCGAGTCGTAGCTCAGGTCCGCATGCAGGTCGACGCCCAGGTGCTTGGCAAGGAAGTCGATCGAGCCGGTGTCCACCTGGATCAGGCCGATGCTGGGTACGCTGCCTGCATCCGAGGTGTCCTTGCCGAACGCCCAGGTACGGCGGCCATCGGCCTCCATTTGCAGGCCCACTGCCGGAGCGAACAGCGCGAGGCGCGGAATCACGATCTTGCTGGTGATGAGCGGCCAGAGGCGAATGTCGAATTCGGCGCGGTCCGCCTTCACCAGGTAGGCGTCGCGCGCCCAGGATGGATTGGCGAACTCGATGCCGTCGAACTTGACGGTGGCCTGCCGCCAGCCGAGGCCTACGTCGAGCCGCCGCGTGATCTCGAACTTGCGCCCGGTCTTCTCGCTGACGTACCGGTTGAGCGGCTCGCGCAGCACGTCCCAGGGAAAAAACGCAAGCACCAGCACCAATGCCGCGAACAGGAGCACGACGCCGCCAAGCAGCTTCAGCCATAGCGGCCGGGTTCGCAGGATATTCGTTGCCATGGCGTCCTTGTTACCTCATCGATCGCGCCGCCCGGGTCGGCAAGGGACCGCACAGACCGTGGGGCATCGCCTACGAGCGAGGTATCGTTGTGGCGCGGGTGAAAGCGTCGGAACCCGCCTACAACGCCCGCCCCCTGCAGCTTGCATGATGCGCGACGGAATGGCTGCAATCTCCCGATGCAGGCTTTCCCCCATCAGCGGGCGCTGCAAAAGCACCTGCCAACGTGAGAGGAAGCGCGGTTCGGCATGGATTCCAGATTGCAGATATACGTCGTCGAAGACAACCTCACGATCCGTGAAAACCTCATTGGCACTCTGGAAGAGCTCACCCTCAGCACGGTCGTCGGTTTTGCCGAGACCGAGGACGGCGTCCGCGCGTGGCTCGGCGCGCACGAAGACGGGTGGGACCTGGTCATCGTCGACCTTTTTCTCAAGCAGGGCAGCGGGTTGGGCGTCCTCCAGGCGTGCGAGGGCCGCAAGCCCGCTCAGAAGGTGGCTGTGCTCAGCAACTATGCGACGCCCGACATCCGGCGGCGCTGCGCCGAGTTCGGTGTCGATGCGGTGTTCGACAAGTCGAACGAAATCGACGCGCTGGTGGACTTCTGCCTTGTACAGGCCGAGGCCCTGCGGGCGGCCAGGGCGCGCTGAAGAAGAGGCCGCCTCGGGCCTCTTCTTTTGCGTCGCGCAGATCTCAGTCGATCAGCTTGTTCTTCAGCGCGTAGTACGTCAGGTCGCTGTTGGAGGACAGGTTCATCTTCTCCATCAGACGCGTGCGGTAAGTGCTCACGGTCTTCACCGACAACGACAGGGTCTTGGCGATGTCGCCGGCAGTTTCGCCCTTGGCCAGCTTCAGGAACACCTGGAATTCGCGTTCCGACAGTTGCTCGTGCGGCGCGGCGTCGTCCTTGCGGTCGAGCTGGCGAGCCAGCAGTTCTGCCACGGCGGGGGTGATGTAGCGGCGGCCCAGCGAAATGGTGCGAATGGCGTTCACGATTTCTATCGGATCGCATTCCTTGTTCAGGTAGCCGCTTGCGCCCTGGCGGATCAGGTTCATCGCGTAGTGCTCTTCCGGATAGCCGCTCAGGATCAGGATGCCTACGTCCGGCGCCTTGGCGCGGATCATGGCCAGGGCGTCGATTCCACTTTGCCCGGGCATCGAAAGGTCCATGACCAGTACGTCCAGCTCCGTGGTGCGCACCAGTTCGATGGCTTCGCGCCCGCTGGCAGCTTCACCCGCCACGCGCAGGTCCACGTGCTCGGAGAAGAACTGCCGGAGGCCAGACCGCACGATGGCGTGGTCGTCCACAATTCCAATTTTGATCATCTGTTACTTTCGTCGTTGTGTTGCGGACATACGGGTCGCGACATTCCGGGTCCCTGATTGTTGTCAATTATTCACGAACTTGCGCAGTACGCAGCCCTGAAAGTTTCATGCACTGGTTAGCCCCTCCAAAAATGGCCGTCAGCCTGCTGCTTGCGGCACTCGCTGCGCTGGCCCTCGTCGGGATCAACGAGGCCGGCTACCGGCAGTCCAGCCGCGCGCTTTACGACATCGAAGAGGCGCAGCAGGTGCGCGGCACGCTCAGCCAGATTCTGCAGAGCATGCTGGACGCCGAGACAGGGAGCAGAGGCTACTTGCTGACAGGCGAGGCCAGCTACCGGCAACCCTACGACACGGCGGTCAAGCAGGTCGACGGCCAGTTGGCATCGCTGCGCCGCATGTATGCCGGCCGGCCGGCCGAGCTCAATCAGTTGACCGAACTGTCGAAGCACGTGCTGCGCAAGGTGGCAGAAATGGACATGAGCGTGCGGCTGCGCCAGGACGGCAAGGAAGACGCATGGAAGTTCGTCATCACGACGGACGTCGGTCGCGAGGAAATGGACGCCATCCGCGCGACCGCGGGCGAACTGGTGAAGATCAGCAACGACACCCTGCACGAGAGCCAGGCGCAGGTGTTGCGCTCGCTGCAGCTGGCCCGCATCGGTACCGCCATCGTCGCGCTGGCCGCACTGATCGCCTTTTTCCTGTACCTGCGCCAGACCCATGCGCTGCGCTCGATCGGCGAGCGCCAGCAGGAGGCCCTGCAGCGCGAACGCAATGCGCTGGAAGACGAGGTGCGCGAGCGCACGGCGTCGCTGGCAGAACTGGCAACCCACCTGCAGGACGTGCGTGAGACCGAGCGCGGCTACCTCGCACGTGAACTGCACGACGAGTTGGGCTCGCTGCTCACCGCCGCCAAGCTGGACGTGGCGCGCCTCAAGTCGCGGCTCGCCGACGCGCCCGATGCCATCCAGCGGCTGCAGCATTTGACCGAGCTGCTCAACAGCGGGATTGCGCTCAAGCGCCGCATCATCGAAGACTTGCGGCCGTCCTCGCTGTCGAATCTCGGTCTGGTGGCCTCGCTGGAAATCCTGGGACGCGAGTTTGCCGAACGTTCGGGCCTGCAGATCGAAATGGCGCTGGAGCCCGCGGCCATGGACGAATCGCGCCAGCTCACCATCTACCGGATGGTGCAAGAGAGCCTGACCAACATCGGCAAGTACGCCCACGCCAGCGAAGCCACCATCGTGATGAAGAACTACGAGAGCCACGTGATCGTGGAGGTGGCAGACAACGGCAAGGGCTTCGACACCCAACGCATGCGACCGTCGACGCATGGCCTGGCGGGCATGCGGCATCGGGTGGAAGCCGCGCGCGGCAAGCTCACGGTGTCCTCCACGCCCGGCAAGGGCACGCACCTGAGCGCCATGCTGCCCATCGTCAAACCTGCGTCAGGCGGCTGACGGTTGGAGGAGGGCCGGAACTCCTTTACGCCCCAGCGCAGGCTAACTCGGCCATCTCCTACGCACCCCGCGCCCGACCGCTGACAGGTCCGAGACGCTACCCCACTTAAGGTTGCACTGTGCTCTTCGAATCCCTTCTCAAGGGTGCCGAAGCCGCCATTTTTCAAGACGACGAGGCCAACCTCGAAGGAGTTCCGCATGTTGCATTACACGGTGGTGTTTTTGGTCATCGCACTGATCGCCGCAGTGCTCGGCTTCAGCGGCATTGCAGCCGGCGCGGTGGGAATCGCAAAGATTCTTTTCGTGATCTTCGCCATCCTGGCGATTGCCAGCTTCCTTGCCGGCTTGCTACGACGCAAGTAGCGTCGTTACGATCTACAGGCTCCCGCATTTCACTTCCCCGGAAAGGACTTTCACATGAACACGACCAAGACCGCCTCGCAACTCGCCGATGACGCGCGCCAGACCGCCAACGAAGCGGTGGAATCCACTCGTGCCTACGCACAGAACGCAGTGAATGCGGCCGGCGAAAAGGTCCGCGACCTGCGCCGCGATGCAGAGCCGGCCGTTGAACAACTGGCTGCTCGCGTGCAGCAAGCCGTTCAACGTGGACTCGATGCTGCTTCCACCACGAGTGCACGCGCCCAGCGCCGCCTCGAACAGGCCGCAGACGTGACGGGTCGCTACATTTCCGACCAGCCGGTTCGCTCGGTGCTGATTGCTGCAGCCGCAGGTGCAGCCATCACTGCGCTGATCGTGCTCGCCAGCCGCCGCAGCCGGGACGACTATTGATTCGCTGAGTTCCCGTCGCTTCAACGACCTCTGGCACCATGCTTCATCCGATTTTCTCCACGGTGCTCGGGCATCCGGAACTCGTCGCTGATCACCTAGCAAACTACGCCGCTCTCGTTCGCCAGGAAACTGCGCAAGCGGGACGCGGCCTTGTTACCCGCGTCGTCGCCGGCGTGTTGGCGGCGGCCAGCGCCATGTTGGCACTCGGCCTCATTGGCGTGGCTGTGCTGCTTGGCGTGCTTCACGGCAGCTTTCACTGGGTCCTGGTCGCCGTGCCGGGCATTGCCTTGGTGATTGCAGCTTTCTGCGCCTGGTACGCCACCCGACCCAGCCCGAGCCACGGCTTCGACGACCTGCGTTCGCAACTCGATGCTGATCTGCAGGCATTGCGTGAAGCAGGAACTCGACATGGCCGTCGCTGAACGTTCGCCTCTGACACCGCAGCAACGCTTGTCGCTGTCACGGCGGGCGCTGGTTCGCCAACTCAATGGGGCCTCCGAGCCTCACGAAGAGCAACACTACCGGCCAACCCAAGCGGCCGAAGATGAACTCGAATATGCGCATGCTGAAGCGGCTGCTGCTTTGCCGCCACTTGGCGAGCGCAACGGGCGGCCTCAAGGGCTCAGCGGCAATCTTTGGTTTTCCATGGGCCGGAATGTGGTGCAGCGCTGGTGGCAGCGGCACCCTGCGCATGCGGCCGGCCAATTGGCCCGTCCATTGCTGGAAAGTTACGCACGCAAGCAGCCAGCCAAGCTCATGGCCATCGCCGCCGGCACAGGGGCGCTTGTGGTGCTTGTCAGGCCGTGGCGTCTGTTGTCGGTCACGGCAGTGCTGGCAGCGGTACTGAAAACATCCGACGTGGCTGACGTTGTCAACACGTTGATGCAGAAGAACTCAAGCTCCCCACGAAAGGACCCTTCATGAAATCCGATGTTTCCTCTTCAGACAAGCCCTCTGAACACAAGCACCTGGTGCTCGATCAGAGTGGCCTCGATGCCGCGCGCAACAGCCTGGACGACGGTGCGGTGACGCCTAGCTACGGGCCGTGGCGTGACGATGTTGTCAAGCTGCTGAACGATGCACTGGCGACCGAGCTCGTCTGCGTGCTGCGCTACAAACGGCACTACTTCACCGCCAATGGCGTCGAGTCCCCAGCCATTGCGGACGAGTTCCTTGTGCACGCCAATGAAGAGTCCGGCCATGCCGACCGAATTGCCGAACGAATTGTGCAACTCGGGGGTGAACCAGACTTTGCGCCGTCGCACCTGCTGGAACGAAGCCATGCAGCGTACGACGAGTCCACCGACCTGCAAGCCATGGTGCGCGCCAATCTGATTGCCGAGCGTATTGCAGTGGAGTCGTATCGGCAGATGATCGCGCTGATCGGGGACAAGGACCCCACTACACGCCGCATGCTCGAGGACATCCTCTCCGACGAGGAAGAGCATGCCGACGAATTGAAGGACTGGCTTGGTCACTGAGCATCGCGCAGCGCCTGGCTGCCTGATTTTCAGCTGCTTCAGATAGCAAAAAGCCCGATGGATTCATCGGGCTTTTTTACGTCTGCGTGTTTACGTCTGCGTGGTTCTGCTTGTTCGCGTATTTGTATTGGCGAACGCCATTGCGCAAAGCAAAAAACCCCAGTCATATTCTGACTGGGGTTTTCTGGGCTGTAAGAGCCTGACGATGACCTACTTTCA